>NZ_CP073078.1:1600000-1887500 GCF_018135625.1 Phenylobacterium montanum
CGGCGAGGCGGCGTAACTACTCGCCACCCCGGATCGTGTCAACCAACTGTCTTCAAAATCTTCAGGGGCCGAAACCCCCAGCTTTCAAAGCGCAAAAACCTCCCAAGAGCCAAGCCTAGGCCGGCCCACGGTCGGTCAACGAGTCAGTTGAGGCTGGGGAGCCTAGTCGCATGTTCCGGAAAAAGCAAGGCCTTTTGAAGCGCCTCGCCGCCCGGATCAGGTCGGCCCCGCCAGCGGGACGCGCTCTCTAGGCCCCTGCCCTTTCAGGCGCAAGCCCCAAAACGCCGCACGTGACCCTTTTGCGTCGGTTGCTGTGGAGGAATCGGTGGAGGGGCGACCACCAACGGCGGCGCAAAGCCTGGAAGGCGGCGGGACTCGCCCCTAAATGCTAGGCGCGCGGCCCCTTCACGCTTCGCTCTACCTCACCCGAGCCTTCCAAGGAGCGCGCGTGGCGCCGATCATCACCGTCAGCGGCCTGAACAAGACCTACGCCACCGGCTTCACCGCCCTGAAAAATGTGGACCTGGAGATTCGGGCTGGCGAGATCTTCGCCCTTCTGGGCCCCAACGGCGCGGGCAAGACCACCCTGATCGGGATCATCTGCGGCCTGGTCAACGCCAGCCGCGGCCAGGTGATCGCCGACGGTCACGACATCAAAAAGGAGTTCCGCGCCGCCCGGGCCAAGATCGGCCTGGTGCCGCAGGAGCTGAACACCGACGCCTTCGAGACCGTCTGGGCCACTGTCAACTTCAGCCGCGGCCTGTTCGGCAAGGCGCCGGACAAGGCCTACCTCGAACAGGTGCTGAAGGACCTGTCGCTGTGGGACAAGCGCAACGAGAAGATCATGGCCCTGTCCGGCGGCATGAAGCGTCGGGTGATGATCGCAAAGGCCTTGAGCCACGAGCCGCGCATCCTGTTCCTGGACGAGCCCACCGCCGGGGTCGATGTCGAGCTGAGACGCAGCATGTGGGAGATGGTGCGGCGCCTGCGCGAGAACGGCGTCACCATCGTCCTGACCACCCACTATATCGAGGAGGCCGAGCTGATGGCCGACCGCATCGGGGTGATCAACAAGGGCGAGATCATCCTGGTGGAGGATAAGGCGGCCCTGATGGAGAAGCTCGGCAAGAAGCAGCTGAGCGTGCGCCTGCAGGCGCCGATCGACTCGGTGCCCGAGGCCCTGGCCCCCTATCGGCTGGAGCTGTCGGACGATCGCTCCGAGCTGGTCTACAGCTTCGACGCCCAGCACGAGAACACCGGCATAGCCGGGTTGATGCGCCAACTGGCCGCCAGCGGCGTGGACTTCAAGGACCTGCAGACGCGGGAAAGTTCGCTGGAAGACATCTTCGTCAGCCTGGTGAGGGAACCGTCATGAACCTCTATGCCGTGCGGGCCATCTACTGGTTCGAGCTCTCGCGCTGGTTCCGCACCCTGACCCAGTCGATCCTGGCGCCGGTGATCTCGACCTCGCTCTATTTCGTGGTGTTCGGCTCGGCGATCGGCTCGCGCATGCACGCGATCGGCGGGGTCTCTTACGGCGCCTTCATCGTGCCGGGGCTGATGATGCTGTCGGTGCTGACCGAGAGCATCTCCAACGCCTCGTTCGGCATTCACATGCCGAAATGGGCGGGGACCATCTATGAGCTGCTCTCGGCGCCGGTGTCGTGGGTCGAGGCGGTGCTGGGCTATGTGGGCGCGGCGGCCACCAAGTCGGTGCTGCTGGGCGTCCTGATCCTGGCCACCGCGCGGCTGTTCGTGCCGTTCCAGATCGCCCATCCGTTCTGGATGTTGGGCTTTCTGGTGCTGACCGCCCTCACCTTCAGCCTGTTCGGCTTCATCATAGGGGTCTGGGCCGAGGGCTGGGAGAAGCTGCAGATCGTGCCGATCCTGGTGGTGACGCCGCTGACCTTCTTAGGGGGCAGCTTCTATTCCATCTCCATGTTGCCGCCGCTCTGGCGGCAGATCACCCTGTTCAACCCGGTCGTCTATCTGATCAGCGGCTTTCGCTGGAGCTTCTATGGCCTGTCGGACGTGGGGGTGGTCTTGAGCCTCTCCATGACCCTGGGCTTCATGGCCGTCTGCCTGCTCCTGATCTGGCGGATATTCCAGACCGGTTATCACCTCAGGACCTAGGGCTTCGGCGGGATCGGATAGACGATGAAATCGTCATGCTTTTCGACCCTGGCCTTGTCGCCCATGGCGTGGACGGCGGCCTGCAGCGCCAGGAGGTCGCTGTAGGGCAGTTCGAGCGCGCGTTCGTTCGGATGGGTGGGCGCCTCCATGGCGAAGTCCTTGCCAGGCGTGGTGGTCATCTCGATGTGGGCGCCCAGGATGTGGCTGACCTTGCGGTCCTTGGTGAAGGCGACGACGCGGTCGATGCTGTCGCGATAGGCGGCCAGCTGATCGAACGGGAAATAGAGCCGGCCGGGATAGAGAGCGTCACCGGACAGGAGCAGGCGGGTGTTCTCGTCGAACACCATGATGTGCGCCGGCTGGTGGCCTGGGGTCGGGATGATGTCGATCACCCGCCCGCCCAGGTCGTAGCGGGCGACGTCAGTCGGCCAAGCCTTGACGCCGAAGAAGCTGGCGACCTCCTCCGCCTTCAGGCCGACGACTGTGGTGTCCTTGCGATCGGCGAACTCGGCGTCGCCCTGGTGGTGATCGCCGTGGCCGTGGCTGTGGGCGACGATCAGGGGCGGGGCGGCATGCAGGCCGTGCACCACGCGCCAGTCCTCGATCAGCCGGTCGATGGTCGGGCGCACCTCCAGGCCGCCTGCGCCGGTGTCCAGGAGCAAGACATGATCCTTGCCGAACAGCAGGTAGAGGAACGGCCCCTCGAAATTGGTGCGGATCGACTGGCGGACGACGTAGGTGTCGTCATCATAGCGCTGGACCTGCATCTGCGGCTCGCTGGCCGAGACGCCGTTGATCCAGGGATCGAACAGGGGCGCGGCGCGAGCGGCCGGCGCGGCCAGGCAAAGAGCGGCGGTGATGGCGGCGGCGATACGGGCCAGGCTCATGCGCAGCGTTCCTTGCTGTGGCGTTCCTGCAGCCAAGTTAGGCGATCCGCTGGCGCGGGGAAGTGGGCGGATGAGAATTCCGCGTCGGTCAGGCCGGCTGCAGGATGGTGACCGTCAGAGTCGCACGCAGGCGAAAGCCGAGGTCCTCGTAGAGGCGGATGGCGCCGGCGTTGGTCTCGTAGGCGTGCAGGAAGGGAATCTCGCCGCGGGCCAGGATGCGGCGTCCGACGATGCTGGAGAGAATCTTGGCGTAGCCGCGCCCGCGATGATCGGGGTGGGTGCAGACCCCGCTGACCTCGCAAAAGCCGTCGGGCTGCATGCGCTCGCCCGCCATGGCCACGAGCCGGCCGCCTTCGCGCACGCCGATGAAGCGCCCGAGCCGGTGGGTCGCGGTGGAAAACGGGCCGGGTCTGGTCATCAGGGCCAGTTCCAGCATCTCGGGCGCGTCGGCGTCGCCGAGGGTCAGAACCTCGAAGTCCGGCTCATGCGCAGCCACATCATCGGCGAGGAACTGGCAGCACTGAGCCTGGAAGCCGACCGCCATCCCGGGTGGAACAGGCCGCTCTTCGGCCTCGACCAGGAACAGGCCGGCGGCGTCGCGCGGCAGGTCGGCCAGGGCCGCGAGGCATTCGGGCGAAACGTCCGCCGCGGCGGCGAAGGAACCGTATTCGGCGGAGAACCGCCGGGCGCGATCGTCGCCCTGGGAAAGGGGTTTCTGGCGGGTGGTCAGCGAGGCCCAGACGGGCCGATCGAGGGGATGGCTCATCGCCCCACCCTGCCAAGGTTCGCAGGCGGCCGCATACCGGATTTTGCTCAGCAGCGGTTCATCAACGCCTCCAGCGCCAGGGCCTTGGCGGCGCTGTCCTGGCCGAGGCGGGCGGCCAGTTCGCGCACGCCGACCGGATAGGCCTCGCCGCCGGCGGCGATGTCCTCGGCCATGCGGCTGGTCTCGGCGAGTCGGGCTTTCAGGGCCTCGATCTGTTCTCGGGCCAGGCCGCGGGCTTCGGCCTGTAGCAGGCGGATGCGCTCGCCGAGATTGGCGGGCGCAGCGACCGGGGCGGCGTCGGCCCAGGCCTCGGGCGTGACGACCTTGAGCGGAGCGGACATGACCTTGGCGATCCTTTCTGGCCGGGCGAAGGCGCGGCATGGGAGCAAGCTTCAGCGTTTGCGGCTGAACGCCGACTGAGGGGGCCGTTGTCGGTTGTTCATGTCCCGCAGTCTGCGTCTCGGGTCACTGAAGCGACACACCGTACCCGATATTCGAAAACGAGATTGCAGAATTGGCGCGTAGAGTGTCAGAATATCCCGACCAAATAGAGGGAGACCGCAGCCGCCATGACGGATCAAGCCGAAACGGCCGAGCGGCCGAAGCTGGACAAGGCGGCGCTGATCGCCAAGTACGCCGAGGAGCGGGCCAAGCGGCTGAGGGCCGACGGCAACCAGCAGTACCTGCAGATCACGGGCCGCCTGGCCCACTATCTGGACGACCCCTATACCCCCGTCACGCCGCGCGACCCCCTGAGCGATCACGTCACATTCGCCTTCATCGGCGGCGGCTTTGCCGGCCTGGTCACCGGGGCGCGGCTGAAGGAGGCGGGCGTGGCCGACGTGCGCCTGGTCGAGAAGGGTGGCGACTTCGGCGGCACCTGGTACTGGAACCGCTATCCTGGCGCCCAGTGCGACACTGCCTCGATGGTCTACATGCCCCTCCTGGAAGAGACCGGGCATCGGCCGAGCGAGAAATACGCCCACGCGCCCGAGATTCTGGCCCAGTGCCGGCGGATCGGCGAGCAGTACGGGCTCTACGAGCAGGCCCTGTTCCATACCGTGGTCACCGACCTGGAGTGGGACGACGCCCACAGCCGCTGGATCGTGCGCACCGATCGGGGCGATGCGTTCACGGCCAGCTTCATCGGCCTCGGCACCGGACCGCTGCATGTGCCCAAGCTGCCGGGCATTCCGGGGATCGAGCGGTTCAAGGGCCACTCGTTCCACACCAGCCGCTGGGACTATGACTATACCGGCGGCGATCCCAACGGCGGGCTGATGGAGAAGCTCGCCGACAAGCGGGTGGCGATCATCGGCACCGGCGCGACCTCGGTCCAGGCCGTGCCGCACCTGGCCCGGGCGGCGGGGCGGCTCTATGTGTTCCAGCGCACCCCCTCCTCGGTCGACGTGCGGGCCAACGCGCCGATCGATGCAGACTGGTTCGCCGGGATCGCCACGCCCGGCTGGCAACAGCGTTGGCTGGAGAACTTCACCCAGAACCAGGCCGGCGGCGGGGCCGAGGAGGACCTGGTGCAGGACGGCTGGACCGACTTGTCGCGCCGTATCCGCGAGAAAATCATGCAGTTGCCGCCGGAGGAGCGCACCCCGCGCAACATGCTGGCGGCCTATGAGGACTCCGACTTCGAGAAGATGGAGGAGATCCGCCGCCGAGCCGAAGCCATCGTCGCCGACAAGGCCACGGCGGACAGGCTGAAGGCTTGGTACCGCCAGCTCTGCAAGCGGCCCTGCTTCCACGATTCCTACCTGCAGGCGTTCAACAATCCGAACGTCACCCTGGTCGACACCGACGGCCAGGGGGTTCAGGAGATCACCGAGACCGGCCTGGTGGTCGATGGGGTCGAATATGCGGTCGACTGCATCATCTACGCCTCGGGCTTCGAGGTCGGCACCGAGTACAAGCGCCGGGCCGGGTTCGACATGACCGGGCGCGATGGGCTCAAGCTGTCAGAGGCCTGGGCCGAGGGCATGCGCACCCTGCACGGGGTGCACAGTCACGGCTTTCCCAACGCCTTCTTCGTGCAGCCGACCCAGGGCGCGAACCTGATCTCGAACGTGCCGCACAACCTGACCGAGGCCGGCCGGACCATCGGCATGATCGTGCGCCACGCGTTGGACCAAGGCGCCCGCGAGGTCGAGGTGACCCGGGAGGCGCAGGACGCCTGGATCGAGCAGCTGCTGACCGGCCCCGGCCGCATGCTGGGCTCCCCGGACTGCACCCCTGGCTACTACAACAATGAGGGCCAGGACCCCGGGCCGGCGGCGGCGCTGAACGTGGGTTATCCTGCGGGCGCAGCCGCCTATTTCCGCTACCTGGACGCCTGGCGCAGCAAGGGCGACTTTGCAGGGCTGGCGTTCCGGTAGGGCGTCAGGCGGCCTCGACCTTAGCCTTGGCCGAGCTGCGAACCCTGAGGCCGTCATAGGTGTGCGGGCCGGGATCGAACCAGCCGAACTGGGCGCGGATCTCGCCCAGGACCCGGCGGTAGGTCGCCACCTCGACATAGTTGGCGTGCCGCGGGGAGTCGACGTAGCTCATGGCGCCGCGCAGGTTCGGCCGGTGCTCGGCCTTCATGCGGGTCCAGGCCTCCAGCCCCTGACCGGTCTGGCGGATATTGGCGTCCATCACCAGCATCTGCGCCATCTCGTCGAAGCGCTGATAGGCGGCCGAGGCGAACTCGACGAAGCCCAGCACCGAGAGCCCGGCCAGCTTGCGGTGGAACAGGTTCAGATAGAGTTCGGGATGGCCGGCGTTCCAGGTGAACAGGCGCTCGTCCAGATAGGGGATGCGGTACTCGTAGCCGGTGGCGAAGAGGACGAGGTCGAACGCCTCCTCCGTGCCGTCCTTGAACACCGCACCGGTGCGGGTGAACTCGGCGATGTCGGGCTTGGCCAGGATGTCGCCATGGGCCAGGTGGTGCAGGATCTGGCTGTTCATGATCGGATGAGATTCGAGCGCCTTGTGGTCGGGCGCCGGCAGGCCGTAGCGGGTCAAATCGCCGGTGAGGACGTCGAGCATCTTCGATGGATCATCGGGCAGCATCACGCCCTTGGGCGGATGCACCTGGCCGGACAGGAAGACGTCGGTCGGGATACCGAAGATGTGCTTGGGGACGAAGCGATAGCCCCGGCGCACCGACAGGAAGGCGGCGTTGGCGCTGCGGGCGGCGTCGCAGGCGATGTCGACGCCGGAATTTCCGGCCCCCACCACCAGCACGCGCCGGCCTTTCAGCGCCTCCGACGAACGGTGCTCGACCGTGTGGCGCACGTCGCCAGCGAAACGGTCCAGGCCCGGATAGGCGGGTAGGTTCGGGTGCCAGGTGACGCCATTGGCGCACACCAGGGTCTGGTAGCGGCGGGCCTGGCCGCTCTGCAAGGTCACGTCCCAGCCGCCCTCGGCGCCGTCGCCGATGGGCGTCGCCCGGGCCACGCCGCTGCCGAAGTTGACGCCGCGCCTGAGGTCGAAGGCGTCGGCGAAGCTCTTCACATAGTCCAGGATCTGCCGGTGGTCGGGATAGTCCGGATAGCTGTCCGGCATGGGCAGGCCGAAGAAGCCGGAAGTGTATCTGGACGAGATGAAGTGGGCTGACTCGTACATGGACGAGCCGGGGTTATCGATGTCCCAGATACCGCCGACATCGGTATGACGCTCGAACTGGTCGTAGGGAACGCCTTCCAGCTTGAAGGCGCGGGCGGCCACCAGGCCCGCCGGGCCGGCGCCGACGATGCAGACGCGGCCGTCATAGGATCGGGGCCGGGGGGCGGTGCGCTCGCCCTGGGCGCGCAGGTCGCTGACCGCGAGGCCGGCGTAGACCTTGGGCCGGCGCGCCTTGAGCCACAGGCAGAACCCGATGCCGAGGGCGAAGACCACGCCATAGAGGGCCGGCAGGGCGTCGACCCAGGCGATGTCGAGCTGGGTCAGCAGGCGGAAATTGGTCGCGACCAGGGCTACAGCGAGGATCAGCCCGCCGGCTCCGACGCCTGGCAGGACCAGGGTGGTCCACGGGTTCGCGCCCTTGGTGCGGCGGAAATAGGCGATGATGGCCAGGGCTGCGAAGGCCTGCAGGCAGATCACGCCCAGGGTCGCCATGCCGATCAGGGCCGGAAACACCAGGCGATAGGGATCGGCGCCGGAGAGGGCGAAGGCGGCGAGGCAGGCCACCGTCAGGCCGCTGACCGCCAGACTGGCGTTGGACGGGGCGTAGCGCACCGGATTGAACCGCCCAAGCACCGGCGGCAGCAGCTTCTCCCGCGCCAGGGCGAACAGGTAGCGGGTGGCTGCGTTGTGGATCGCCAGGTACGAGGCCAGCAGCGACGTGCAGAGCAGCGCACCGGCCACATCGGCGGCGGCCTTGCCGCAATACTGACCGATCAGGGCGAACAGCATCTGGCCGCCCTGCCCGGCGGCGAAGGCCTTGGCGTGGCCTACGCCGATGGCGCCGACCGTGATCCAGCCGGTCAGGAGGTAGAACACCCCGATCAGGGCCACCGAAGCGTAGGTGGCTGCGGGAATGCTGCGGGCCGGCTCGCGCGCCTCCTCGCCATAGAGGGCGGCGGATTCGAAGCCGATGAACGAGGTATAGGCGAACATCAGGGCGACGGCGAAGCCGGGGGCGAACACGGTCTGGGGCGCGAACGAGGCCGCCGGCAGGGCCGCCAGCCCCTGATGGGCCACGACGGCGAGGTCGAACACGGCCAGCACCCCGATCTCGGCGATCATCAAGGCGCCCAGCACCTTGGACGACAGGTCGATCGAGCGGTAGCCCAGGACGCCGGTGATCAAGGCGCCAAGGGCGGCGAAGGGTATCCACGAGACCGGCGTTCCCAAGGACTGGCTGATCAGGGAGACGAAATAGCCGAATGCTCCGGCCATGCCGATGGTCATGGAGACATAGGCCACCACGGCGATGAAGGCCGCGCCCACCCCGGCCGGCTTGCCAAGCCCCATGGCCACATAGGTGTAGAAGGCGCCGGTATTGACCACCCGCCGGCTCATCTGGGCGTAGCCGACGGCGAAACAGGCCAGGGTCAGGGCCGCCAACAGGAAGGCGCCCGGCATTCCCGCGCCGTTTCCGCGCGACAGGGCCAGAGGCAGGTTGCCGACCATGGCCGCCAGGGGCGCGGCGGCGGCCACCACCAGGAACACGATGCGGGGCGTGGAAAGGACGCGGCGGCGCTTCTTGTCCTGTTCGAAGCTGCGGGCGGCGTCGCGGAGAGTCTCGTCCATGGTCGTCCTTGCAGCTTCAGGTTAGAGGGAGAGGCCGCGTTCGGCCAGGAAGCGGGCCTGGCCCTTGCGGCCCTCGGCCTCGAGCAGGGGCAGGATGCGCGGCTGCAGCCAGGGCAACGCCCCCGCCAACCGACCGATCACCCCGTCGCCATAGGGCACGTAGACCTCGGCCTTGTCGCCATCAAGGGCGCGAAGGGCCGCCTCGGCCACCTGATCCGTGGTCAGCACGGTCTTGTTGAGGAAGTTCAGCGGCGAGCCGCCGTGGGTGGCCTCATAGCGCAGCATCGGCGTATCGACCGCGCCCGGCAGCACCGCGTTCACCTGCACGCCCAAGGGCGCCATCTCCAGCCGAACCGAGGCCAGAAAGCCGCGCAGGCCGAACTTGGAGGCGCTGTAGGCGGCGCTGCCCGGCAGGGCGATGAGGCCGGCGGCGGAGACGATCGAGAGGATCGCACCCGAGCCTCGCGACCCCATCACCCTCGCCGCGGCCCGGGTCAGGCACATGGGCGCGATCAGGTTCACCTGGACATGGCGGATCATGTCCTCGTCGCCGATCTCGGTCACAGGGCCGGGCAGGATCAGGCCGGCGTTGTTGACCAGGAGGTCTATGGCCGGCGTGCGCGCCTGGATCAGCCGGCAGAGCTCAGCCACGCCGGCGGGGTCTGCGAGGTCGGCCACGGCCTGCTGCACCACTCGGCCGAGCCGCCCCGCCGCCTCGGCCATGCGGGCCGCGTCGCGGTCGGCCAGGATCAAGTCGAAGCCGCGGGCCTCCAGCTTCTGCGCTAGGGCCATGGCGATGGCCCCGCCCCCGCCCGTGATCAGCGCCGTCTTGCTCAATGCCGCCTCCCAGCCAAACATGACAATCAATCACATTTGCTAAATGTGATAGTCCATCATATTTGAGCCCGCAAGCGGAAACCTCGAAGGATCGCCATGACCACCCAGCCCCCCCGCCGCCGCGCGGTGCAGGCCCGCTCGCGCGAGACGGTGGAGCGCATCCTGAACGCCGCCTCTGAACTGATCGCCGAGCGCGGGGCCGACGGGGCGACCATGACCGAAATCGCCCAGCGGGCCGGCGTGGCCATGGGCTCGCTCTATCAATACTTTCCAGACAAGGCCGGGGTGATGGCCGCGCTGTTCGAGCGCCACGCCGCCCTGGTGCGCGAGATGCTGGCCGCCGCGACCGCCGGGGCCAAGCGGCTGGATGACCTGATCGCCCGGATCGGCGCCGTGGCCCAGGCCTATTTCGACCTGCACCGCGACGATCCGGTGGTGCGCAGCCTGTGGGCCGCGGTGCAGACCGACCCGGACCTGCAGGCGCTGGACGTGGCCGACAGCCTGGCCAACGCTCGGATGCTGTTCGACGTCGCCCGCCCGCTCTACGCCCGCGTCGACGAGACCCGGCTGATGGCCGCCTGCACCATCTGCATGCATCTGGCGGCGACCGCGGCCCGCCTGGCCCTGGCCATCCCCGCCCCGCTGGGCGCGGCGACGCCCGAAGTTTTTTCCGGCATGGTCAGCGGCTATTTCCTGGCCCTGGCCGAACGCGAAGCTGGGGGCGAAAAAAAAGCCGCGCCCGAAAGCGCGGCCAGTTCATAGGGAGGAAACGCCCAGGAATGGGCAGGAACGTCAGGGACGTTCCGTGACGCTATTTGTGCTGCGCCGCAGTGAAGTTCAAGGGCCGGCGCGCAGAATTCGTATGCGCTCTTCAGCACGCGCACCGCGCTGCCCAGCTTCCGCCAGCTGAGGCGACCGGGCCATCGCAGCGGCTAGTTCGCGAGCGCCGGCGCCGCTTGCATAGTAAGCCTTGACCGCGGCTATCACCTCCTTTGATCTGAGCCCATGCAGACCTCATCGATCGACCGCCGGAGACTGATCGCCGGCGTTGCGGCCGGGGCCGCCTTCGCCGCAAAGGCCGCCGCCGCGCCTCGCCCCGACTTCCTCTGGGGCACGGCAGGCGCCGCCTACCAGATCGAGGGCGGCAATTTCGCCAGCGATGTCTGGGTGCTGGAGCACCTCAAGCCCAGCCTGTTCAAGGATCCCTCAGGCGACGCCGACGACGTCTACAACCGCATCGAGTCCGACCTGGCCATGGCCGCCGGCTTCGGCTTCAACGCCCATCGTCTCTCGATCGAGTGGTCGCGCATCGAGCCTGAGCAGGGCCAGATCTCCTATGCCGGCCTGGCCTACTATCGCCGGGTGCTGGAGACCTGCCGCAAGTTGGGCATGGCCCCGGTGGTGACCTACAACCACAATACCGTGCCCCGCTGGTTCGCCGCGGCCGGCGGTTTCGAGACCCGCGACGGCATCGAGCCCTTTGTGCGCTTTTGCGAGCTGGTCACCCGGCACATGGGCGACCTGATCGCCGTGGCCGCCACCTTCAACGAACCCAATATCGGCGCCCTGCTCAGCTGGATCCCCGGACTGCAGAAGGCCGCGCCCATGCTGCAGCACATGCGCCAGTCTCTGGGCGCCGCGACAGGGTTTCCGAAGTGGTCCAGCCCGCTGCTCGGCGACTTTCGGATCCAGCAGCCGATCATGATCGAGGCCCACGCCCGGGCCTACGACGCGATCAAGGCGGCCTCGGGCGACCGCTATCCGGTCGGCGTGACCCTGGCCTTGAACGACGACCAGGACGGCGGCCCGGGCAGCGGGCTGATGACCAAGCGCGCCCAGGTCCTCACACCCTGGCTAGCGGCGCCGGGCGACATGGTCGGGGTGCAGAACTACACCAGTTCGCGCATCGGCCCCGATGTGGACCTGCCGCCAGCGCCGGGGGTCGAGTTGACCCAGATGGGCTATCCCTTCGCCCCCGAGGCGCTGGAGGCGGTGATCCGCACCGTGGCCGGCCTGACCAGGCGGCCGATCTATGTCACCGAAAACGGCGTCGCCACCGAGGATGACACCCGTCGCGTCGCCTTCATCCGGACGGCGGTGAGCGGGGTGCAGCGCTGCATCGCCGACGGCCTGGACGTGCGCAGCTATCTGCACTGGTCGCTGCTGGACAACTGGGAATGGACCAACGGCTACGGGCCCAAGTTCGGCTTGGTGGCGGTGGACCGCACCACCTTCGAGCGCCGCCCCAAGCCCAGCGCCGCCTATCTGGGCCGTATCGCCCGAACGGGCAAGGTCGCGTAGAGTGGCGAGCGATGGCGAATTCGTCCTGCCGGCCGTTGGCGCAAGGGCGCAGGGCCGGGCGCCGTCAGCCCGATCTGGCAGCTCGCCGCCTTCGCCGGCATGGGGATCGCCTTCCTCTACTATTGGCCAACATTGATGGCCCTGGTCTCGCGCCGTTCGCCGCCCCAGGTCTCCGAGGCCATGCTCGGGGTGATCTTCCTCAGCCTGTTCGTCGCCAAGACCACCATGGGCTGGGTCGGGAGCCTCTACGAGAAGATGACTCCCGCCGCCTTCTGGAGCCTGGACGCCGCGATCGCCATGGCCGGCGCGCTGTCGGTTTTCGCCCTCTGGCGACTGCTGACGCCAGAGGGCCCGCTCTGGGCCGCGACGCGCTCGGCCGCGGCTAGCGCTTAAGGTCGATGTCCCCGCGCGGGAAACTGGTCCAGGCTGAGCCAAAGAGGGGGATCAAGGGCCATTTTCGCGCGCGCCAGATGACTGTCCCCAGGAAGTCCAGATTCAAGCCGGCGTACAGCCGATGCGCGTGCTCTCTCCTGGCCCTGCTGGCCTTGCCGGCCGAAGCCGCCGCAGGCGAGGGCGCGTCGAGTAGCGATGCGGCCCTGACCGAGGTGGTGGTGGTGGCGCCCACCGCCCAGCGCGGCGCCGGCGTCAGCCTGGACCTGGTTCCTTCCGCCGCCAGCGTGGTCAACGGCGAGGCGCTGAGCGGATCGGGTCCGGCCAGCGTGCTCGGCGGGCTGAACGACCGGCTCGCAGGGGTGGTGCTGGACGAGGCGCAGGGCGACGACCTGCAGCCCAACCTGCTCTATCGCGGCTTCGAGGCCTCACCCCTGGCCGGCGATGGCCAGGGCCTGGCGGTCTATCTCGGCGGCGTGCGTTTCAACCAGCCTTTCGGCGACACGGTCAACTGGGACCTCATCCCGGACCTGGCGGTCGATCGCATGGAGCTGATGGGCTCGAACCCGGCCTTCGGGCTCAACGCCCTCGGCGGCAGCCTGTCGATCCGGCTGAAGGACGGCTTCGGCTATTCCGGCGCCGCCGCCGAACTGGGCGGCGGCTCGCACGGCAAGGTCCAGGGCGGGTTCGAGTTTGGCCGGACCGTGGGCTCGACCGCGCTCTATGTGGCTGGCCAGGGCCTGAACGACGCTGGCTGGCGCCAACATTCGCCGTCCCGCGCCGGGCAGGTCTATGCCGACCTCGGCTGGAAGCGCGGCGGCTCGGAGCTGCACCTGAACCTGATGGCCGCCCACACCGACCTGACCGGCAATGGGGTGTCTCCGGTGGAGTTGCTGGCGGTCGACCGGACGGCGGTCTTCACCTATCCCGACACCACCCGCAATCGCTTCGAGCGCGTCGCCGCCACCGGCTCGACGGCGCTGGGCGGGGGCTGGTCGCTGCAGGGAACGGCCTATTACGACCACTTCCATCAGATTACCCTGAACGGCGACGCCGCCGACGCGGCGCCCTGCCCCGGCGATGCGACGGTGCTATGCGACTCGAGCGGCGCAGCCCTGACCGGCCCGGGCGGCGCGCCGGTGTCGAACTTCGTCACCGCCAGCCCCTATGCAGCCCAGTTCCCGGCCTATGCGGCGGGCGGGCCCTATTCGGTCCTGAACACGACCGTGACCGTGACCGACGGCTATGGCGCCGCGCTGCAGGCCGAACGCGCCGCTCCGGTCTTCGGCCGGCTCAATCACCTGCTGGTCGGCGCCGGCTATGATGGCGCCAGCACAAGCTTCTCCGCCTCGACGCGGCTGGGCGCGCTGACCCTGGCGCGGGGCTTTGCCGGCCCCGGCGTGCTGCTCGACCTGGCCGACGGCTCCGTCGCCCCCGTCGGGGTGACCAGCGCCAGCGACAGCTACGGCGTCTATGTCAGCGACACCCTGGAGGCGACCCGCCGGCTCTCCCTGACCCTCTCCGGCCGCTACGGCGCGGCCCGGACGGCCCTGCACGACCAGTTGGGGACCAGCCTCAATGGCGCGCACCTGTTCCAGCGCTTCAATCCGGCGGCAGGCGCCACCTTGCGCCTGGGCCGGGGCATGACCGCCTATGCCGGCTACGCCGAGGCCAGCCGCGCGCCGACCCCCGCCGAGCTGTCCTGCGCCAGCCCCCAGGCGCCCTGCACCCTGACCAACTTCTTCGTGGCCGACCCGGCGCTGAAGCAGGTCGTGGCCCGCACCGTCGAGGCCGGGCTGCGCGGCCATCGCGCGTACGGCGACGTCAAGCTGGACTGGAGCGCCGGCGTCTATCGCACCGATCTCGCCGACGACATCCAGTTCGTCGCCAGCCCGGTCCTGGGCCGGGACTACTTCACCAATATCGGCCGCACCCGCCGCCAGGGCGTCGAGGCCGGGTTGAGCGTCGCGACAGGCCCCTGGAGTCTGTTCGCCAGCTACGCCTATGTCGATGCGACCTACCGCACGGCCCTGACGCTGGACGGCGGCCAGAACCCGGCGGCCGACGCCCAGGGCCTGATTCACGTTCGCCCTGGCGATCACATCACCAGCATTCCGGACCACAGCTTGAAGTTCGGCGGGGAATACCGCAGCGCTTCCGGCTGGAGCCTCGGGGTCAACGGGCGCTACGCCGGCCGGCAATATCTGTCGGGCGACCCGGCCAACCAGGCCCCGCCGACCAAGCCCTACTGGCTGCTCAATCTGGAAGGGCGCTACCCCATCACCCGCCGCATCGCGCTGCGCGGCTGGCTGCAGAACCTGGCCGACGCCCGCTACGCCAGCTTCGGCGCGTTTTCACCGACTTCGAGCGTGCCGATCCTCCAGGCGCCCACGGCCAGCAACCCGCGCAGCCTCAGCCCCGGCCAGCCGATCGCGGGCTTCGCCGGCTTGAGGATCAGCTTCTGAGAGAGCGGCCTGCCTGCGACGATCTCGTCCGCCACCGCGGGACCGGCCAGGGTCGAGACGTCGGGAGCCCTGGTTCTTCAGCAGGATTTGATGATCGGCCGCCTGGGCGGCAAACGGCGCAGCGGCGAGCAGGGTCAAAGCCAGCGCCAGCCCCGGGGGCGCAATTCGAATTTCGCGCCGCCGCTCGTCCGAGGCATGTGGCGACCCTAGGCCGAAAGTCGAATTCCAACTACAGTCCGCCGAGCCCACTCTTCACTCGAAATCATACGCCCTATCGGGGCGGCAAAGCTTGGACGGAGGCGGCCATGTTGCAAAAGACTCTCGAACAACTCGGCAAGGACATCTTGATGCGGCCGAAGTACGACAACTTCATCGGCGGCGACTGGGTCGCGCCGGTGCAGGGTCGCTATTTCGACAACGTGACCCCGATCAGCGGCAAGGTGATATGCCAGATCGCCCGCTCGACCGCGGAGGACATCGAGCTGGCGCTGGACGCCGCGCACAAGGCCAAGGTCGCCTGGGGCCGCACCTCGACCGCCGAGCGCGCCCTGATCCTGAACCGGATCGCCGACCGGATGGAATCCCGCCTTTCCTCCCTGGCCCTGGTCGAGACCCTCGACAACGGCAAGCCGATCCGCGAGACCACCGCGGCCGACCTGCCCCTGGCCATCGACCACTTCCGCTACTTCGCCTCCTGCATCCGCGCCCAGGAAGGCTCCCTGGCCGAGATCGACCACGACACCGTCGCCTATCACTTCCACGAGCCGCTGGGCGTGGTCGGTCAGATCATCCCCTGGAACTTCCCGCTGCTGATGGCCTGCTGGAAGCTGGCCCCGGCCCTGGCCGCCGGCAACTGCGTGGTGCTCAAGCCCGCCGAGCAGACCCCGATGAGCATCATGGTGCTGATGGACATTATCGGCGACCTCCTGCCGCCCGGCGTACTCAACGTCGTCAACGGCTTCGGCGTCGAGGCCGGCAAGCCGCTGGCCCAGAGCCCGCGCATCGCCAAGATCGCCTTCACCGGCGAGACGACGACGGGCCGGCTGATCATGCAGTACGCCTCCGAGAACCTGATCCCGGTGACGCTCGAGCTGGGCGGCAAAAGCCCAAACATCTTCTTCGACGACGTCATGGCTGAGAACGACGAGTTCTTCGACAAGGCGCTCGAAGGCTTCGCCATGTTCGCCCTGAACCAGGGCGAGGTCTGCACCTGCCCCAGCCGGGCCCTGGTCCACGCCAAGATCTATGACAAGTTCATGGAGAAGGCGGTCGCCCGGGTGCAGGCGATCAAGCAGGGCGATCCGCTGGACGTGGCGACCATGATCGGCGCCCAGGCCTCCAACGACCAGCTGGAGAAGATCCTCAGCTATATCGACATCGGCAAGGGCGAAGGCGCCAAGGTGCTGACGGGCGGCGGCCGGGCCAGCCTGGGCGGCGAACTGGCCGAGGGCTACTACGTCACCCCGACCATCCTCGAAGGCCACAACAGGATGCGGATCTTCCAGGAGGAGATCTTCGGACCTGTTGTCGCCGTCACGCCGTTCAAGGACGAGGACGAGGCGCTCTCCATCGCCAACGACACCCTCTATGGCCTGGGCGCCGGCGTCTGGACCCGCAACGGCAACCGCGCCTACCGCTTCGGCCGTAGCATCCAGGCCGGCCGCGTCTGGACCAACTGCTACCACCTCTATCCGGCCCACGCGGCCTTCGGCGGCTACAAGCAGTCGGGCATCGGCCGCGAGACGCACAAGATGATGCTGGACCACTACCAGCAGACCAAGAACCTCTTGGTCAGCTACAGCCCCAAGGCGCTCGGCTTCTTCTGAGCGTTCTCCTCCGAGCGCATCCATGGCTGGGGCTGCGGGGCCACTGTCCCCTTCCCCGGCCCTTTTTCCGGATCTAGCAGCGCCATGGTCGCCCGTATTCTGTCCACCCCCGCCGCCGACGCCCTGATCGCCCGGCTGGAGAGCGTCCATGGCCCACTGATGTTCCATCAATCGGGCGGCTGCTGCGACGGCTCCTCCCCGATGTGTTATCCGGAGGGCGAGTTCAAGGTCGGGGCCCAGGATGTGCTTTTGGGCCGCATCGCTGGCGCCTGCCCGGTCTATATCGGCGCCGCCCAGTTCGAATACTGGCGGCACACCCAGCTGATCATCGACGCCGTCCCCGGACGCGGTGCGGGCTTCTCGCTGGAGGCGCCCGAGGGCATGCGCTTCCTGACCCGCTCGCGCGTGTTCACCGACGATGAGGCCGCCGCCCTCGACGCCGAAGGGCCGCCTCGGCGCGGAGCCGGCCAGTGACCTGCTCGACCTGGCGCGGGACTGGCCTGCAACGCGGCCGCGGGTTAGCGTGCACGCGCTCGTCGTCAGGGGACGGAGCTCCCGCCTGTCTTTGCGCGGCCTGCGGCTGATGGGCGCTCGCTGCAAATGTTCGGGTCGATCTGGGCGCCGGTTTCGCCCGCAAGGCCGCTATTTCGGGAAGACCCGAGCGGGTTGCGAGACGGCTCGTGACCGCAGCCCTCCCGCGGCGGGCTTCAATAACCGGCGTCTCGCAGCTGGCGGACCAGCAGGCGGACATTAGCCGCATTGCGCACGGTCGCGGCCACGATGTGCGGCTGGCGCAGCACCGCCTGGGGCACGACCAGGCCGCCTTCGACCGTTTCGCAGGCTCCTTTCTGCTCCAGCTTGCGCACATGGCGGCGCACCGTCTCACGCGGCAAGCCCAAACGGGTGGACAGCGCGAGGGCCGAGATCGGACGCCGCAAATCGTCCGGCACATGATCTTCCAGCGCGGCGTAACGGGCGCCCGCGGCCCCGATCAGGTGGGCCGTGTTGGCGTCGATGACAGCGCAGAAGATCAGCCCGGTCAGGATGTCGCCGTCGAACAGTTGGCGCACCTCGTCCATGCACCGCAGCACATAGCCAAGCGACAGTCGGATGATCGCCCGATAGGGCGGGGCCCGCACCGCCTCCGGTTCCGGCCGCGCAGCGAGGCCGACGGAGGCCAGCTCTCCGATCAATTCGTCCACCAGCATCTTGTTGCGCAGAATGGCTCCCAGGAGCTTCTCGCTCGCCGCGGCCCTTGGCGAGGCCGCAAATCCGCGCCCGGTCTCGACCAGCCATCCCTCGGCCGCGAGTTCCGCCGACTTTCGCCGCACCGTCTCGCGCGCCAGGCCCAGCGACAGCGCCAGCTTGTGCGGCCTCAGCGGCCGGGCCTCGGCCTGGGTGGGCACGTGGTCCAGCGAATCGAACCGCCCGCGGTCGGCGGGATTGTGGTCCAGATGGCCGACATTGCCGTGGACATAGCCGATGAACACCAGCCCCTTGGCGACGTCCTGGTCGAACAGGTCACGCGCGAGCGCCATGAAGGCGAGCAGGTAGGCGGTCGACAGCCTGATCACCAGGCGATCCAGGTTTCCCGCCCGTTCCGCCGCTCCGGAAGCCGCGACGCCGGCTTTAGACGACTCGATCCCGTCCAATCGTCCAGATCCCCAAAACCGCGTGGCGAACACCCTACGCCGCGATCACTCCAATTTATTTCCGAATAGCAACACGATTCGCTGCCTTGAAGTCGTTTCCGCACAGTGTTCGCCATTTGGCTGCGCCCCGCCCGCCCGACAACATCTTTCACCTTCGCTCGGCGCAGATCGGGGCGACGACAGTTGCGAACCTGCGTCAGCTGGGTGAACCTGCGTCCCCGGTATGGCTCCGGGGGAGAGGCGCCATGTATGAACGCATCCTGCTCGCCACCGACGAGACGCGGGAAAGCCTTACCGCGCTCAGGGAAGGCGCCCTTCTGGCCCATCGCTTTCAGTCCAGCGTGTTCCTGCTGGTGGTGATCACGCACAGCACCGGCGCCCTGATGGCCGACAGCGTCTATCCGGCGCCCCGCCCGACCCAGGGCAAATCTTTGCTGGAAGCTGGCCTGGACCGGCTGCACCGGCTGGGCCTGGAGGCGTCGGGCGCGGTGGTCACCGGCGAACCGGCGGTGCAGATCGGGGCGGCGGCGACCAAGTTCAAAGCAGACCTGATCGTGGTCGGCCATCGCCGCCAAAGCCTCCTCGACCGCTGGTGGTCGGGCGCCTCGGGTGGCTACATCGTCGACCAGGTCGGCTGCAGCGTGCTGATCGCGCGCAACTGCGTCAGCGACGAGGAATTCGAGCGCCTGCTGGCGCCGCGCTGAAGCCTTCAGAAGATCCCGGGCGTCCCACCCTGGGCCAGATAGCGTCCACCGCCTCCAGCTTGTCCTTGGGCAGCAATGGCCGCGCGCCCGGGTGGTCGCCCAGGGGCATGATCTGCGGGTCCTTGGCCTTCAGCTGCGGCCAGGCCGCCAGCCCCTTCCCCCTGGCCCTATCCTCAGGGCTTGATCGACTGCGCCGCCAGCTTGGCCTCGCCGGTCAGCTTCAGGTCGGCCGAAGAGGCGCCGACGGCCACGTGATAGGTCCCGCCGCCCAGCTTCCACCTGTGGCCCGCCTCGTCGAAGTCGGCCAGCAGGCGCGGATCAGCGGTCAGGGTGACGTGCCTGCTCTCGCCCGGCTGCAAGGCCACGCGCTGGAAGCCGATCAGGCGTAGCCTGGCCTTGCCGGCGACGTCGGTCAGATAGACCTGCGGGCTGTCCGAGCCGGCCCGCGCGCCCGTGTTCTTGACGTCGAAGCTGACCTTCAGCGCCTTGCCGCCTTCGACCTTCAAACCGTCATAGGCGAAGCTAGTATAGGAGAGGCCATAGCCGAACGGGAACAGGGGCTTTTCGCCCTTGGCCGCGAACCAGCGGTAGCCGACGTTCGAGCCCTCGGGGAAGCTCATGTCGAAGGCTTCCGTCTCCGGCAGGCCCCAGCCGGGGATCTCCGGCCGAGGCAGTTGCGCCTCGCTGGCCGGGAACGTCACTGGCAGCCGCCCGGAGGCGTCGGCCTCGCCGAACAGGACATCGGCGATCGCCTCGCCGCCCTTGGCCCCGGAATACCAGGCCTCGACCACGGCGCCCGCCTGGTCCAGCCAGGGCATGGCCACAGGCCCGCCCGTCTCCAGCACCACGATGGTGTGCGGATTGGCCTTGGTCACGGCGGCGATCAGCTCGTCCTGGCCGCTCGGCAGGGACAGGTCGGCGGCGTCGACGCCCTCGGTCATCCATTGGGTGGCGAAGACGACGGCCAGGTCGGCCTTTTTCGCCGCCTCGGCCGCCGCCTTCGGATAGCGGCCGTCCTCGAAGCTCACCTGCGCGCCGGCGGCCTTGGTCCGGATCGCCTTCAGCGGCGAGGAGGGGTCGTAGACGGCGTTGCCGACAAAGCTCATGAAGCCCTCGCCGCCGACCGGCACGATCCGCGTCGGCCCGCCGGCCGGGACCACCTGCGAGGAGCCGGCGCCCGAGAGCACCCCGGCGTCGGCATGGCCGCCGATGACCACGATCGACTTTGCGGTCTTGGCCAGCGGCAGGAGGTTGTCGCGATTGGCCAGCAGCACGATGCCCTCCTCGGCCGCGCGCTTGGCCACGGCGGCGTCGGCGGCGTAGTCGATCGGGGCCTTGGTCGCCGGCTGGTCGAACAGGCCGGCGGCGAACATCGAGCGCAGGATACGCCGACTCATGTCCGAGACCCGGGCGGCGGGGATTTCGCCGCTGGCCACCGCGGCCTTCAGGGGTTCTCCGAAGAAGACCTGCTTGTCCAGCTGCTCGCCGGATTCCTGGTCGAGGCCGCCGCTGGCCGCCCCCACCCCATGCACCGCCCCCCAGTCGGACATGACGAAGCCCGGATAGGCCCAGTCGCCCTTCAGGGTCTTGTTCAGCAGCTGGTCGTTTTCGCAGGCATAGACGCCGTTCACGCGGTTGTACGAGCACATCACCGAGCCCGGATGGCCGCGTTCGATGGCGATCTCGAAGGCCAGAAGGTCGCTTTCCCGCGCCGCGGCCTCGCCGATGTTGGCGCTGACGATGTTGCGGCCGGTCTCCTGGTCATTGAGGGCGAAGTGCTTGGTGGTGGAGACCACGTGCTGGCCCTCGGTCCCGCGGATCGCCTCGCCGGCCATCACCCCCGAGAGCAAGGGATCTTCGCTGTAGTATTCGAAATTGCGCCCGTTGCGCGGGTCGCGGATCAGGTCGACCCCGCCGCCCAGCAGCACGTTCAGCCCCTTGCTCCAGGCCTCGTGGCCGATCATGGCGCCGGCCGCATAGGCCGCCTCGGGGTCGAAGGTCGAGGCCATGGCCAGGCCCGACGGCAAGGGCGTCGCCACATCGCCCACACGCACATTGCCCGGATTGGCCACGCCCAGGCTGGCGTCGCTCTCCTGCAGCGCCGGCACGCCCAGGCGCGGGACGCCCGGGATGTAGCCGGCCGAGCCGACCGCGCCGGCGGGCAGCTTGCCGCCGAAGAAGAACGGCATGGCCATCGGCCCGTGCAGCAGGCCGTAGCGCTCGTCCGGCGTCAGCTGCTGGTCCAGGAGCTTGGCCCGTTCGTCGGGCGACAGCTTGGTGTTCATCCAGGGATGGGCCGGCGTCGCGGTCTGGGCCAGGGCGGGGGTCGCCGCCAAAAGGACGGCGCCGGCGAGGAGCAGGGAACGCAGGGTCATCGGGTTTGGTCTTTCATCGGCGCAAAATGGCGCCGCGGACGTCCGAAGCGCCCGCGGCCTTGGGTGAAGGGACTTGTGCGGGCGGCCTAGTGGCCGCCCCTGGGGTCGGCGGCCGCCGCCACGAGGTCGAGGCGCGCTTTCCAAGGATCGGGCTGGGCGACGACTGTCCCGTCGGGCCTGAAGTCGAGGATTTTGTCCTTGCCGGGGTCATAGCGCGGCCATTCCGGCAGGCCCGGGCCGTTGGGATCGCCGGTCTTGGCGAAATTGGCCCAGTAGGTGTTGGCCGCCCTGGCCACCGCCTCGTCGCCCGCCGTCAGCTTGTCGCCGTACTTGGCCGAAACCGTGTCGAACACATAGGGGATCTCGGTGGCGTGCGGCGCGCCGGCCTTCCACTCCGCCCTCATGGAGTCGGCGACGTAGGAGAAGCGGAACTCCCAGGTCGGCAGGCCCTGCGCGCCGATGGCACCGGCGACGAAGCGGGCCGGCTCGACCATCATCTGGTCCATGGCCACCTTGCTGGCCACCGCGCGGACATTGCCGCCGCCCTCCGGATCATAGACGGCCAGGGCCTTGGCCTTGTCGCCGCCCAGGGGAGCCACGGCCTGGTCCAGGGTCTGGGCGAAGGAGAAGCCGATGTCGTCGCTGTTGGCCCCGATGATCACCGGAACCTTGGCCTGGGCGCCGGCGCGATAGGCGTCGTCAGGCGACTGGGTGACGATCCTGCCGTCGAACATCGGCCCGCCATAGGTCGGCGCGCCGCCCGGCTGCATCATCGACACCAGGTTCAGGTTGTCGACCACCGCCTCGGCCGGCAGCGCGCGCAGCTTGGCCAGGGCCGCCGCGTCGGTTCCCTCGACGCCGTGCTTCTTGGCGAAATTGACGCCGATGGTCTCGGCCGAAGGCATGTTAGGCAGGTCTTCGCTCAGCTTGCGCGGCCCCATCAGCGAGCCCCGGCCGCCGCCGGATTCGATGATCGCCTTCTGGAACAGCCCCTTGGCCAGGGGTGAGGTCAAGAGCATGTGCACCGAGCCGCCGCCGGCGGATTCGCCGAATACGGTAACGTTGTCCGGATCGCCGCCAAAAGAGGCGATGTTGCGCCTGACCCATTTCAGAGCGGCTATCTGGTCCATGTAGCCATAGTCGCCCTTCAACTCGGCCGGATGCTCCTTGGTCAGGGCCGGGAAGCCGAAGAAGCCGAAGCGGCCCAGGCGATAGTTGAAGCTGACGAACACCACCCCCTGCTTGGCGAAGGGCGCGCCGGAATAGACCGCCGGCGAGGAGCCGCCGTTGACGAAGCCGCCGCCATAGATCCAGACCATCACCGGCAGGTTCTTCGGCGACGCCTCGGCCGGCCGCCAGACGTTCATCACCAGGCAGTCCTCCGCCGGCGTGGTCCCCAGCGGCGCCGCATCGCTGGCGAACGGCTTTTGCATGCAGTCATGGCCGTACTCGGTCGCCTCGCGCACCCCGCTCCAGCGCGCCGCCGGCTGCGGCGGGCGCCAGCGCAGGTCGCCCACCGGCGGCGCGGCGAAGGGAAAGCCCTTGAACGCCAGCACCCCGTCCTGGACCGAGCCCTTGAGCGCGCCGCTTTCGGTCTTGACCTGCACCGGGGCCGGCGCGGCCGCCGCCGCGCCCGCGAGGGCCGCTGCGGCCAGGACGGTCGCCGACGATACCAGGCGCTTGAAACTCATGAAGTCCTCCTTGGGTCCCGCCCAGCGCGGACCTTAGCATTGGTCAAAGGCGCCGGGGCCAGGCCGGCGTCGACAATCAGCACTGTCCCCGAAACGAACGACTTCATCAAATCCGCCTCGTCAAAGGAGGTGGGACCGCTCCGGCCTGGAGAGCGGCCCCCGATCGGGGAGGACGCCGCGAGATCAGAACTTGGCGCCGAAGCGAACGCCCCAGGTGCGCGGATCGCCGAAATTGACTGTGCCGTTGGTGAAGGCGTTCACGTTGGTCGTGACCGCGACGTTGGTCACGTTGATGCTGTCCTCGAGGTTCCGGACGAAACCCTGCAGGTACCAGACATCGCCCGGGGCGCTGTAGGTCAGGCTGAGGTCGGTCTTGGTGAAGCCCGGCTGCCAGAACTGGGCCCGCAGCGCGGTCGAGATCATGGCGTAGCGGTCGGAATAGCGCGTGCGGACATTGGCGATCAGGCTCGCCCCGTTGGACAGCGGCTGGGTGTAGGTATAGCCGGCCGTAAGGGTGACGTCGGGCGAGTGGTCGAGCTTCAATCCGGCGAAATTGACGCCTGACACGATCTCCCAGTCGGCATAGCGCGCGTCGAGCCAGGTCGCCGAGAAATCGAAGCGGTTGCGCGCATCGAAGGCGTAGAGCCCTTCCAGCTCCAGCCCGTCCACCTCGGCCGAAGCCGCATTGGTCGTCACCTGGCAGGGTCCGCCGCAGATGTTGGACACCTGGCTGAGCTGCAGATTGTTGTAGTCGTAGTGGAAATAGTCTGCGGTCAGGCGCAGCGTGTTGTGCAGCAGCTTCGACTTCACCCCAGCCTCGTAGGCCGTCAGCGTTTCCGGCTGATAATACAGAGCCTTGGTCGGCAACGGGTTGTTGCAGTTCGGCATGCCGGCGGCGCAGCCGTCGTTGAAGCCGCCCGCGCGATAGCCGGTCGAGGCGGTGAAGTAGAGCATGGTCGCCGGCGTCAGGTCGAAGTCGGTCCCGGCCTTCCAGGTGACCTTCTGCGTCTTCAGGTGCGCATCGTTCAGGCTGTCGGTGGCTGGGTTGAAGGGCTCTCCGACCGCGCCGTGGAAGATGGTCGCCCCGTGGCGGAACTTGTCGTCGTCGGTGGCTCGGACGCCGGCCGTGATCCGCCAGCGGTCAGTGAGCGAATAGGTCGCCTGTCCGAACTCGCCGACGGACTGCGAGCCTCCCGGGGTCTGCGGGAAGCCGAAGAAGTAGCCGGGCGCGCCCGGGGTCTGGCTGATCAGGCCATAGAGCAGGAAGTCGATGCCGTAGTGCTCGCGGAAGTAATAGAGCCCGGCCTGCGCCTTCAGCCGGTCGCCCGAATAGGCCACCCGCACTTCCTGCGACTGTTCATTGTAGTTGCCGGTGAAGGAGTTCGGCACGACGATGTTGGGCTGCAGGGTCGGCGATAGGTAGACCGCGCCGATCCAGCTGCTGCCGGCGTCGTCGCGGCTGTACCCGCGATAGCCGCCGAGCCAGGTGAAGGTCCAGTGGCCGGCGACGCTCCAGTTCAGCTCGCCCATCACGCCCCAAGTGACGTCGTGATTGTAGGCGCTCCGGACGTCGGCATAGGTCTTCTTCAGCTCATCGGAGGCGTCGCGGCTGACATAGGCGGGATCGACGCCGCGCTCGCCTGCGACCGGGGCCTGAAACGGCAGCTGGAAGAAGTTCGAGGCCAGGACGTTGCTCTGCACGCCGCGGATGCTGGAGACGTCGCCGCGGACCAGCAGGTTCAGCCGGTCGTTCGGCTTGTAGAGCAGGCTGACGCGGGCAGAGGCGTTGTCCTTGTCCTTCGGCAGCTTCCAGCTCTGCGAAGCCGCCTGGGTCACATAGCTGTCGCGGGCGTCGTAGTTGCCGGCGACACGCAGGGCCAGGACGTCGTTCAGCGGCAGGTTGACCATGGCCGTGGCCTCAGTCGTCGAATAGTCGCCCAGGGTGACGTCGGCGCTGGCCGCGTAGGCGAACTTCGGCTTGGCCGAGATCACGTTGACCACGCCGGCGGTGGTGTTGCGACCGTACAGCGTTCCCTGCGGCCCCCGCAGAACCTCGACCCGATCGATGTCGAAGAACGAAACCTCCTGCGCCTGCGGCCGGGCGATGTAGATCCCGTCCAAGAGGAAGGAGGCGGACGGGTCGCCCTTCTCGGTGCCATCGGTCGAGGTCACGCCGCGGATGGTGATCTGCAGGCCGTTCGCCCGGTCGATGCTGAGGTTCGGGACCGTTTCGGCCAGCAGGGTCGGGTTGGTCACCCCTTCGGTCTTCAGGCTCTGGCCGGTCACCGCGGTCAGGGCGATCGGCGTCTTGGAGGCCAGCGATTCGGTGCGGTTGGCGGTGACCACCACCTCCTGGATCGGCGAGGCCGGCTGATCGGCGGCCCAGGCCGGCTGCACGGCTGCAGCCAGCGCCAGGGCCGGGACGCCCGCCGAAAGCATGAAAAGGCTTTTGATGCGCATGGCCGCGCCCCTCCCCTCAGATGCCGGTCCTTGGACGGCCGGTCGCCGGCTTGGCGCCGGCCATTGATGTTGGCTCGGAGCTAAGAGGTCAGGGCGAACGTTGTCAATCAGATTTTGACAACGTTACCCCCGATTTTGACAACGTTAGCCCGATGCCGTTGCAGCGGGGCTGCGAGAACCAGTCTGGGGAATGGGAAGGCTCGACGGCTGATGGCGAATGGGCGGAAGATGAACAAACTCAAGGCTGAGAATCGGACCTGCATGGCCGCGCGCCAGACCAGCATCAAGGACGTGGCCGAGGCCGCCGGCGTCTCGTTCAAGACCGTCGCCCGGGTGCTGAACAACGAGCCGCACGTGCGGCCGGAGCTGCGCGAGCGGGTGCGGGCGGCGGCCGAACAGCTGGGCTACGCCCCTAACGGCGCCGCGCGGGAGCTGGCCGGGGGGCGGACCTTCCTGATCGGGCTGATGTTCGACAATCCCAGCGAGAGCTACATCAGCAAGTGCCAGACCGGGGCCATCACCCGTTGCCAGGAGACCGGCCATCATCTGGTCGTCGAACCGCTGGAACCCGGCGACGATGTCCCACGCACCCTGGACCTGATCCTGTCTCGCCTGCGGGTCGACGGGCTGATCCTCACCCCGCCGATCTGCGACGACCCGTTCGTGCTCGACGCCATCGAGCGGGCCGGCGTCCGCTATGTGCGCATCGCGCCGATGAACGAGGTCGAGCGCACCCCGTTCGTGGCCATAGACGACTCCCAGGCCGCCTATGACATGACCCGCCACCTGCTGGCCCAGGGCCACCGCGACATCGGCTTTGTCGCCGGCCCGGCGGGGCACGCCGCGTCGCCTCGCCGCCTGAGCGGCTTTTTGCGGGCGATGGGCGAAGCGCGCTTGGCGGTCTCGCCCAAACGCATCGGCCAGGGCGACTTCTCCTTCGAGTCGGGCATGATCGCCTCTGCGCCGCTGCTGGCCGGCGAACGCCGCCCCACGGCCATTTTCGCTGCCAATGACGACATGGCCCTCGGCGTCATGTCGGCCGCCTCGCGCGCCGGCCTGGCCGTTCCGAAGGAACTTTCCGTGGCAGGGTTCGACGATTCCGAACCGGCCCTGATGGCCTGGCCGGAGCTGACCACCATCCGCCAGCCGATCGCGGCCATGAGCGCGGCGGCGGCCGACATGCTGATCGAGGCCTCGGGCAAAGGCCAAGCCTGGCCGGTCCCAAGCCGCCAGCTGGACTACAAGCTGATCGTCCGCGGCTCCACCGCCCCGCCGGGCTGCTGAACCGCCGCCGTCGAGCCGCGCACCACCAGCTCGAACCCGAACGAGCGTGTCTCCGGCTGCAGGTTCGCGCCGTCGCGGCCGCTGCGTTCGATCAGGAACTGCGCCGCCGCCTGGCCCATGTCGGCCATGGGCTGGCGGATGGTGGTCAGCATCGGCCAGGATTGCCGCGCGCCCTCGCTGTCGTCGAAGCCGGCCACGGCCAGCTCATCCGGCGTCGAGAGCCCTGCCCGTGAAGCGGCCGACATCACCCCCAGGGCCATGTCGTCATTGGCGGCGAAGATGGCCGTGGGCCGGTTCGGCAGGGACAGCAGCCGGCTCGCCGCCCGCAGCCCGCCGAGGAAGGTGAAATCGCCAGGCGCGATCAGCGCGGAATTCACCACGACCCCACGGCGCTCAAGCGCCCGGATGTATCCGGTCTGCCGGCGCAGGGCGTCCCCGTGGTTCGCCGGCCCCTGGATGAAGCCGATCCGCCGATGACCGAGATCCAGGAGGTGGTCCGTGATCGCCTCCCCGGCCGCCACGTCGTCGATGCCGACCGAGGGCGCGCGGCCCGGCTGGTCGTCCGGGGCGATGCGCACATAGGGAAGGCCGCGCTGATCGAGCCAATCCAGCACGGCGGGGTTGTTGCCCAGCGGCGGCAGCAGGATCACCCCGTCCACCCGAAGCGAAGAGAGCGCCTTGCGCAGGCCGGTCACCGGATCGTCGCCGCGAAAAGTCGGCAGAACCACGACCAAATGGTAGTCGCTGCGTCGGCACTGGCGGATCGCCCCGCGCTCGATCTCGGCCACATAGTGCGGGATCTGGCCGGCGATCAGGGCCAGGACATAGGTGCGCGCCTCGGGCAGGCCCCGCGCCGACGGATTGCGGCGGAAGCGCAGCTCGGCGATCGCCGCCAGCACCCGCTCCCGCTTGTCCTCGCTGACGAACTTCCGCCCACTGAGCACGCGAGAGACGGTCATCACCGAGACGTTCGCCCGCGCTGCGACGTCCTTGATCGTGGCGGCCGCCAATCCAGACTCCCGTTCGCCCCCGCCCGAAACTGCCCATGCGAGGGCTAGGCCGTCAAGGCGCGCGCACCATTCCAGGTCAGGCTGGCTATGGCGCCAGAAGCCGCCCGTCGCCGAGGCCGGCGCGAAACAGGGTGATGTTCTCGACCGCCAGGAAGCAGTGCTCGCGCATCAGGGCCTCGGCCCGCGCCCCCTCCCCGCGGACCAGGCAGGCGAGCACGGTCTCGTGGTGCCGCTGCGCCGCCAGGAGGATCGCATACTGCCGCCGCGTAGCCTCCGGATCGTCTCTATCCTCCAGGAAGGCGCCCGCGCTGGAAAATGGCGTCTGGTCGTTGATCTTCAGCGCATGGATCAGGGGCGCGTTGCCGCTGGCCTCGATGATGGTGCGGTGGAAACGCTCGTTCTGCTCGGCCCACAGCCCGCCGTCGTCGGGGGTCAGGGCGTTCTTTTCGAAGATCGCCGCCGCGCAGGCGATGCAGTCCTCCAGCACGCCGCGATCCGCATCCGAAAGGCCAGCCTCCGCCACCTGACGCGCGGCCACCCCCTCCAGCACGCCGCGCAACTCGGTCGCGTCGAGGATCTCCTTCAGCGTCACTTCGCGCACCACATAGCCGCGCTGGTTGGCGGTCGGCGTGACCAGCCCCTCGCGCGCCAGGATCTCCAGGGCTGAGCGGATCGGCGTACGCGAGACGCCCAGGGCCGCGGCCACCGGCTCCTCGGCCAGCCGCTCCCCGGGCTGGAAGCGGCCGGTCAGGATCATTTCGCGGAGCTTCAGCACGAGTTGGGAGCGCTGGGACATGGACCGCTGCATATCGCACCCCTCCCGGCTTGCAAACGGTCGGCGATCGACTGTTTTTTGTATACATATCGTGCGCGCCGCGCAAACCCACCCGTGGATCGCGAACCAAAACATCACAATATAGGTCGTTTTTCCGGATATTTGGTCTGGATGTCTCACCCCGCCCCACACCCCTTGCCGACCACGCCTTCATAAATGTATACATTTTAGCGGATCAACCGATCGATCCACCCATCAATGACGCGGCCGCGCCGAACGGCCCAGGCGAGGAAGCCCATGACCGCACAGGCCCAGCTGGCGACAGCCCGCCACGCAGCACCCGAAAGCTCGCCAGCGCCCTTCCAGTCAGCCGGTCGCCTGCTGCACGGCTATTCGATCGAAGTCACCGGCGCCGACCGCACCGTGGCCGAGGCCTGCGACAGCGACCTTCCGATCGGAACCGAGGTCTTCATCGCCTTCACACCCGGCGAGCGCCCCGAGCGCGTAGTCCAGGCGGCCCGCCGCCTCTCGGCCGCCGGCCTGACGCCGACGCCCCACATCATCGCCCGCGCCATGACCAGCCAGGCCATGCTGGAGCGCCTGCTCGGCCGCCTGGCCGACGAAGGCGGCGCGCGCCAGGCCCTGGTGCTGGCGGGCGATCGCGCCGAGCCCGCCGGCCCCTATCACTGCAGCCTCGAGTTGGTGGAAACCGGCCTGTTCGAACGGCGCGGCTTTCGCCGCCTTGCCTTCGCCTTGCACCCCGAGGGCCACCCGGCCGTCGGGGCCGCCGAGATGCGTCAGGCGCTGCAGGCCAAGCTGGCCGCTGCCCGCTTCCGCGGCCTGGAGGCGCGTCTGGTCAGCCAGTTCACCGTCGACGCCGCGCCGATCCTGCCCCGCCTGCTGGCCCTGCACGGCGAGGCGCCCGGCGCGACGGCGCGGATCGGCCTAGCCGGCCCCACCGATCCAGGAATGCTGCTCAAATACGCCCTCTACTGTGGAGTCGGCGCGTCGCTCAAAGGCTTGCGCAACCACGGCGAGGCCCTGGCGCAGCTGAACCGCAATGGCAGGGCCGACCAGATCCTGGCCGACCTCGCCCTGGCCCTTGACGCGGACACCCTGCCGTTGCCCCGCATCGAAGGGATCCACCTCTTCACCTTCGGCGGGGTGGCCAAGTCGGTCGCCTGGGCCAACCGGCTGATCGCCGAAGCCGGCTGCGCCTGAAAGCCCCGCCCGCCATGCCCAAGGACGCCGCCCCGCCCCAGTTCCTGATCACCCTCGCCTGCCCCGACCGGCCGGGCATCGTCGCCGAGGTCGGCGGTTTCCTGGTCGAGCACGGCTGCAACATCGTCGAGAGCGCCCAGTACTTCGATCCCGACAACGGCCGCTTCTTCCTGCGCACCGCCTTCCAGTCGCTGCGCGGCCAAGGCCTGGCCGATCTCGAAGCCGCCTTCGCCCCCATCGCCGAGCGCCGCGCCATGCAGGCCCGCTTCTTCGACTGCGCCCAGCCCATGCGGACGGTGGTGATGGTCTCCCGCCTGGGCCATTGCCTGAACGACCTGCTTTTCCGCCACAGCATCGGGGCCCTGCCGATCGAGGTGCGCGCGGTGGTCTCCAACCACCCGGACTTCGAGGACCTGGCCCGCCGCCACGGCGTTCCCTTCCACTTCATGCCAGTGACGCCCGAGACCAAGGCCGCTCAGGAGGCCAGGCTCGCCCAACTGATCGAAGACGAGGGCGTCGAGCTGATCGTGCTCGCCCGCTACATGCAGGTGTTGTCCGAGGATTTCTGCGCCCGCTATCCCGGCCGCATCATCAACATCCACCACTCGTTCCTGCCCAGCTTCAAGGGCGCCAAGCCCTATCACCGCGCCCACGACCGCGGGGTGAAGCTGATTGGCGCCACCGCCCACTACGTCACCGCCGACCTCGACGAGGGCCCTATTATCGAGCAGGGAGTCGAGCGGGTGCGCCACAAGCACCGCGCCGACGACATGGTCGCCATCGGCCGCGACGTCGAATCCGTGGTCCTGGCCCGGGCGGTGCGCTGGCACGCCGAGCACCGCGTTCTCATGAACGACCACCGCACCGTCGTCTTCGAATAAGCTTCAGATCAGCCCCCGGGAGAACCCCATGAGCCAATCCCTCGAAACCCTGCTGCAACAGGTCGGAAACCCTGTCGGCCACCTGCGCAACTCGCAGATCGGGGCCTACGTCTATCCGGTGGTGCCGAGCGAATTCAGCAACTGGCGCCTGGAGCAGCGCGCCTGGCGCGAGACCGCGGTGCTGTTCGACCAGTCGCACCACATGTGCGACCTCCTGGTCAAAGGCCCGGACGCGTTCCGTCTGCTGCAGGGCCTGACCATCAACAGCTTCAAGGGCTTCAAGCCCGGCAAGGCCAAACAGTTCGTGCCTTGCAGCCACAGCGGCCACGTGATCGGCGACGTGATCCTGTTCTACCTGGCCGAGAACGAGTTCCTGCTGGTCGGCCGCGCCCCCACGGTCAACTGGGTGCAGTTCCACGCCGAGACCGGCGGCTATGACGTCGAATTGGACCGCGACGACCGCTCGCCCTCGCGCCCCGGCGGCAAGCCGGTGATCCGCCGCCGCTATCGTTATCAGATCCAGGGTCCGAACGCGGCCAAGGTATTCGAGAAGCTGAACGGCGGCCCGATCCCGGACGTGAAGTTCTTCACCCTCGACGAAATCCGCATCGGCGGTCGCCAGGTCCGCTGCCTGCGCCACGGCATGGCCGGCGAGCCGGGCCTGGAGGTCTGGGGTCCCTACGAGGAGGGCGAGGAGATCCGCGAGACCATCCTGGAGGCCGGCCGCGAATTCGGCCTGACCCCCGTGGGTTCGCGCGCCTACGCCACCAACACCCTGGAATCCGGCTGGATCCCCTCGCCCCTGCCGGCCGTCTATACGGGCGAGCCGATGAAGGCCTATCGCGAATGGCTGCCGGCCACCGGCTACGAGGCCACCGGCTCGATCGGCGGCAGCTTCGTCTCGGACAATATCGAGGACTACTACCTGACGCCCTACGAGCTGGGCTACGGCCCCTTCGTCAAGTTCGACCACGACTTCATCGGCCGCGAGGCCCTGGAAGCGAAATCCAAGGAGCCCCAGCGCCGCAAGGTCACCTTCGCCTGGAACCCGGACGACGTCAGCCGCATCTACGCCTCGCTGTTCCAGCCCGGCGCGCCGCACTTCAAGTACCTGGACCTGCCGCTGTCGAACTACGCCTCGTCCAACTACGACCAGGTGACCCTGGGCGGGAAGGTGGCCGGCCTCTCCATGTTCACCGGCTTCAGCTACAACGAGCGCACGGTGCTTTCGCTGGGCATGGTGGACCCGGAAGTCGAGCTGGGCGATGTCCTGACCCTGACCTGGGGCGAGCCGGACGGCGGCACCCGCAAGACCACGGTCGAGCCGCACGAGCAGACCGAAGTCCGCGTCCGCGTCTCTCCGGTTCCCTACGCCCGGGACGCGCGCGAGGGATACCAAGCCGGCTGGCGCACCCGCTCCGTCTAGGGCTCGGTCATCGACGGCGGGTCGCTGGCGGGGAACCCCTCTTCCAGCGCCTCGTCCAGGCGGGCTTCCTGCTCGGCCCGCAGGCGCTGGTTCAAGGCCACACTCCGGTTCATGGCCTCGACCTGCTCCGGCGTGGACCCGGCCTGGTGGCGGGCCTTCCACTCGGCCTGCGGCATGCCGTAGATCGCCTCGCGCGCCTCGTCGCGGCCCACCTTCCCGCCGGACGCCTCGCTGACCCAGTCGGCCAGGCAGTTGCGGCAGAAGCCGCCGGCGATCATCAGGTCGATGTTCTGCACGTCGGTCCGCATCCGAAGGTGCTCGACGAGACGATGGAACGCCTGGGCGGCGAGTTGATCGTCGATCTTGGGCATGGAGCATCGGCCTTTCGCTGTGCGCAGAGTTTACGCCGCCGGAGCGACGCATCGAGCGAAAATCGGCGTCCCCGTCGGCCAGGACAGCGTTGACCTCGATCAAGGCCGAACTCCACGGTTGGACCAAACAATCGCGCAACCTGAGATGCCGATCCTTGGGAGCGGCGATCTGAAAGGCCAACCGGAGGCCGCCTCTTGGTCAGCGCTGATTTCGTGGACATCGGCGCGGCCCTTGGGGTCGGCCTGCTCATCGGGGCCGAGCGCGAGCGCCGCAAGGGCGAAGCGGCCAACCGGGCGTCCGCCGGCCTGCGCACCTTCACGGCGGCGTCCCTGGCCGGCGCGGTCGCCATACTGGCCGGCGGCGCGCCGCTGCTGGCCGTGACGACGGTCGCGGTCTCCGCGCTCGCCGCACTCGCCTATTGGCGCAATCGCGATGACGACCCGGGGCTGACCACGGAAATCAGCCTGGTGCTCACCGTGCTGCTGGGGGGCCTTTGCATGCGCGACCCGCGCCTGGCGGCTGGGGTCGCGGTCGTGGTCGCCGTAGTCCTGGCCGCGCGCACGCCGCTGCACCATTTCGTCCGCCGCGTCCTCAATCAGAGCGAGGTCGCCGACGCCCTGGTCTTCGCCAGCGCGACGCTGGTGGTGCTGCCCCTGGTTCCCGACCGATCGATGGGCCCCTATGCGGCGCTGAACCCGCATGCGATCTGGATCGTCGTGGTCCTGGTCCTGGCGATCGGCGGGATCGGCCATATCGCCGTGCGCTGGCTGGGAAACCGGTTCGGGCTTCCGGTCGCAGGCCTGGCTTCCGGCTTCGTCTCCAGCCTTGCGACCATCGGCGCCATGGGGGCCGAAGCGCGCAAGACGCCAGGCAATCTGGGGCCCGCCGCCGCCGGGGCCGTGCTTTCGACGCTAGCGACCACCATCCAGATGGCCGTCGTCATCGGCGTGGTCGACATCGCCACCCTGAGGGCCTTGGCGGCGCCGCTCCTCGGCGCCGGAGCGGGCGCGATGCTCTACGCCGCCTTCGTCACGCTCGGCGCCCTGAGGCGCGCCGACGCCCAGCAGGCGACGGCGGGACGGGCGTTCAGCATTCGCACCGCGCTGACCTTTGCGGCGTTGTTGTCGGGCGTGATGCTGGCCACGGCTGCGCTCAGGGAATGGTTCGGGGAAGCCGGCCTGATCGCCGGCGCCGGCCTGGCCGGCCTCGTCGACGCCCATGCCGCCGCGATCTCGACCGCCACGCTGGTCGCCTCCGGACGGCTCACGCCGGACGACGCCGTCCTGCCGATCCTGGTCGGGCTCTCGGCCAATTCCGCCAATAAGATCTTGTTCGCAACCGCCGGCGGCCGCGCATTCGCTGTGCGCGTCGTGCCGGGCCTGGTCCTGGTGGTCGCGGCGGCTTGGCTGGGCGCGCTGGCTCCTGGCCTGTTCGGCCAGCGCTGACCGTCGCATGATCTGGCTCAACGCCCGGCAGCCGGCGCCAGGGCCTGAGTAGGCCATAATCGTCGAGGCGGAGGTCGGGGACGATGATGGCTTTCGAGAGTCAGGGGCTTGGCGAGGACGAGGCGCTGGCGCGCCTCCAAACGGACGGCCCCAACCAGCTGCCGGATCCGGATCGGCGGGGCGTCCTGCGCATCGTCGGCGGCGTATTGCGCGAACCGATGTTTCTGCTGCTGCTGGCCGGCGGCGGCGTCTATATGGCGCTGGGCGACCTGCGCGAGGCCCTCGTGCTCGCGGCCTTCGCCCTATTCTCGGTCGGCATCGCCGTGATCCAGGAATATCGCAGCGAGCGGGTCCTGGACGCTTTGCGCGACCTGACGAACCCCTCGGCGACGGTCGTGCGGGATGGCGTGCGCCGGCGCATTTCCAGCCGGGACCTGGTGCGCGGCGATCTGATCTCGGTCTCCGAAGGCGAGCGCGCGCCGGCCGACGCCATCCTGCGTTCCGGCGCCGACGTGGAAATCGACGAAAGCCTGCTGACCGGAGAGTCCGTGCCGGTCGTCAAGCACCCGTCCGAAGGCCAGAGCGCGCTCGAGGCCCCTGGCGGGCCCGACAGCGCCGCATCGCTCTATTCTGGCACGATGCTGGTCCGGGGGCAGGGGCTGGCCGAGGTTGTCGCCACAGGGCCGCGGTCCGAGATCGGGCGCATCGGCAAGAGCCTGCGCGCGATCGAGACTGAGCCGACCCGGCTTTCCCGCGAGACCCGAAAGCTCGTCGCAGCGGCCGGCTTCGGCGCGTTCCTGGTCTGCGGCCTCGTCGTATCGATTCTGGGCTTCGTTCGGCGGGACTGGCTCCAGGCGATGCTGGGCGGGATCTCCGTCGGCATGTCGATGCTGCCGGAAGAATTTCCCCTGGTGCTCACCGTCTTCATGGTCATGGGGGCATGGCGGATCTCGAAGGCGAAGGTGCTCACGCGCCGCGCCACCGCGATCGAGACGCTCGGCTCGGCCAGCGTGCTCTGCACCGACAAGACCGGCACCCTGACCGAGAACCGCATGGCTGTGGCCAGCGTCTGGATCGGCGGCGAGGCGTCCCCCTGGCGCTCGGACGCGGCCTCGCAAGCCGAACGGCGCGTGGTCGATCTCGGGGCCTTGGCCAGCGCGCCCCACCCGTTCGACCCCATGGAATTGGCCTTCCACGCCGAAGCAGGCCCAGCGCTGCAAGCGGAGCGCTCCCTTGTGCGCACCTATGGCGTCAGCGCCGGCTGCCCTGCGATGGGCCAGGTCTGGCGCAGCCCCGAGGGCGAGCGGATCGCGGTCAAGGGCGCGCCGGAGGCCGTAGCCGGCCTGTGCCGCTTTGGTGACGCCGAGCGCGAGCGGGTCCTGCAAGCGGTCGAACAGATGGCGACGAAGGGGGCCAGGGTGCTCGCCGTCGCGGAGGCCAAGGTCGAACCCGGGCCGCCGCAGGGCGACCTGGCCGGGTTCACCCTCCGCTTCGTCGGCCTGGTCGGGCTGGCGGATCCCTTACGCCCGGGGGTCGCCGCCGCCGTCGCCGAATGCCAGGGCGCCGGGGTCCGCGTCGTCATGATCACCGGCGACCATCCCTCCACCGCCCGGGCGATCGCGACCGAGGCCGGCATTGCGGGCGGGGGCCTGCTGACAGGCTCCGATCTGACCCTGATGTCGGATGCGGCGCTGGCGGAGCAGGCGCGAGGCGTGAGCGTCTATGCCCGGATCCTGCCGGAGCAGAAGCTGCGGATCGTGCGCGCGCTCAAGGCCGCCGGAGAGGTCGTCGCCATGACCGGCGACGGGGTCAACGACGCGCCGGCGCTCAAGGCTGCGGATATCGGCGTCGCCATGGGCTCGCGCGGTACGGATGTCGCCAGGGCGGCGGCCGATCTCGTCCTGCTCGACGACCAGTTCGCCTCCATCGTCGCGGCGATGCGCCACGGGCGGCGGATCTATGACAACCTGCAGAAGGCGATGGGCTTCGTCATCGCCGTGCATGTCCCGGTCGCCGGCCTGGCCATCCTGCCGCTCATGCTGGGCATGCCGATGTTTCTCGCCCCGGCGCACATCGCCTTTCTCGAAATGATCATCGACCCGGTCTGCTCGCTCGTCTTCGAGGCCGAACCCGAAGAACAGGGACTGATGCGGCGCCCGCCGCGCGATCCGGCGCAGCCGCTTCTCAGCCGCCGCGCGCTCGCGGCCCGGGGGGCGGAGGGCGTGTGCGCCCTGGTCGTGGTCGCGGGGGTCTACGCCGCAGGCGTCTCGCTGGGGCTGGATGACGGTTCGGTCCGGGCCTCGGCCTTTCTCACCCTGGTGTTCTCGGTCTTCAGCCTGGTGATCGCCAACAGGACGTTCGGCTCGGTCGGCCAAGCCGCCCTGCGCATGAATCGCCTGCTGGGGAGCGTCGGCGCCGTCGTCCTCGCGGCGGTCGTCGCCGTCATGACCGCGCCGGCGCTTCGAGAGCTGTTCAGATTTGGACCGCTGAACTGGCAGGGCCTGGCGGTGGCCATCGCCGGCGGCTTGGTCAGCCTTGGGCTTCTGGATCTGCTCAGGCGAGCCACACGTTTCCGGGGCGCACGGACATCCGGCGTCGCCGCCTGATCCCGCCGCGCCCCGGGAAGGCCCTTGAGGCCTCGGACCGCGTCAGCCGCGTTCGCCCTTCGCCTTCTCGCCGGCCTCGCCCTTATGGTCCATATGACCCATATGGCCCCTGTGGCCCTTGTGGCGCATGTGCATCATTCCGCCGTGGCCAGCGGGCATGCATCGATCCTGGCCCTTGTGTTCGCACGGCGGGTACTGGGACGGAGCCGGCCCCTGGGCCGCATCATAGGCCGGCTGCGCGGCGGCCGAAGACGCCAAGGCCAAAACGGCCGAGGCCGCGATCAAAACTTGCTTCATGGCATTCCTCCTTTGAAGTCGGAAACAGACTACGCGGACAAAGCTCATTGCAGGCGCCTGAAAAGCATCAGTCGCCGCGCGCGGTGAGGTCGGGTGACGACGCGTTCGCCGAGAACGTCCTCGATGTAGAATTGGTTGATCAGCAGGATCATGACAACCGTGATCGGCGCCGCCAGGAATACGCCGGCCGGCCCCAGCAACAGCGCGAAAACGAAGGTGGAGAAGATCGAGATCACCGGCGGCACGTCCACCGCCTCGTCCTGGACATACGGCGTGATGAAGGTGCCCTCGATGAAATGCACCGCCCAGAACAGGAGCACGACCACCACGGCCTTGATCGGCTCCTGCAGGAAGCCGATCACCATACCCGGCAGCGCGCCCATGATCGAGCCCACATAGGGAATGAAGGTCAGGACCGCGGCGGTGAGGCCGAGCGCGAGCGGGGCGTCTATGCCCAGCGCCCACAGCCCCAGGCTGGCCAGCAGGCCGACCGCCAGCATGACGACCAGCCGGCCGAGCAGCCAGCGGCGAACGCCGTCGGCCAGCACGTCCAGCACCTGGGCCGTGCGCGCCCTTCGGGCCCCGGGGACCAGGGCCAGGAAATCGCGGCGATAGCGCGCCGGGTCGATGGCCAGGAACACCCCGCCGGCGATCATGACCAGCGCATAGGTCAAGGCCTGGCCGACCCCGCCGACGACGCCCGCCAGAAGCCGCGGCCCCGGACCGACAGCTGCGTTCTTCAGGGCGTCGGTCGAACGAACCGCCAGGTCGTGGCCGAAAGCGCTGGAGTCGAGCGCGGCGCGCATCTTGGCCAGGCCCGCCGGCAGCTTCTGCGCCAGTTCGTCGTACTGGGCGGCCATCATCGCCCCGAACACTTCGATGGCGAGCCCCAGCACGGCCAGTGCGCCCACGACCGCCAGGGCCAGGGCGAGCGACTTTGAGAGCGGGGTGCGCCGGTCGATGGCGTCGGCCACGCCCCTGAAGCCGACCGCCAGGACGATCGACCCGAAAGCGATCGAGAGCACGTCGCGGAGCCGCCAGAAGGCCAGCGCGAGCGCCACGACGGATACGACCACCACCACGCGCGCGAAGAAATCCCAAAGCGAAGCCCTGGACACGCGCGCCTCGGCGAGAAGAGGGCCCTCGTCGGCCATGATCCTCAGGACTCGTCCCACGACGAGTTCAGGCGACAGGGTGCGCGGCTGGCGCCGGCCACGGCTGCGCCGTCCTTGGTCTGGGCCTTCGTCCAGCAGACCGGGCCCAGCGTCAGTTGCGAGGCCTGGGCGGAGCCGAGCGCATCCGCCGCCGCCGGCGCCTCGAGCCCGGCCGCCGCCAGCGCAGAGGCCCGCGAAGCGCGCAGGGCGACGCTCGCCGGCGCAGTCTTGACCGTCACCCGGTAGCTCAGGACGCCGCCGCCGAATGCGGGCGTGAAGCCTTCCAGGCAGACGGTCTCGCCACAGGTCGACCAGAAGATCGGCTCATCGCGCCCAGGCTTGCGCGGCGAGAATTTGGGAAGGCGCTGGCTGTCGCCCGCCTGCGCCAGTCCGGCATTGATCCGCTCGCGCACCTGCTCGATGGAAGGATAGAGCGCGGCCTTCGGGTCGGCCGCGGCGACCATCTGGTCGAGCCCGTCCAACCGGCGGCCATAGACCCGCAACGCGAGGTCGATCAGGCCGATCGAGGCGCGCTGGCGGAAATCTTCCTGCTGTTCCGCACAGGCCACCGTGAAGGCCTCGCTGTCCACCAGCTTCAAGTCCGGGCTCGCGGACGCCAGGCGCACGCCGCGCCAAGCGCAGGCCAGGGCAGGGTCGGCTTCTATTCCCGGGCACTGGTCCTTGGTCTCATAGCAGGCGGCGAGCACAGCCTGTTGCTCGATGTCGCCGCTCAGCGCCCCGTGCAGGTGCTCCGGGGCGCCCTTGACCGCCGCGCTCTGGTGTTCTTCGCAGGCCGCAAGGCCCATCGTGGCTGCGGCCATGGCGACCGCGGTCAGCACGGATATTCTTCTCGGCATGGCCGCATCCCTCTTCGACGCGGCGCAGGATTGCGCGTCGCCAAGGCAGCGGGCCTTGATTTTGCTCAAATCGCCGACCGTTCCCCTGTCGTCGGCGCGTCCGCGGCCCGTCTTCGAAGGGTCAGTGAGGCTGGCCGGCGGGCGGAGACGGATTGACCCATCGCAAAGGACGGCCGGCCCTTCGCCGCTAGGCTCTCCTCCACCTGTTGCGGCGATGGCCGCCGGCAACGCGACGCAGGAGGCTGAAATGCTCGCCGACACCTCGACCGACACGGATCGCTGGCAAGCCCTCCGGTCCAGCGTACGCACGATCCTGGTCCATGCGCAGCCGCAGAGCGCGGCGGAGCCGCGGCTCGCGGTCGCCGCGTCCCTGGCGCGCCAGATCGGCGCCACCCTGTTCGGCTTCGCCGCCGAATGTGTGCGCGAGGTGGGGTTTGGCGATCCCGCCGGCATCGTCACCGACGAGTGGATGGCCGAACTTGAGCGCCGCATCGACCTGGACCTGAGCGCCGCCGAACAGGCCTTTCGCCGCGCGGCTTACGATCTGAAGACCGAATGGATGGCCATCAGGGGTATGCCGGCCCAAGAGTTGGCCAAGGCCGCCAGAGGGGCGGAGCTGATCGTGGCCGGCGGATCTGCGCCCGACGACGATGACAGCTTTCGCTGGTGCGACCCGGCTGAACTCGTTGTGCTTTCGGGACGGCCGGTGCTTGTCGCCCCGCCGACCGGCGGCCGGCTCGCCGCCGAGGCGGTGGTCGTCGCCTGGAAGGACACACGCGAAGCCCGCCGCGCCATCGGAGACGCCTTGCCGTTCCTGAAGGGCGCGCAGGAGGTCGTGGTGCTCGAGGTCTGCGACAGCCTGGACTTCGGCAACGCCCAGGCCCGCACCTTCGGCGTGGTCGAAGGGCTGAAGCGCCATGGCGTCGAAGCCCGCGCCAAGGTCGCCATCGCTCCGCCGGACCAGGTGGCCCAGCAACTCGGCGCGACGGCGGGCGAGATCGGCGCCGACCTGATCGTGGCCGGCGGCTACGGGCATTCGCGGCTCGGCGAATGGATCTTCGGCGGCGTGACACGCGACCTGCTGACCCGGCCGGACAGGTTCCTGCTGCTGAGTCACTGAAACCGACGCCCGGCGACGAAGATCAACCTTAGATAGGCGAACAAAAGCGAGTAGCGCTTCCGAGAATATCGCCATTCATTAATCTTTGTTACACCCAAGCCGCCGGCCCAGATCCACCATGGCCCCCGTCTGAAACTCAGAACTTCGCCCGCTTCATCTCCGATCCGGGCGGATGAATGTCGCAATTCATTCTCGGGAGCGCGTCATGGCGTCGGCGAACTGGATGAACGTCCTGGGCGGAGACTGGTCGACGGGCAGCGACTGGTCGACCGGCGCGGCGCCGGGCGCCTCGACCGATGCGGTCGTCGCCGCGAGCGGCTCGTACCAGGTGGCCATCAACAGCGCCGCCGTCGCCCTCTCGCTCACCTTGAACGACGCCGGGGCCACCGTGCTCGACAGCGCGAGCCTGACCCTGGGCGGACCGCTGACCCTGACCGCCGGAACCTTCAATCTGGACACCGCCGGGTCCTTGGGCTGGAGCTCCGGCTCCGGCGCGATCTCGATCGGCGGCGGGGCCACCTTCAATGCGGCCGGGACCCACACGCTGGACAACCTCCAGATCAACATGGGCACGCCGGACCCCGCCCTCGGCCAGGCGAACCTGACCTTCGGCGACCTGACCCTGGGCTCCAGCGCCGTCATCGGCTTCAACGGCGGCCCCACCTCCACCAGCAGCGCCTTCCAGTCGATCATGGGCGCCAGCCTGACCAACAACGGACTGATCGAGGCGATCCAGAACTACGCCTCCGCCCTGATCTACGTCGGGACCCTGACCAACAACGGGACCCTGCTCAATTCCAGCGCCTCGGGCTACACGGTCGAGGCCACCGACATCTCGAACACCGGGACCATCACCGCCTCCGGCCCCGGCGGCATCGGCATCAGCGCCTTCGGGACCTTCACCAATTCGGGGGTGATCAACGACAGCGCCGGGATCGCGGTCGCCTCGCCCGGGTTCGCCAACAACGGAACGATCAACCTGACCGGTTCCGGCGGCTATTTCGCCGTGGTGGCGCCGCTCTCCTCCACGCCGGTGGTCCCCGCCTGGACCATGACCGGAACCGGCTCGGTCAACCTGAAGGGCGTCGGCAATACGCTCGAGTTCATCGAGACCCAGACCTTCGGCCAGGGGACCATCAGCCTGACCGGCTCCAACGAACAGATCGTCGTGGTCAGCTCGGCGACGAACGCCCCGAGCGGATCGGTCTCGGCCTATCTGACCATCGGATCCTCCGCGGTGATCACCCAGACCGCCGGGACGGCGCTCTTCACCTATTCGAATCCCGGCGGGCTCGCCGACGCCCTGATCAACGACGGGACCATCGCCCTGTCGGCCAGCGGCGGCTCGACCACCATCGCCACCACCGCCTTCACCAACAACGGGACGGTCAGCGTCTCCAACGGCGATCACCTGCTCGTGCAGGCGGCGATGGACGGTTCGGGCGCGATCGACATCGCGACCGGCGGCGTCGCCGAGATCGCCGCTGCGGCCGCCGCCAGTGACAAGGTGGCGTTCCTGGACGGCCAGAGCGATCTTCTGCGCCTGGACGCCGCGGCGAGCTTCGCCAGCGCCGTCAACGGCTTCGGCGTGGGCGACACCATCGACCTGAGAGGCCTTGTCGCCACCTCGGCCGGCTGGTCCGGCGGCGTCCTGACGGTGGGCCTCAGCGGCGGCGGGAGCCTGAAGCTGAACATCGCCGGCAACTATGCCGGAGCGAGCTTCATCAGAACCTCGGACGGCGCCGGCGGCACCAACATCACCCTCGGCCAAAGCGCCCTGGACAGCTGGGCGCAGCCGGTCAACGGCGACTGGTCCGACGCGACCAAGTGGTCGACCGGCAAGGTTCCGACCGCGACCGACGACGCCCTGATCGGCGGGGCGACGGGCTATGTGGTCGCGGTGACCACCGCAGCAGCGGCGCATTCCCTGACCCTGAACGACGCCTCCACCAGCGTGCGGCTGACCGGCTCGCTCAGCCTCGGCGCGGCGCTGGGCGTTACCGCCGGGACCATCGACATCGGCGGCGGCCCGGGCGGCGGGGCCATCACCGCGGCCAGCCTGACCAACAACGGAACCATCACCGGCGACACCGCCATCGACGGCGGCCTTTCGCCCGGCTCCTCGGGCCAGACCAACGTGCATTCGATCAATGTCAGCGGCGCCTTCATCAACAACGGCGTCCTCAGCAGCGACGCCTCGGGCGGCGTGATCTCCGAAGTGCTGGTGACCGCCGGAACGATCACGAACACCGGAACCGTGCGGTCGGCCGCCGCCGGCGATGGCTTCGTCGAGCTCAACTCCACCGCCAGCGTGACCAATTCAGGGACCTTCGCCACCACGGCGAACGGCGGAATCGGGGTCTCGGCCCCCTCGTTCGTCAACAACGGCCAGATCAACCTCGCCGGCGGCAATGACGATCTCGAGATCACCTCGGCCTATTCCGGCGGAGCCTTCAGCACCCCGACCACCACCACGGGGACCGGGACCATCACGCTGTCCGGCCTCGGCAGCCGGATCCGCTTCCTGGGCAGCCAGACCTTCGCCCAGGGGACCATCGCCCTGGCCGGCGCGGGCGCGACCCTGACCGACGCCAGCATCGGCCTGCCGGGCGGCCCGCCGGTCTCGCTGCTGACCTTCGGCGCCAATTCGGTGATCAACGCCACCGCGGCCAGCGCCGACATCACCAGCTGGTACAACTCTGGCAACCGGATCACCAACAACGGCGCGATCAACGCCTCGGCGACCGGCGGGACCCTGACCATCGACCCGGCGCTGTTCACCAACAACGGCGCCATCGCGGTCACGGGCGGCGACCGCCTGGTGCTCAAGGCCGCGACCGACGGGACCGGGACCATCAGCCTGGCCAGCGGTTCGACCGCCGAGATCGTCCAAAGCCTGGCGAGCGGCGGCCAGGTCAGCTTCGCCGATGCGGCCGGCGACCTCTTGCGCCTCGACGCCCCGTCCGGCTTCGCCGCGACGGTCTCCGGCTTCGCCAAGGGCGACGTGATCGACCTGCGCGGCCTCGCCGGGACCAGCGCGGCGTGGAGCGGCGGGGTTCTCACCGTTCAGCTGTCGGGCGGCGGAACCTATGGGCTGAAGCTCGCCGGCGCCTATGCCGGGACCAGCTTCCAGGTGGCGAGCGACGGGGCCGGTGGCAGCCTGGTCACGATCGGCAGCGCCGCGCCGCCGCCCGCCGGCCTCGCCGGCTCCATGAGCCTGACGGCGGCGACCGAGGGATCGGCCACGGCGGCGCAGGTCGCCAGCTTCACCGACAGCAACCTGTCGGATACCGCCGCCGCCTTCTCCGCCCTGATCACCTGGGGCGACGGGACCACCAGCGCCGGAACGGTGGCGGGGTCGAGCGGGGCCTTCACGGTCTCGGCCGGCGGCGGCCACGTCTATGCCGGCGAGGGCAGCTACGCCGCCAAGGTCGACGTCACCCGCACCGCCGACAGCGCCAGGCTTTCGCTGTCCGGCTCGATCGCGGTCGGGGAAGGCGACGTCCTGGCGGTGCAAACGGCGCCCCACCTGTCGGCGACTGAGCAGCAGGCCTTCTCGGCGACCCTGGCCACCTTCACGGACACCTATGCCGGCAATGTCGCGGGCGACTTCACCGCCACCATCGACTGGGGCGACGGGACCACCAGCGCCGGCGTGGTGAGCTTCGCTAGCGGCCTGATCTCGGTGGCCGGGACCCACGCTTACGGCGCGGCCGGGACCAACCCCATCACCGTGACGCTGCAGGAGGTCGACGGCTCGGCGCACATCACCGCCAGCGGCTCGATCGACGTCGCGCCTTCGCCGGACGACACCTATGTCCTGACCCCGCACGCCGACAGCTTCACCGATACCGACGGCGACGACACCTACCTCGCCGCCAGCAACACCCTCACCAAGGGCGACGTCATCACCGGCGGCGGGGGAATGAACCGGATGATCCTCAGCGGCGGGGGGACCTTCGACCTGCGCGCGCCGACGACGCTGTCCGGCATACCGACCCTGAACGCCCAGGAGGGCCAGACGGCCTATTCGAGCGGCGCGCTCAATTTCACCAACCATCGCCAGGTGATCTATCTGCGCGACGGCCTCGACCTGACCCTCAACGTCGGGGCCGACCCGGGCGCCAACAGCCAGAACCCCAACGCGTCCGGCATCGTGATCTTCGGCGCGAACAACCACGATGTGATCAACCTGAGCTCCGGCGCCGACCAGGTGTTCGTCGGCGGCGCGGGCGAGACCGTGCATGGCGGCGGCGGCAAGAACCAGATCGTGGTCAACGCCACGACGGTCGCGGCGACGCTGGACGGCGGCGGCGGCGCCAGCACGCTCTGCCTCACCGGCGGCGGGACCGTCGCCCTGGGCGCCAACATCACCAACTTCGCCACCGTCAATCTGGGCGCCGCGCCCGCCGGCTCGACCCAGCCGGCCTGGAACTTCACCGCCAACGGCATCCACGGCCTGAAGATCAGCGACATCACCGGCGGCGCCGACGTCATCACGGTCGGCGACGCCAGCCAGATCGTGGCAACAGGCGGCGGGACCTATCGAGTGAAGGTCAACGCCCGGACCGCCGGCGCCTTGGTTTGGGCGTCGACCGGAGCGGACCTGATCGAGGTCGTCGGCGGCGGGAGCGTGGCCCTGAACCGGGGCGACCATGGCGTCTCGACCGTGATGCTCGACCAGGCGACCAGCATCGCCGTCGGGCCAGGCGTCGGGCAGATCATCGGCAGCACGGCGGCCGACTCCATCACCGCGGGCGGCGCCAACGAAACCCTGATCGGCAATGGCGGCCTGGACACCCTGGTCGGGTATGCCGGCGGCGGCGACACCTTCAAGGACACCGCCGCTCATCTGAACGGCGATGTCGTCAAGAACTTCGCCGCGGCGGGCGACCGGATCGACGTGACCGATCTCGCCCCTTCCGCCATCGCGCCGAGCTTCGTGGAGGACAATAGCAACAGCTTCGGCGTGCTGAGCCTGACCGACGGGACCCATACGGCCAAGATCACCCTGTTCGGTCAGTTCTCCGCCGCCGGCTTCCATGTGGCCAGCGACGGCGGATCGGGCGAGATCGTCACCTACACACCGCCCCCGGCGCACGCCCTGGCGGCTCCGCTCGGATAGGACGTCGGCCCGCTATTTCCGCGCTGGGCCCAGATACTGCCTCGCCAGCGCCCTGACCTCGTCGTCTGAGAGGGCGCGGTTATAGATGCGCACGTCGCGGACATAGCCGTCGAACTCCCCTGAGGGATCGTCGGTGCGCGGCCCGTTGAGTTCGGCTCCGATCGCAAGCGGCCTGGTCAGGCTCTGCGGATCCAGCCGCATCTGCCCGACGTGCGTCTCCGTGCCGATGAGTTCGCCGTCGACATACATCGACATCTTCCCGGTATCGCCGTCATAGACGCCGGCCAGTTGCACCCATTCCCCGGCGCGCGGCTTATCCTGCCCCTTCGGCAGGGCGTAGATGCTCGGCTCGCTGCCCTTCAGCCCGAGATGCCACTTGTAGCGAAGGCCGTCTTTCCTGGGTCCGTAGCCGAGAAAGAACAGGTCCGGGTGCATCGTCTCCCGCCATTGCCGCTGCACCACCGCAATGTACCCGGTCAGGTTGGGGACGCGCTGTCGCTTGTTGTAGGTGGTGTCGCCGAACCGATTTGCGACCCAGGTGACGCCTTCGTCCCATTTCCGCCGGACCTTGTCCGCCGGTGTCCATAGGGTTCTCGGATAGATCAGCGCGACGACCGTGATCCGCGTCTTCAGGCTGTTGATGGAGTCCGAAGCCGGAACCTGGACAAAGTGGTCGTTGTCGCCGCTGAACGAAGCCGACCTGGCGAACGGGCCTTTGCCCCAGGTCTGTTCCGGCGTCTTCGAGGGGACAATCCTCCCGTCATTCCGATTGCCGGAAGAATCCCTGACGGCGTCGCCCGCGGCTTCGTGAAATTCCCAATGCCCGATCAGGCCGCGGTCCGTCTCGCTTTGCGCAGCGCAGGGGCCCGCGGCCGCGAGAGAGACAACGATCAGCCCAAAGACGAAGCGGCGAAGTTTTTTGCTCATGGCGCGCTTCCGGAGGACATTGCTCAGACGGTCGGGTCATCCGACCGTGTGGAGCGGCAGCTTGGCAGAGACGCCCGCATTGTCCACAAAGTAGATCATGATTTCGAGGACAGTCCCCGTCCGCGAGGCCGCCCATTCATCAGAACGCTCAACGGCCGATATCTTATAGGGCAACTGCTCCGCGCCGATCCAGACCGCCGAGCTTCACCGCCTGGCGCCGGAACTGCGGAGCGGCGCCGGCTGGTCGCGCTATGGCTCGACCCGCAGGCGCACTCCATCGACCGTCGCCAGCCTCAAGGGAGCGCCCTCGCCATCGCGCTTCGAAGGCGTCGCCAGGAGGCGAAGGTCGGCGAACAGGCCGACGATGTTGCAGGCGACAGCGACCACGAACGGATAGCGCCAGCCCCAGGCCAGGAAATCGGCGCGCCCGAGGCAGAGGAACATCCCGCCCATCAGCAGAGCGGCCAGGGCCAAGCCGGCGACATCACCCGCGACGCCCTTCGGGGCCGCGCCCACTGGCTGCGGTTCGAGCGACAGGCCGGACCGGGCAAGCCCTTGCAACGCCGCGCACCCGACCAGGAAGGCCGCCGCGACCCCGCCCGCCCCCCCGCTCGGCAGGAAGGCGACCGCCGCGGTCGCCCCGCCCAGCAGCACCCGGGCCACGGTCGAGCGCACGCCCCGGCCATGACGCCGTTCGAGCCATCGAAAACCGGCGCCGCCCAATGCGCCAAGCGAAAGAGGAAGCGCGCAGAGGACAAGGCCCGCAGCCAGCGCCAGGAAACGGCCGAGCCCGGAAAATATGACGTCCGGGAAGACCAGCATAGCCGCGCCGGAAAGGGCGGCCATGCCGAATGCCTGGGGGAAACGGCTCAAAGCTCCGCCCAGCCGCAGATCCTCCTGGGATTGACCAGCTGGCGTCGCATGTAGCCGCCGGGCCTCGACCTCGAGGCCTGAAGATGACGGCCATTGGTAGTCCAGGCTCATCTCGTTCCCCTGGTGCGTTTCCATGTCCCAAGGCCTTTCGGCCGAGCCGCAGTTCTTGAGCGGTCTTGGGGCGAGCATGGCCCATGCGTGGGACGGCGCCTAGGACAAACCGTCCAATGGCGGCCGGGCGCCGCTCGGCGATATTGCATCGCAACATGCGTCTAATTCGCAGTTGAGGCAAAATTTCGTGAAGCTTTTCAGGGCATGCCTGAGTGCGCTGGCGTTCGCCAGCCTGGCTGGTTGCAAGATGGTGGTGCTCCGCCCGGCCGGCGATATCGCAGCGCAGCAACGCGACCTGGTGCTGCTGGCGACCGGGCTGATGCTGCTGATCATCGTTCCGGTGATCGCGCTCACCCTGTTGTTCGCCTGGAAGTATCGCGCCTCGAATCTCCAGGCGACCTATGCGCCGGACTGGAGCCATTCGAACCGCATCGAAATGGCGGTCTGGGGCGCGCCCCTGGCCATCATCCTGGTCCTCGGCGCCGTGACCTGGACAACCAGCCACACCCTGGACCCATACCGCCCCTTAAGCCGCCTGGCGCCTCATCGGCCGATCCCCGCCGGCGTCAAGCCGCTGGAGGTCGACGTCGTCGCCCTGGATTGGAAGTGGCTGTTCATCTACCCCGAGCAGGGCGTGGCCAGCGTCAACGAGCTTGCCGCCCCGGTCGACCGGCCGATCGCCTTCAAGATCACCGCCTCGTCGGTGATGAACGCCTTCTACGTGCCGGCCCTGGCCGGGCAGATCTACGCCATGCCCGGCATGCAGACCCAGCTGAACGCTGTGATCAACCAGCCGGGCGTCTATGAGGGCTTCTCCTCCAACTACAGCGGCGCCGGCTTTTCCGGCATGAAGTTCAAGTTCAAGGGCCTGACCCCGGCCGAGTTCGACCACTGGGTGGCCCAGGCCAAGGCCGCCTCCCCGGCCCTGACCCGCGCCGACTATCTCGCCCTGGCCCGCCCCTCCACCGACGAGCCGGTGCGGCGCTTCGCCAGCGTCGACCCGACCCTGTTCCTCGCGGTGGTGAATCGCTGCGCCGCCCCGGGCCAGGTCTGCAAGGACCAGATGAAATCGCCGATGCCCTCCAGCCCGATGGCCGTCGCCATGGCCAACCGCATCCGCTGCGCCCCGACGCGCCGCGCCCCCGCCCAGCACGCCTCCTGAAGCAAGGCCGCCGCCATGCCCACCACCGACCAGCTGAGCCACTTCATCTTCGGGCGCCTGACCTGGGACGCCATCCCACTGCACGAGCCGATCCTCTTGGCCACCTTCGCCGTGGTCGCGCTCGGCGGCCTGGCCGTGCTCGGCCTGATCACCCGCTACAAGCTCTGGGGCTATCTCTGGAGCGAGTGGTTCACCAGCGTGGACCACAAGAAGATCGGCGTGATGTACGTGGTCCTGGCCATCGTCATGCTGCTGCGCGGCTTCGCCGACGCCATGATGATGCGGGGCCAGCAGGCCATGGCCTTCGGGACCAGCCACGGCTACCTGCCGCCGCAGCACTACGACCAGATCTTCACCGCCCACGGCGTGATCATGATCTTCTTCGTGGCCATGCCGCTGGTCACCGGGCTGATGAACTTCGTCGTGCCGATGCAGATCGGCGCCCGCGACGTGGCCTTTCCGTTCCTGAACAATTTCAGCTTCTGGATGACGGTCGGGGGCGCGGCGACGGTGATGATCTCGCTGTTCGTCGGCGAGTTCGCCCGCACCGGCTGGCTGGCCTATCCGCCCCTGTCAGGGCTCGCCATGAGCCCCGACGTCGGCGTCGACTACTACATCTGGTCGCTGCAGATCGCCGGCGTCGGCACCCTGCTGTCCGGCGTCAACCTGGTGGCCACCATCATCAAGATGCGTGCGCCGGGCATGACGCTGATGAAGATGCCGGTCTTCACCTGGACCGCGCTCTGCACCAACGTCCTGATCGTGGCCACCTTCCCGGTGCTGACCGCGGTGCTCGCCCTGCTCTCCCTAGATCGCTACGTCGGCACCCAGTTCTTCACCAACGACCTCGGGGGCGACCCGATGCTGTACGTGAACCTGATCTGGATCTGGGGCCACCCGGAGGTCTACATCCTGATCCTGCCGGCCTTCGGCGTGTTCTCGGAGGTCGTCTCGACCTTCAGCGGCAAGCCCCTGTTCGGCTACACCTCGATGGTCTACGCCACCGTGGCCATCACGGTGCTGTCCTACCTCGTCTGGCTGCACCACTTCTTCACCATGGGCTCCGGCGGCGACGTCAACGGCTTCTTCGGCATCACCACCATGGTGATCTCGATCCCAACGGGCGCGAAGATCTTCAACTGGCTGTTCACCATGTACCGCGGCCGGGTGCGCTTCGAGCTGCCGATGCTTTGGACGGTCGGCTTCATGGTCACCTTCGTCATCGGCGGCATGACCGGCGTGCTGCTGGCCGTCCCGCCCGCCGACTTCGTGCTGCACAACAGCCTGTTCCTGGTCGCCCACTTCCACAATGTGATCATCGGCGGGGTGGTGTTCGGCATGTTCGCCGGCATCGCCTACTGGTTCCCCAAGGCCTTCGGCTTCAGGCTGGATCCGTTCTGGGGCAAGGCCTCGTTCTGGCTGTGGCTGACCGGCTTCTACTTCGCCTTCATGCCGCTCTATGTCCTGGGCCTGATGGGCGTCACCCGCCGCCTCAGCCACTTTGACGACCCCTCCTTGCGCATCTGGTTCGTCGTGGCCGCCTTCGGCGCCGGCCTGATCTTCCTCGGCATCGTCGCCTTCATCGTCCAGATCGCCGTCAGCGTGATCAACCGCGAGGCCCTGAGGGACCTCACCGGCGACCCCTGGGACGGCCGCACGCTGGAATGGTCCACCGCCTCGCCCCCGCCGGAATACAACTTCGCCTTCACGCCGGTGATCCACGCCCACGACGCGTGGTGGGACATGAAGGCGCGGGGCTATGCGCGCCCGCTGGCCGACTTCGAGGCCATCCACATGCCAAAGAACACCGGCGCCGGCGTGGTCCTGGCCGCCATCAGCACCGCCGTGGGCTTCGGCCTGGTCTGGCACATGTGGTGGCTGGCGGTCCTGGGCGGCCTGGCCATCGTGGCCGTCGCCATCGGCCACAGCTTCAACGAAGACCGTGACTTCCACATCCCCGCCGAGGCCGTGATCCGCGCCGAAGCCGCCCGCACCGAACAGTTGAGCAAGGCCGCATGAGCACCTCCCCCTCCCTGCGCCTGGTCGCCGATCAGGGCCCGTCCGCCTTCCACCTGAGCCACGAGCCGCATGCTCAGAACGGGACCCTGCTGGGGTTCTGGATCTATCTGATGAGCGACTGCCTGATCTTCGCGGTGCTGTTCGCCACCTATGGCGTGCTCGGCCGCAACTATGCGGGTGGGCCGACGGGAGCGGACCTGTTCGAGCTGCCGACCGTGGCGGTGAACACGGCGCTCTTGCTGTTCTCGTCCATCACCTACGGCATGGCGATGATCGCCACCCAGTCCGGCCGAGTGACCGAGACCCTGGTCTGGCTGGCCGCGACCGGGCTGTTCGGCTGCGGCTTCATCACGCTCGAGCTCACCGAATTCGCCCACCTGATCGCCGAGGGCGCAGGGCCGCAACGCAGCGCCTTCCTGTCCAGCTTCTTCACCCTGGTCGGAACCCACGGCCTGCATGTCACCTGCGGGCTGATCTGGCTGGTGACGCTGATGGTCCAGGTCGGCCGCCGCGGCCTGACCGAGACCAACCGTCGCCGGCTGATGTGCCTCAGCCTGTTCTGGCACTTCCTCGACGTGGTCTGGATCGGGGTCTTTTCGTTCGTCTATCTCCTGGGAGTGATGGCATGAGCGCCGCTGAACACGCCGCCCACGGCGAACACCTGGGTCCTGGACACCTGACCGCCAAGGGCTACCTGATCGGCTTCGTCCTCGCCGCCGCCCTGACCGCCATCCCCTTCTGGCTGGTGATGAACCATGTGGTCAGCCCCGCCGTCGCCGCGGTCGCCGTCATGGGCCTGGCCGCCGTGCAGGTGGTCGTCCACATGGTCTACTTCCTGCACATGGACGCCCGGTCCGAGGGCGGCTGGAACCTTTTGGCCCTGCTCTTCACCGCCCTCCTGGTCGGCATCGTGCTGACCGGCTCACTCTGGGTCATGCATCACCTGGACGTCAACATGATGCCGATGACGCCGCAGGAGATGCGGCAGGCCCCGTGATGGCCGGCCGGGCGCGTCGCGGCGTTGCGCTTGCCATGGGCGCCCTGCTGTTCGCGGGGTTCACCGCCCTCGGGGCGTGGCAGTTGCAGCGCCTGGCCTGGAAGCTCGACCTGATCGCCCGCGTGGCGGCCCGCACGGAGGCCGCACCCGCCCCGCCCCCCTCGCCGGAAACCTGGTCCGGCGTGACCGCGAAGCGCGACGAATACCGCCACGTGCGCATCGCCGGGACCTTCGACGATCGCCGCCAGACCCTGGTGCAGGCGGTGACAGCGCTGGGACCCGGCTATTGGGTGATGACCCCGCTGGCCACCGCGGACGGCTACACGGTGCTGGTCAATCGAGGCTTTGTCCCCGGCCCAGAGCAGGCGCCGGCGAGCGCGCAGCCCCACCCCGCCGCCGTCACCGGCCTCCTCCGCATCAGCGAGCCTCATGGAGGCTTCCTCAGGGCCAATGCGCCGGCGGCGGGCCGCTGGTATTCGCGGGACGTCGCCGCCATCGGCCAGGCGCGGGGCCTGCGCGGCCTGGCGCCCTATTTCATCGACGCCGACGCCACGCCCAACCCTGGCGGCTGGCCGCGGGGCGGCCTGACCGTGGTGCGTTTCCGCAATCCTCACCTCGCCTACGCCATGACCTGGTTCTCGCTGGCGGCTATGGTGGCGCTGTGGGGCGCCTGGCCGGCCATCGAGGCCGCCCGCCGGCGCCGCGCTCCGAGAACGGACCTTTCCGCGCCCGATGGCCTTCGCACCTGACAGACCCGCCCCGTCGCTCGACCCGTCGCCCGCCGCGGCCGGCGCGATTCGGCGCAACCTGACCCTGCTGGTCCAGCTGCGCTGGATCGCCGTCGCCGGCCAGGTGACCACCATCGCCGTGGTCGAGTGGGGCCTGCGCGTCCGCCTGCCGCTGAGGGACCTCGCCGTCGTACTGGCCGTCTTCGTCGCCGGCAATATCGTCAGCCTGGTGCGCCTGCGCCGTCCCGAGCCGGTCACCAACCGAGAGCTGTTCTTCACCCTCAGCTTCGACGCCATGATCCTGACCGCCCTGCTCTATCTCAGCGGCGGGGCGACCAATCCCTTCACCTCGCTCTACCTTCTGCAGGTGATCCTGGGCGCAGTCCTGCTCGACGCCTGGTCCAGCTGGTCGATGGTCGGCGTGGCCAGCCTGTGCATGCTCGGCCTCAGCTGGCGTCACCGCCCGCTCGGCCTGCCCTCCGACGGTCCCGGCCTGTTCGACCTCTACCTGCGCGGCGCCTTCATCGGCCTGACGCTCGATGCAGTGCTGCTGGCGATCTTCATCAGCCGGATCAGCGCCAATCTGCGCCGCCGCGACGAGCGCCTGGCCGCTCTTCGGCAGAGAGCGGCGGAAGAGGATCATATCGTGCGCATGGGCCTTTTGGCCTCCGGCGCGGCCCACGAACTCGGCACGCCGCTGGCCACCCTGGACGTGATCCTCGGCGACTGGCGGCGGATGAAAAAGCTGAACCAGGACCCGGAAATCGTCGCCGAAATCGAGGAGATGCAGTCCGAGGTCGCGCGCTGCAAGGCGATCGTCACCGGCGTGCTGGTCTCGGCCGGCGAGGCGCGCCCGGAGGCCGCGGGCGTCTCGACGCTGAAGCGGTACCTGGCCGACCTGTTCGAGGACTGGCGCGCGCGGCGGGCGCCGCAGCACGCCGTCTATGAGGACGGCCTGGCCGCCGATCCGCGCATCGTCGCCGACTCCGCCTTCAAGCAGGCGCTGAACAACCTCTTGGACAACGCCTTCGAGGCCTCGCCCGAGGGGCTGTGGATGCGGGCGCGGCTCGACGACGACCTCCTGACCGTGTCCATCCAGGACGCCGGCCCCGGCTTCACCCCCGAGACCCTGGCCGAGGTCGGCAAGCCCTACAACTCGACCAAGGGTCGGCTTGGCGGCGGGCTCGGCCTGTTCCTGGTGGTCAATGTGGTCCGAAAGCTCGGCGGCCGCCTCGATGTCCGCAATCGCCGCGGCGGCGGCGCCGAAGCGGTGGTGCAATTGCCCCTGAGCGCCCTTACCATAGAGGCCGCCCCATGACCGAACCCAGACGCCTCGTGATCGTCGAAGACGACGGCCGCTTCGCCGCCGCCCTGCAGCGCTCGTTCGAGCGCAAGGGCTACGAGGTCTCACGCGCGGAGAGCCTCGCCGAGCTGCGCGCCGGCCTGGACGAGGCGCGCCCCGGCTTCGCGGTGGTCGACCTGAAGCTCAAGGGCGAGTCGGGCCTGGCCTGCGTCCAGGCGCTCAGCCAGTTCGATCCGTCCATGCGCATCGTGGTCCTGACCGGCTTCGCCAGCATCGCCACCGCCGTGGAGGCGATCAAGCTGGGCGCCTGCCACTACCTGGCCAAGCCGTCCAACAGCGATGACATCGAAGCCGCCTTCACCAAGAGCGGCGGCGACGCCGAGACCCCGATCAGCCCCCGGCCGACCTCGATCAAGAACCTGGAGTGGGAGCGGATCCACGAGACCCTGGTGGAGACCAACTTCAACATCTCGGAGACCGCGCGGCGGCTTGGCATGTATCGCCGGACCCTGGCCCGAAAACTCGAAAAGCGCCGCCTCGGCTGAACGGCGGCCATCGGCGGCGCCAGGGGGACCGGCGAAGCCATACAGCGCGATGGTGTCCGACCTAGTTGAGCTCCTGGCGCTTCAAGTGCCGGTTGAGGTCTTGGAGGAAGAACCCATTGCTGGCGCTTACCAACCTCTCCGCCTTCGCTACGTCACCACACGACTAACAGAGCAGTTGAATTCAGGTCCCTGAAGCCGACAGCAGAAGTTCCGCGAGCGATCGTCGGTGATCCGGCCGAGGTTCACCTCGCCTCTGTTCACGCCCCCCTCCGCATGCGCGGTACGAGCTTGAGTCCCAAGGCCTTTCACCCCCTCGGCGATGTACGATTCCGTCTGTGACGAGCTGGCGCAGTTGGCCAAGGCCGCCATGGTCGATGACGGCTCCAAGCAGGGGACCCAAATCGGCCCCGGCGGAGAACCGCTGGACCGTCCGGGCTATTTCATCCCTCCAACCATCGTCCGCGACTGCCCGGAAGACGCCCGCCTGGTGCCCGAGGAGCAGTCCGGCCCGGGCGGTGAAATGGGCCAGGATGGCCTGCACGATTTTACCCAGGCGCACATCGTCAATGTGGTGGCGCTCAAGGGCGCTTGAGCGCCGCAGCCGATTGTTCCGGAAACAATAAGGCGGCGCAGCAGCGCCGCCTTTAGTCTATTTGGCCTCGGCCAGGTTCAGCTGTCGAAGCGGTAGCGCACGCGCAGGTACCATTCGCCCGGATCGTTATAGGTCCCGCTGCAGCCGCCGCCCGTGGTGTTGCAGTTCCCGGTGACCAGGTAGCGCTGGTCGGTGATGTTGGTCCCGCCGACGGTGAATTCGTAGCGGCCGCCGGGCGCCACATAAGAGGCCTGGAGATTGATCACGTCGACCGTAGGCCGGCGCAGGATCGGCGAGTTCACTGAATTGTTGAAGATCGAGGAGGTGTGGTTCCAGTCCAAGCCAAGCCGCAGGCTGGCGTCATTAGCCAGGGGGTAGCTGTATTCGGGATTGAGCGAGAACTTCCACTTGGGTGTCTTGGGCAGTTTGCTGCCGGTGTCGATGCACGCCTCGATCGCACAGTTCAGCGTCCCGTTTATGCCGGCGGCCAGCTTGGTGTACTTGGCGTCCATGTAGCCGACCGAGCCGCCGATCGAGAAGCCATGGCCCAGGATCCAGCGGGTCTCGGCCTCGAAGCCCGGAATCTGGGCTTCGCCGGCGTTCTTCAGCGTCGGCGAGATACCCTGCTGGAAGTTCAGCTGGATGCCCGTGTAGTCCGTATAGAAGGCCGCCAGGTTCAAGAGCAGCCGCCGGTCCAGCCACTTGGACTTCAGGCCGATCTCGTAGGTCTCGGCGTTTTCGGGACCGAAGGCGGCCAGGCTGGCGTCGGGAATCGGGCTGCTGAGGCGGGTCGTCCAGCCACCAGACTTGAACCCCTTGGAGTAGGAGAAATAGGCCATCCGGTCGCCGTCGAAGTGATACTGGATCCCAGCCGCCGGTGTGAAAATCCGGAAATCCTGATGATTGTCGGTATTCGGGAAATAGCGCAGGGGCTGGCCCGTCACGGGGAAGCCGAGCGCTTCTTGGCAAGTCAGATTGGCCGGCGCTCCGATCAGGGCGGCCGAGGCGCCCGGCGGGTAGCAGCCGCTGGCCTTGTAGGCGAGGCCATTCTCATCGGTCTGACCGCCGATGAATTCCTTCTCCTCCAGCGAGTAGCGGGCGCCCAGCGTCAAGCCGATCTTGTCGGTCAGCCTGTAGTCCATGTGCGTGTAGGCGGCGTAGGAGGAGCTGTCGAGCGTGTTCGGCCCGTTGATCTGCAGCAGGCCCTCGTCGAAGACCACGAAGTCATGGATGTAACCGTGCTCGTTGAAATAATAGAGCCCGCCGACATATTTCAGGCGCCCATCGAAGGCTTCGCCGGTCAGCTGCTCTTCCTGCGAGATCTGCCGTTGCCCCTCCTTGAACGACAGCTCGATGATCGACAGCGGCGAGCCGTCGTCGTCCAGGCCTGCCTTCCAGTTCAGGCCGCGATAGCCAGTGATCGATTTCAGGTTCAGGTTTTCGCCAAGCCGGTAGTCGATGGTCAGCGAGCCGCCATAGGCGTCCATCTTCGAGAAGCTGTTGCCGTTGGCGTAGGTCTTGTCGATCGGCAGACCGACCCCGGCGATAGTCGAGTTGTAAGCGGGGTGAGTGCCGTCGGAGAAGATCGAGCCTGAGTTGGCCACCGGCTCGTTGCACACGTGGCCGAGGCCGATGCCGGCCAGGAACGTCGATGGCAGGCTGACGCAGGTGTCATACAGGTTCGCCAGGGTGCCGGGAACGCCCTCGGTGGTGGACAGCGCGGTGTTCGGCGTCGCCGACTGGTCGACGTGGGTCCAATCCGCCGTCAGCGTCACCGTCAGCCGGTCTGAGGCCAGCCAAAGAGCCTTGCCGCGGATGGACTGCTGGTTCTGGCCGCCGTTGGTGGCCGAGGTCTGGCTTCCGGCGGACTTGAACAGATTGCCGTCCGAGCGATAGCCGGAGAGGCCCGGATACGGGATCACGTGCTGCCAGCCGTCCCGCTGCTCCGACGAAAAGGTGAAGCTGGTCCGCAAGGAATCGTTGACGGGAATGTCGACGATCCCCTGGAAGTCGCGGCGATTGTAGCTGCCAAAGGTGGCCGAGCCATTGAAGGCGTAGTGGTCGGACGGTGCATGAGTGACGACGCTGATCGCGCCGCCGATGGTGTTGCGGCCGAACAGGGTCCCTTGCGGCCCCTTGGCGATCTCGATCCGCTCAACGTCCGGCAAGTCCAGATTAGCGCCGACGGTGCGGGCCAGGTAGACACCGTCCAGGTAGACGCCGACGCCCGGGTCCAGGTTCATGGCGAAGTCGTCCTGGCCAATCCCGCGGATCGAGGCCGACAACACTACGCTGGAGCCCGAGAAGGGTGAGCTGGCGTCCAGGTTCACGTTCGGCGTCAAGGCCGACAGGTCGTGCACGTTCTGTACGCCCTTTTCCTTCAGCGCCTGGGCTGTGAAGGCGGTGATGGCGATCGGTACGTTTTGGACGTTCTCCGACCGCTTCTGGGCTGTCACCACCACCTCTTCGATGGTTTGTGCAGCGCTGGACGGAGGCGGCGTCTGCTGGGCGGCCGCCGACGAGCCGATGGCCGCGGCAAGAGCGACCAGGCTGACCATGGATAGTGTTTTGGGCATGATGTCCCCGCCTCCCCTGATGGCGTCGCGAGTTCGCTTCCAGGGCTCCCCGCTCATTTTCGCCGAGCATATAGAGAGCAGCCCGCCCGGGTCTTGGACGTGCGCGCACCGTCAATTCGGACGATTGCGCAGTCGCGAGGCTTCCAGCCCGTGGAGGACTACGGGGCTGTGCGCGCCCGCTGGGCGCGCGTCCTAAGTGGGTGAACTGCCGAGTCGGGCGAGCCGGGCAAGCGCTTCGAGAAGGGCTGCCCAGTCGGACGGGCCGACCGCTGCTCGGATGCGGGCCTCGTGAGCAGCCTGGGCGGCGTTGGCTTCCTCGAGCACAGCCGCGCCGGCGGGCGTGATTCTGAGCGCATGGGAGCGGCGATCGCGCCGGGCGACGCTTCGCCTGACAAGGCCGCGGCGCTCAAGGCCGTCGATGATAACGACAAGATTCGGCCGCTGGATCCGCAGCGCCTCGCCAATGCTCTGCTGTTTCAGGCCGGGATTGGCCTCGATCACCAGGAGTACGGAATAGTCCGTCAGCCTGAGGCCGAAGGGCTCCAGCGCCGCCACCAGGTCTTTGAAGACCGCTACCTGGGCCAGGCGCAGGAAGAACCCGACCTGCCGGTCCAGATCGCCAATATCCACCCCCGCGCCGGTCACCAACCTCGACGGAGCGCGAGAAGCGGGGCGCTGCTTTTTTATTGGAACACCAGCACCGGCTTGATCACCGCGCCAGTTTCGGAGGCTCGGACGGCCTCGTTGATCTGGTCGAAGGGGAAAAAGCGGACCAGCCGGTCCAGCGGCAGCTCGCCGCTCATGTAGTAGTCGACGAGACGGGGGATGAATTGCGCGGGCTCGACACCGCCTTCGACCACGCCGACGACGGAGCGTCCGGCGCTCATCAGGAAAGCCATGTCGAGGCAAAGGCGAGCGTCAGGCGAATAGGCGCCGACCAGGGCCAGCACGCCGCGTGGCGCCAGGGTCATGGCGGCCGCATTGACCACGTCGCCGACCCCGGTGGTGTCCACCATATAGTCGAAGCCGGCTAGGCGGTCCGGGCCGACCAGTTGATCGATCGACTGCCCGGGCGCCGCCTCAACGGCGTGGGTGGCGCCGAGAGCCATCGCCGTCTCCAGCCGGCCCCTATGCAGGTCCGCCACAGCGATGGTCCCGGCCTTGGCGATCCTGGCGGCCATCACGGCGCTCAAGCCTACGGCGCCGGCGCCCAGGATCGCGACCGCGGCGCCCGGCCGGACCCTTAGCGCCTCCAGGATTGTCCCGGCCCCGGTCTGGATTCCGCAGCCCAGCGGGCCCAACAGCTTCAGCGGCGCATCCTTGCGCACCTTGACCACGTTGGCCCGATGGCAGAGCGCATAGGTGGCGAAGGAGGACTGGCCGAAGATCTCTCCATTGATCGCCTCACCGCCCTGCGAAAGGCCGCTCGTGCCATCGGGTCGCCGGCCGAGGAAGTTGCGCGGAAAGAAGTCGTGGCAATAGGCCGGCGCCCGGTCGGCGCAGCTGGGGCACCGGCCGCAGCTGTTGAAGCTCATCACGACGGGGTCCCCGGGGGCGCACTCGGCGACGTCGGCGCCAACCTTTTCCACGACCCCCGCGCCCTCGTGGCCCAGCACCGCCGGCAGGGGCACGGGCAGACCCTGGTCGCGCATGACCATGTCGGTGTGGCAGACGCCGGTGGCGACCAACCGCACCAGCACCTCGTCAGGGCGGGGATCCTCGATCTCCACCTCCTCGACGACGAACGGCTGGCCGGGTCGGCGGCAGATGGCGGCCTTGATCTTCACGCTCTGGCTCCGCAGCGTTAGGGAGGGGTGAAGATGAGGCGCGGCGCGCGGGCCGTCTTGGACTGGCGCGCGCCCGGAAAACGCAAAATCGCGCAGCTGCGGCTATGCCCCGGGCCGGCTCCGGTAGGCAGTCGGCGTCATCCCGTAGCGGCTCTTAAAGCAGCGGGCGAAATAGGCCGAGTCGTTGAAGCCCAGGTCGAAGGCTAGATCGGTGACACTGCCGAAATCCTGCCCAGCGCGCAGACATTCGGCCGCCACCGCCAGGCGTCGTCTCTGAATGTAAGCGGTGGGCGTAGTGGCCATCTCGGCCATCACATCCTGGACCGTGCGTGGTGAAAGCGACAGGGCGCGAGCGATCGTGCTGGTCCTGAGGTCGGGCTCGTGCAGTCGCTGATCTATGAAATCGATCACGCGCCGACGGGTCGCCTTGCCCGGCGCGGGCGCGGCCGCTGTTCCCGTCGCCTGCAGGCAAAGGCCGGCAAGACGCAGGATCATATCCCCGATCGCTTCTTCGCATTCGGCAGGATGCTGATGGTTCCAGGCTTGGCGCAGCACTGAGCCAACAAAATCCCGCAGCAGACTGACGGTAGGCGTAGAGCCGCTCAGTCCCAGGGCTGCGCGCTGGTCGATTTCCGGCCGCGAGAGCCCCAACCGGTCGATGGGGCAGTCCACGACGAACATATAGTTCCGATCGGAAAGGGTGATGTGATAGGGCCGGTCGGCGACCACGAAGGTCATGTCGCCGGGCCCGAGAACGGCCGAGCGGCCGTACTGCCCATTCACGCTGCTGCCGCGATGCTGCAGGTGGATCAGCAGCCGGTCGCTGGAAGCCAACACATCGCGCTCGCAGCGATTGATCCTAGCTCGTTGGGAGCGGGCGGACGCCAGGCCGATGTCGCCTGCACGGCACTGCAACCAGCTGGCGCTGAGATCCGGATCGGCCTCAATGACCATGCCGTGAAAGAGTCCGCCGATGAAACCGTTCCACGCGTCGAGCCGCTCGGCACGTGGCCGGTCCAGGGTCGTAAAGCGATCGATGGTGATCGCGTTCATCGCCCCTCCCCTTTTTCTGCGCGCGATCCCCCAGCTTGAACAGCCGAGTTCAGATTGCATCATAATTATTAGTTCAAATAACTACCCTAGGCCCCACGTTGCGGCAAGCTCACCCGTTGGGGGGTGCTATGGTCGGCCAATTGGGCCAGTCCGATTTAAGCTGAATGGAGACGAGGAGCGCTGCGATGAAAGCCAAGGTGGTCCGCCAGCCAGGCGGCCTCGATCAGCTTGAGTTGGTTCAGACGGCCGACTGCGAGCGGTTCTGGAGGATGGAAGCCGGGCGTTAGCGTTCGAACCCGACCGGCAAGAGACATTCCAATGAAAGTCGGATTGGTCGTGGCGGCGGTTGGGCCTTTGGGCGGCTTTCGGCCGCATTTGGGGTCGCCGCGCGTTTCAACCGCTGACGGACCGCCGGAATTATCGCCCCATCGCCAGGGGTGCGGCGTCGCGCCCAACCCGACGGCCCAACATCAAAGGTTGAACGAAGAAGCGATCCGTCTTATCCCTCAGTAATGAGGCTCTAAACCATCTATCTGATGGCTGAAACATGATAAGCGCCGCCCAGCTACGCTCTGCCCGCGCCCTGCTTGGGATGGATCAGAAGGCCCTCGCCGAGTTGGCCGGCCTGTCGGTCCCGACCATCCAGAGAATGGAGGCCAGCGATGGCGTGATCCGCGGCAACGTCGATTCTTTGATGAAGCTGATCGGCGCCTTGGAGGCTGCGGGCCTCGAACTGATCGGGGAAGGCGCCGCCAGCACTGGCGGCGGCCGTGGGGTCAGGTTGCGCTGATGCCGCCGGCGGGAACCACCACTGTGCTGGCGTGCGTGGCCGCCCTGATCGCGCTTGGAGTCGGCTCCGCGCCTTTCGGCCGTCGCCAGGCCACGAGCCCCGTGGTCTATGGCGCCAGCGCCATTTTCTGTCTCGTCGCCGGCGCGGCCGCCCTGGGCGCGCTACTCGCCAGGGCCGCGCCGGACCAGGCTATCCTTCCGCTCGGCCTACCCTGGACCGGCGCCCGGTTCAGGCTGGATCCCTTGTCGGCCGCGTTCCTGATCGTGATCGACCTCGGCGGGGCGCTGGCCAGCCTCTACGCCGTCGGCTACGGCGCCCACGAGCGCGAGCCCCAGCGCATCCTGCCGTTCTTCCCTGTCTTTCTGGGGGCGATGAACCTGGTGGTGCTGGCCGCCGACGCCTTCAGCTTCCTGGTGGCGTGGGAGGTGATGTCGGTCACCTCCTGGGCCCTCGTCCTGGCGCACCACCAGGACGCGGAGAACCGGCGCGCGGCGCACCTCTATCTGGTGATGGCGAGTTTCGGCGCCTTTTGCCTGTTGCTGGGCTTTGGCCTCCTGGCGGGCCCCGGCGGCGGCTACGCCTTCGACACCATGCGCGCGCACCCGCCGGGGGCCCTGATCGCCGGCCTGGTGCTGGTCCTGGCGGTGCTGGGCGCAGGCTCCAAGGCGGGTCTTGTCCCGCTGCACGCATGGCTGCCCCTGGCTCATCCGGCCGCGCCCAGCCACGTCTCCGCACTGATGAGCGGGGTGATGACCAAGGTCGCCATCTACGCCTTCGTCCGCATCGCTTTCGACCTTCTCGGCCCGCCCCAAGACTGGTGGAGCGTGCTGGTTCTGGTCCTGGGCGCAGCGACGGCGGTGATGGGCGTGCTCTACGCCCTGATGCAGACCGACATGAAGCGGCTCTTGGCCTACAGCACGGTCGAGAACGTCGGCATCATCTTCATCGGCCTCGGCCTCGCCTTGGCGTTCAAGGCTCAAGGCCTGGTCGTTCCCGCCGCGCTCGCAGCCACCGCGGCCCTGTTCCACGCCTTCAACCACTCGCTGTTCAAGAGCCTCTTGTTCATGGGCGCGGGCGCGGTGCTCGGCGCGACCGGCCAGCGCGACCTCGAGCGGCTGGGCGGACTGATCGGCCGCATGCCGCAGACGGCGCTGGTGTTCCTCACCGGGTCCGTGGCCATCTCGGCCCTGCCGCCGCTGAACGGCTTCGCCTCCGAATGGCTGATCTTCCAGGGCGTGCTGGTCAGCCCGCAACTGGCGGTCACGGCGCTGAAGTTCCTGGTGCCTGCGGCCGGCGCCATGCTGGCCCTGGCCGCCGCCCTCACCGCCGCGGCCATGGTCCGGTGCTTCGGGACCGCCTTCCTGGGACGCCCGCGCTCGCCGCAAGCCGCCGCCGCCCGCGAGACCGATCCCTGGTCTCTCGGGGCGATGTTCGCCCTGGCCGCCCTGTGCCTCGTGGTCGGCGTCCTGCCGGGCTTCGTCATCGACGCCCTGGCGCCCGCCGCCGCCCTGATCGTCGGCGGCCATATGCCGGACCAGGTCAGCCAGCCCTGGCTCTCCATCGTGCCGATCGCCGAGAGCCGCAGCTCCTACAACGGCCTGCTGGTGCTGGTGTTCATCGCCGCCTCGGCCGGCCTGGCGGCTCTGGCCATCCACCGTTACGCCTCTGGCAAGGTGCGGCGCGCTCCGGCCTGGGATTGCGGCTTTCCCGACCCCAGTCCGCTCACCCAGTACAGCGCCGGCAGCTTCGCCCAGCCGATCCGGCGTGTGTTCGGTCCCGCCGCCTTCGCCGCCCGCGAGATCGTCGAGATGCCGCCGCCAGGCGATATGCGGCCGGCGCGCTTCATCGCCGTTGTCCGCGACCGGATCTGGGAGACGCTCTACGCGCCCATCGACCTTGTGATCGGCAGGATCGCCGACCGTCTCAACCGCCTGCAGTTCCTGACCATCCGTCTCTATCTCGGCCTGGTGTTTCTCGCCCTCGTCGGTCTGCTCCTGGTGCTGGCCATATGGGTGTGATCCGCGATCTTTCGGTGCAGGGCCTGCAGATGATGCTGGTCCTGGCTCTGGCGCCGCTGCTCACCGGCTGGGTGCGGCGACTGAAGGCGCGTCTGCTGCGCCGGCGCGGACCGCCGCTCTTGCAGCCCTATCGCGACCTGTGGCGGTTGATGCGCAAGGAGGTGGTTCTGGCGCACAACGCTTCGTGGCTGTTCCGCGTCGCACCCTACCTGATCTTCGCCGCAACCTGGGTGGCGGCGGCCTTGATCCCGACCTTCGCTACCGGCCTTCTGTTCAGCTGGTCGGCGGACCTGATCGCCATCACCGCCCTTCTGGGCAGCGCGCGCTTCTTCCTGGCTCTGGCTGGCATGGACGTGGGCACGAGCTTCGGCGGCATCGGCTCAAGCCGCGAGGTGATGATCGCCAGTCTGGCCGAACCGGCCATGATCATGATCGTGTTCAGCTTGGCCCTGCTGGCCCACTCGACCCAGCTGTCGACCGTCGCCGGGTTCATGCTGTCGTCGAATGTCGGCCTGAGGGTGACCCTGGCCATGGCCCTGGTCGCGCTCCTGATGGTGGCCGTGGCCGAGAACGGCCGCATTCCGATCGACAATCCGGCCACTCACCTTGAACTGACCATGGTCCATGAGGCCATGGTCCTGGAATATTCCGGCCGCCACCTGGCCGTGCTGGAGTTGGCCAGCTTCCTCAAGCTCCTGCTCTACATCTCGCTGATCGCCTGCGTGTTCGTTCCCTGGGGCCTGGCGCCGGTCGGGTCGGGCCTGGCGGCCGCCGGAATCGGTCTTGTCGCCTATCTCGGTAAGCTGGTCGTCGCCGGGGCCATGCTGGCCATCTTCGAGACCTCGATGGCCAAGATGCGGGTGTTCCGCGCCCCGCAATATCTGGGCGCGGCCCTGATGCTGGGCCTTCTGGGCGCCCTGTTGCTGTTCGTCTCGCGCGGGGGCCTCCGATGACCGGCCTCAGCTTTGACGTCGCCCATCTTCTCGCCGGCGGCCTGGTGCTGATGAGCTTCACCCTGCTCTACCAGGACCGGCTCAGCGCCCTGATCAATGTCTACGCCGTCCACGCCCTGGTGCTGTCCATGGCCGTCGCCTGGCAGGCGTTCGTGCAGCAGGCGCCTCACCTATACGTCACCGCCGTGATCGCCCTGGCCTTCAAGGCCCTGATCATCCCCGTGTCGCTGCACCGGATCATCCGCCGGCTCGGCATCCACCGCGAGATCGAGACCATGGTCGGCGTCGGGCCGACCATGCTGGCCGGCATTGGCCTAGTGGCCCTGTCGATGGTGGTGATGCTGCGCGTGACCGAGGATGCTGACCGACTGGCCCGCGAGGACCTGGCCTTCGCCCTTTCCGTGGTGCTGCTGGGCCTTCTGATGATGGTCACCCGGCGCAATGCGCTGAGCCTGATCATCGGCTTCATGTCGCTGGAGAACGGCCTGGTCCTGGCCGCCGCCGGCGCCAAGGGCATGCCGCTGGTGGTCGAGATCAGCGTCGCCTTCTCGGTGCTGATCGCCTTCATTGTCATCGGCGTCTTTCTGTTCCGCATCCGCGAGCGGTTCGAGACCATCGACGTCGCGGCCTTGGACCGGTTCCGGGAGGCTCGCGAATGACCCTGTTCGGTCTAAATGCCGTCCACCTCGCCCTGCTGATCCCAGCCCTGACCGCCGCGCTGCTGGCGCTGTCGCCCGGCTACCGCCTGAGCGCATGGATCAACTCCCTGGCGGCGTTTCTGACCTTCCTGGCGACGGCCTCGCTCTTCTTCAGCCGTCCGCCGGTCGGGCTCTACCTACAGGTTGACGATCTCAGCGTCGTATTCATCGTCCTGGGCGCGTTCGTCGGCTTCACCACCAGTCTGTTCAGCGCCAGCTACATCGCCCATGAGATTGAGATCGGCCGCCTGACCCCGATCCGCCTGCGCTTTTACCACGCCATGTATCAGGTGCTGATGTTCGCCATGAACCTGGCCCTGATGTCCAACAACCTCGGCCTGATGTGGGTGGCGATCGAGCTCGCCACCCTGACCACCGTGGCCATGGTCGGGGTCTATCGCACGCACGAGGCGATCGAAGCGGCCTGGAAATATTTCATCCTGGGCAGCGTCGGCATCGCGCTGGCACTGTTCGGCACCATCCTGGTCTATGTCGCCGCCGAACCCGTGGTCGGCCAGGGCCTGCGGGGCATGGTCTGGACCGTGCTGATGACCAAGGTCGCCCTGTTCGATCCGCCGCTGCTCAACGTCGCCTTCGTCTTTCTGCTCTTGGGCTACGGCACCAAGGTGGGCCTCGCCCCCCTGCACGCCTGGCTGCCGGACGCCCACGCCGAAGGGCCGACGCCGATCTCGGCCGTGCTCTCAGGCCTGCTGCTCAACGTCGCCCTCTATGCGGTGCTGCGCTTCAAGATGCTGTTGGCCGCCAACCACGCCGCGCTCGCGCCCGGCCCCTTGATGGTGACCATGGGCCTGGTCTCGCTGGTCTTCGCCGGCTTCATGCTCTACCGCCGACGCGACATCAAAAGGCTGTTCGCCTATTCCTCGATAGAGCACATGGGCATCATCGCCTTCGCCTTCGGCATGGGCGGACCCTTGGCCAATTTCGCCGGCCTGCTGCACATGACCATGCATAGCCTCACCAAGTCCGGCATCTTCTTCAGCGTCGGCCATATCGCCCAGGTCAAGGCGAGCCAGCGGATCGACGACATCCGCGGCCTGACGGTCACCCACCCCCTGCTGGGCTGGGCTTTGGTGGCGGGCGTGCTGGCGATCGCCGGCCTGCCGCCGTTCGGCATCTTCACCAGCGAGTTTCTGGTGGTCAGTTCGACCTTCGCGCGCCAGCCCTGGCTCGCCGCGCCGCTGGTCCTCGGTCTTCTGGTCGCGTTCGGCGCGCTTTTGCTGCGCCTGCAGGGCCTGGCGTTCGGCGAGCCTTCTCCGGGGGCGGCGCCGGTGAGGGCTTCCTATCTGCCGATGCTGGCCCATCTCGGTTTGGTGCTGGCGGCCGGCCTCTACTTCCCGCCCCTGCTCACGGCGTGGTTCCAGCACGTGGCGAGGATGCTCGGATGACGGGACTGGCTGACGCTCATCCGCCGTGGAGCGCGATTCTGGTCGATGAGCCCGGCTGGCGGGCGGCCATGGAGGCCCTGGCGGCGGGAGAGTTGACCCTGGTCAGCCTCTGGGGCGAGCCGGGCATGGTCCACATGGCGCTGTCCCGCGCCCACGGCGAATCGGTGATCCTCGATCTGCCATGCCCAGAGGGCCGCTACCCCTCGGTAGGGGCAGCGCACGCCCCGGCTATCCGGCTCGAACGGGCCCTGTTCGACCTGCACGGCCTCGTAGCGGACGGCGCAGTCGACACGCGGCCCTGGCTCGACCATGGCCAGTGGGAAGTCCGCCATCCGCTCGGCGCAGCCGCGCCCTCGACCGGGCCCGCGCCCTATGCGTTCCTGCCGGTGGAGGGCGAGAGCCTGCACCAGATCCCGGTCGGGCCGGTCCATGCCGGGATCATCGAGCCAGGGCATTTCCGCTTTACCGCCAATGGCGAAACCGTCGCCCGGCTGGAAGCGCGGCTCGGCTATGCGCACCGGGGCGTGGACGGGCTGATGGCGGGGGCCGCACTGGACCGCGCCGCCCAGCTCGCAGCCCGGGTCTGCGGCGACAGCACCGTGGCCTATTCGCTCGCCTTCGCCCGCGCTGTCGAGGCGGCGCTCGGATTCGAAGCGCCACCCAGGGCGGCTTGGTTGCGAGCTCTGCTGGCGGAGATGGAGCGGCTGGCCAACCATCTCGGCGACATCGGCGCAATCTGCAACGACGCGGCGTTCAGCCTGATGCTGGCTCACTGCGGCGTGCTGCGCGAGCAGGTCTTGCGCACGGCGAAGGTCGTTTTCGGTCACCGGCTGATGATGGACTGCGTGGTTCCAGGTGGCGTGTCCGTCGACCTGGACGTGACGGGCGAGGCCCTGGTCCGCGATCTGGTTCGCACGATCCGCGAGCGCTTTCCCACTCTGGTCGAACTCTATGACGAGACGGCGGCGCTGCAGGACCGAACCGTCTCGACTGGGATCGTGCCCCGTGAGTTGGTCCAACGCTTCGCCGCTGGCGGTTACGTCGGGCGAGCTTCAGGACGCACGTTCGATGCGCGGCGTGACTTCCCCTATGCCCCCTACGACCGGTTCACCTTCAAGGTCGCAGTCCGCGAGGAGGGCGATGTCAACGCCCGGGTCTGGGTCCGTATCGACGAGGTAGACGAGAGCCTGTCGCTGATCGAGCAGATCCTTGGCGAGTCGCCAACCGGTCCGGTCCATGTGAACCCGCCATCGGGGTCCGGAGAGGGGACAGCCCTGGTCGAGGGCTTCCGCGGCGACATCCTGGCCTGGGTCAGAATTTTGAAGGGTCGAATCGAGCGCGCCCACCTGCGCGATCCATCCTGGTTTCAATGGCCGCTGATCGAGGCCTGCATCGAGGGCAACATCGTCGCCGACTTTCCCCTCTGCAACAAATCGTTCAATTGCGCCTATGCGGGGTGTGACCTCTGATGGCCCTGACACGCCTCCTGACCAAGGGCCTGTTCAGCCGCCCACTGACCGAGCCGGCGCCGCCGATCGAGGAGGCGGCGTTGAAGCGGCTTGGCGAGCGCCTGGACGTCGCGGCCCGCCTCCGGCTGGGGCGCAGCCTGGCCATCCGCCAAGTCGACGCCGGCTCCTGTAACGGTTGCGAGCTCGAGATCCACGCGCTGAGTAACGCCTTCTACGACCTCGAACGGTTCGGCCTGCGCTTCGTCGCCTCGCCGCGGCACGCGGACGTGCTTCTAGTCACGGGCCCTGTCACACTGAACATGCGCGAAGCGCTGCTGCGGACCTTCGATGCGACACCGGAACCGAAATGGGTGGTCAGCGTCGGCGGCTGCGCACTCGACGGCGGCCTGTTCGCGGGGAGCTACGCCTGCGCGGGCGGCGTCGGCGCCGTTTTGCCGGTCGATGCGCACATTCCAGGCTGCCCGCCGGCGCCCGAGGCTCTGCTCGGCGGCCTCATCGCTTTGATCGAAGCGAACACCAGGCGATCCGGCTCGAACCGCTGATGTCCGATGCTTCGCCGCTTTACCCCCCCTGGAGACCTCAATGGCCGTCAATCCCTTTCTGACCGGACTGATGTGCCGGTGTCCCAATTGCAGCGAAGGTCCGCTCTTCAGCGGTTACCTGAAGGTGTTTGACCGGTGCGAAGCCTGCGGGGCAGATCTCTCGAAGGCCGATTCCGGGGACGGTCCCGTCGTCTTCATCCTCCTAATCGTTGGGGCCATCGGCTGCGGCGGCCTCCTGTTCACCCAGATCGCGCTCAATTGGCCGATCTGGCTGGAGCTCGTGGTCTGGCTTCCGCTTATCGCGATCCTGACACTCGGAGCGCTGCGCCCCTTCAAGGGCGTGTTGATCGCCATGCAGTTTCACAACCGGGCCTCAGAGGCGCGAATCGACAATCGCCCAGACGTCTGACCACGCAGCTTCGGCATAGAACCGGCAATATGCGAAAATCTAAGGGCGCGCGGTTACCCGCCGCTGGGGTCGAGGCCTAACCCCCAACAAATCCGGGTGATGAATATTTACCCTAAGCGGAACGGCGGTCGGCCGTCTTGCTTGCAGATCAGAGGGCCGAGCGACGCTCGGAAAGGTACGAATGATTTCGGAACAGGACGCTGAATTTGTCTATGACGAAGAGAGCGGAGAGTGGGTTAATCCAGCGCTGGCAGCCGCCAAGGCGGCGACCTCAAGCCAGGTGCAGGTCCGCGACGCAGTTGGCAACTTGCTGGCCGACGGAGACGGCGTGACGGTGGTCAAGGACCTGAAGGTCAAGGGCGCCAATCAGACGCTGAAACGCGGGACAGTCATCAAATCCATTCGTCTGACTGGCGACGCACAGGAAATCGAGTGCCGGCACGAAGCGATCAAGGGCCTGGTGCTCCGCGCCGAGTTCGTCCGCAAACTCAAGCCTGACTGACGCCCCGACGGGCGCCGTGTTCGTGGAGCATGGCCAATCGGTTCCATAGCCGCTCGCACGGCGATCGCCAGAGCGCCCTTCGGACCGCTTGTGCAGAATTGGCGTCGGCTGGCGTTCAAGACCGGCTCCGCATCGGCGCGTTTGGGCGCATACGTCATTCGCCAACTGGTGGATCTCACCGTCACCACAATCGATGACGGTGAGATCCACCAATTCGATCGCCCCGCACTGTGCGCCACGACGCTACTATAGCTCCGGCAAGCAAATGGTGTAGGTTGAATTTTCTGGATGTCATGGATGTCAATCCGGCTGGCGGTCATCTACTAGAAATTAGGATGACGCGACCCTACGAGCTTCTTCCATGCCAATGAACGCCAGTCGCGCCGCCCAGATGTGAGCACAGGCGACCCATGTTGCGGAACGAATGCTTCCGCGAAAAATAGATCTGTTGTGCTTGTTAACCCCACTGACCTATATGGCGAGGCCAAGCATGGTTCTCGATGCGGACGAGTGTCTAACAGGCCACCGTAGCTAGCAAGTTCCTGACTCGCCTCGCCATTCGATTGCGCCGACTGCAACGACATGAACAAATGGCGTTTGAATCGCCAATAGCGTCTCAGGGGATGGGCAATGAAGCGGCTTTGTCTGGCTGCAATGCTTGCAGCGTCGATGGCTTTCGGCGCAATGGCTGCCCCTCCGGATTACGATGAACGCCCGGCGAAGGTGGAGCCTTACCGTGAGGGTTGGAACTATGACCGGCGCCTGGTCGACATCACCATGCGCGACGGGGTCAAGCTGCACACCGTCTTCCTGGTCCCCAAGGGCGCCAGGAACGCCCCGATCCTACTGACACGCACGCCCTATGACGCGGAAAAACTGACGTCGAATGTGCACAGCGGCAATCTGATCGCCGCGCTGGACGGCTATGACAACGCCGCCGACATCATCGTGGCCGGCGGCTATATCCGGGTGATCCAGGACGTTCGCGGCAAATACAAGTCGGGTGGCGGCTATGTGATGAACCGGCCGTTGGTCGGGAGCGGGCTCAATCCCACGCAGGTCGACGACGCCACCGACACCTGGGACACCATCGACTGGCTGGTCAAGAACCTCCCGGAAAGCAACGGCCGGGTCGGAACCCTGGGCATCTCCTATGACGGCTACGAGCCACTGGTCGCCCTGGTCAACCCGCATCCCGCGCTGAAGGTTTCGGTGCCGATGAACCCCATGGTCGACGGCTGGCGGGGCGACGACTGGTTCCACAACGGCGCGTTCCGCCAGATGAACGCCGACTACATCTGGGAGCAGGTCGCGACCACCGACAATTCCGACCCGTTCTGGTGGAACAGCCGCGACATCTATGACGCCTTCATGCGCGCCGGCTCAGCCGGAGCGTTCGGCCGCATTCACGGCCTGGACCAGATAGGCTTCTGGCGCAAGCTCACCGAGCATCCGGCCTATGACACCTTCTGGCAGGCCCAGGCGATGGACAAGATCCTGGCGGCCCAACCGCTGAAGGTGCCAGTGATGCTGGTCCACTCGCTCTGGGACCAAGAGGACATCTACGGGGCGCCCGCGGTCTATGCAGCGCTCAAGCCCAAGGACACCGCTGGTGACATGGTCTTCTTGACCCTGGGCCCCTGGCACCACGGCCAGGAGATCGACGACGGAACCCACAGCGGAAACATCAGCTGGGACCAGGACGCCGCCAAATGGTGGCGCTGGCATGTGCTGGCCCCGTTCCTGGCCCACTATCTGAAAGACGAGCCGATGGACGTGGCGCCGGTGACCGCTTTCCAGTCCGGGGTCAACGAATGGAGGCGGCTCAACGCCTGGCCGGAGCGCCCCGCGGCCGCCAGGCTCTATCTGAAACCGGGCATGAGCTTAGGCTTCAGCCCTGCCGAGGGGGCCGCTGAAACCGCTGACTATGTCTCCGATCCCGCCCACCCGGTGACCTTCGTCCCCCGTCCCGTGCGTCCTACCGGCTATGACGACGACCACTGGACCGACTGGCTCACCACCGACCAGCGCAACGCCGCCGCCCGGCCCGATGTCCTGACCTTCACCTCCGAAGTATTGACCGCGCCCGTGACCATCGCCGGCCAGCCGGTCGTGCATCTGTCCGCTTCGACCAGCGGAACCGACAGCGACTGGGTGGTCAAGCTGATCGACGTCTATCCCGACGAGACCCCTGTGCGACGCGATATGGGCGGCTACCAATTTGCTGTCGGTATGGACATCTTCCGTGGTCGCTATCGCCAATCCCTGAGCGATCCCAAGCCAATCACACCGAACGCGCCACTGGCCTACAGCTTCGCCCTGCCACCGGCGAACCACGTGTTTCTGCCTGGACACCGGATCATGGTCCAGGTGCAGTCCAGCTGGTTCCCGCTCTATGACCGAAATCCCCAGACATTCACCCCCAACATCTTCTTCGCCAAGCCACAGGACTATGTGAAAGCCACCCAGAAGGTCGTGATCGCCGGACCCAGCGAGAGCTATATCGAGCTGCCGCTGGTAAATTAGGATAGGCGTTCGCCCTGCCTTGCCGATCCCAATGTCAGCTTCCGGGAAACGACCGCTGCCGTAGCCGGCCAGCCGGATGGCCGCGAGCGCCGCGCCGCCTAGTCTTTCCTAGCCAGCGTGATGACGCCGGAGGGGCCATCGGTCAAAAATGTTCCCCCACTTCACTGGACCGCCCTGGTAGGCTTTCCGGGGTCAGTCGTGGCGGCCGGCGGGGCGTTGCATGGCCGAAACGAGGCAGCTTGAAATCGCCGAGCTCAGTCCAACGCCCGAAGCCGTGGATGCGTCCTCGGAAGCGACCGGAGTTCAGGCCTATCTTTTTATCGCCGCCCTGTTCTTCCTGACGAACTTCGCGGCGCCTAATCTCGGCCTCGTCGACATACCGGTGTCCTTCTTCCTGAAGAACCGGCTCCATCTGTCTGCAAACGGGACTGCGGTTTTCCATCTCATCGTGGCCATCCCGTTGATCCTGGGTTTCGTCTTCGGGTTCGTGCGCGACCGATGGAGCCCCGTTGGCCATGGCGATCGCGCGCACCTGCTGATCTTTTCCCTCGCGACGACGGCCATCTACATCGCGATGGGCTTCGCGCAGCCCTCCTACGCGACGCTGGCGCTGGGGGTTTTCGTCGCGACCTCGACCTATCAGATGACCAGCAGTGTCGCGAACGGCGTCTCGACCGTGGTCGGGCGCGACGCAAATCAGGCGGGCGGGATGGCGGCCGCCACACTGATCGCGGCCTATCTGCCGCAGGTCCTGGGCTTTTTCGTCGGCGGTGTCTTGAGCCAGGCCCTCGAGGCGCAGAACGCAGTCATCGCGGCGCGTGTCGTCTACCTGTGCGCCGGACTAATGATGGTCCTCCTTGCGATCGTCGGATTTCTGGGTCCGGCGTCCGTCTACGCCGCGGCCGAAAGAGCCCGCACCCGTCAGCACCTTGTTGCGGACCTCAAGCGTCTGGTGCGCCACTGGCCAATCTATCCCGTACTCTTCGTCCAGGCGCTTTGGCAGTTCTCCCCCGCGACCGCGACCGTTCTGCAGTACCACCTCGCCAACAGCCTGCACGGGACGGACGCCCAGTGGGGCGAGTGGAACGCGGTCTTCATCGGCGCCTTCATCCCCGGCCTGGCGATCTATTCCTGGGCCTGCCGACGTGTGCAGCTCAGATGGCTTATCTGGGGCGCGTTCGGTCTTGCGGTCCTGCAGATGACGCCCCTGCTCCTCGTCAGAACCGCCAACCAGGCGATCGCCGCGGCGGCGGCTCTAGGCGTCATGGGCGCCTTCGCCCAGGCCGCGTTGGTCGACCTCTGCATACGCTCCGCGCCAAAGGGGTTGGAGAGCACCATGATGATGGCCTTCCTCGCCACATACTGGATCTCGTTCCGCTCGGGCGATCTGGCCGGGACCTGGATGTACGATCGCTGGGGCTTCGTGCCCCCCGTCCTGGCGACCACCCTGACGATCGCCCTGTGCCTTCCGGTTCTTCTGCTCGTCCCGAGCCGTCTACTGCTCACACGGGACGGCGAGCCGATACGACAACAGACCTGATCCATTTGTCGTATCGCCAGTGGCGGATGTGCGCGAACGGCGGAAATTCGGCCGGCTCTTCAAACTCCCTGTTCGCGGCCCCACGCGGCCCACCGCCAAATGCCCTGTCAGACTCGACGGCCGCTCACCAGGGGCTCGATCGGGCTCCGCCTCCTGCCGGCGGATTGGGCGAGACTATTCGATGGTCTGGTGTTGAAGCCCGTCGTGCCGGCGGATCTAGTAAAAGCGCTTGCAGAATACGGCCGGCATAGGGGCCGACTCGATCGCAGAACCGAGCAAACCGTCAGTCAGAACTGACGTTTTCGGTCGGTGGCAGTCTCGAAGCTGTTGCGAAGACCAGACGCCGAAACTGTCGGCTCTCGCGCGAACTGCCGCCAGGCCCCGTGCGAAAACTTGCCATTGGCCAGCCAAGGGGCTTCGGCGCCCGAAGCTGCCGCTCCCAAAAGCTGCTGTGGGTCAAAATCCTCCGTCTCGTGGCGCGACCGCGATGTCAGCTATGTGGAACCAGGCTCTGCTGTGGGCTGCGCAGAGGCAATGTCCGGAGATGGCGAGGCCATGCCGGCCCACCGACCAGGGAGGATGCGCCAGGGACGGATACTGGAATAACTCCAGAAACTCGCCGCAAGAGAGCAGTTTCAATGGCTCGTTAGCGGCGATTTTCGTGAACCGGGTCTCACATGGCGCGCTCCAAGACGGAACTTTCGACGAATTACAGCTGGCGGCTCAACAAACTCTCTGGGTCTTCGCGCCGTTCGAGAGCCTCACAACATCGCAGCATGGGTCGCCCGCCATTGTTTCGGTGGCGCGCCGAAGCGCGCGCGGAACCAGCGTATGAAGGCTGCGGAGCATGAATAGCCGAGAAGTTCGGCGATCGCGGCGACGCTGAGACTGTGGTCCTGAAGATAGCCTACGGCCAGCTCAGCGCGAACCTGCGCCACGATATCGGCATAGATCGCGCCTTCAGCTTCGAGTTCACGCTGCAGGGTCCTGACCGTTCGGCCGAGAGACGCCGCGACCGTCTCGATGGAAGCCCGGCCCATGGGCAGCAGGGTCACCACCAGACGCCGGACGATGGCGCTCATTGGGCTGCGCTCCTGTCCGGGCAGACTGTCGAGCAGGCTGCGTGCGTGGGCCGCCATGGAGCGGTCGGCCCGGGTATTGATGCGGTCGAGGTCCGCGGATGCAAATTCGAACCCATTGAACGAGCTGCCGAACAGGGTTGGGCAACCGAAGAAGCGTTTGTGGAGCGTTGGCCCCTGGGGAGCCGGGTGGGTGAAATGCACCGCCTGAGGCGTCCAGGCCTCCTCGAGGATCAGACGAAAGAGATGGATGAATGCGCACACGGCGAGTTCCCGCGATTGACGCATCGGCGCCGGCCCGCCCAGTTCAAGATCGATGGCGAGGTGCGCAACGGTCCCATCGTCTTCCAGATGGATGCCGATGGTCTCGTTCAGCAGGTGGCGATAGGCGACCGCCATCGCCAAGGCCTCGCGAATGCTCGCCTGCTGGCCCAGCACAAGGCCGGCCACGCCAAGGTGCGAAAGACGCCGGCGCATGGCGAGGCGCACGCCGAGATCGGCATGACCGCTCCGCTGGGCGATAGTATCGAGAAGCCAGGCGGCCCGATCGGCCGCCACCGGCGCATCGAGCCCTCCCAGCGCCTCGGGCGCGATCCCCGCCTCGCGCATGAGCGGGAGGGGGTCGAACCCCAGTTCCATCGCGACCGCCGGCAGATCTGACAGGGAGACCGCTCTTATTCGCAGGCTCAACGCGCCTCTCCACTTGTTGTCATCAAATGTATGTTTTTTGTCGTCCGATGTAAACGCGATCAGCCGCCGCTCGCAATAACGTCTCTCCAAGAAGCGGGAAAGGAGACGTTCCATGAAGGTCGAGACTCTCACCTGCGCCCTGGGCGCGGAGATCAGCGGTATTTCGTTGGCGGAAGCGGGCGCCAACGATGATCTGGCGGGCGCAATCGAGGACCTGCTGCTGAAGCACAAGGTGCTGTTCTTCCGCGATCAGGACATGAACGATGCGCAACACGCCGCCGTCGCGCGCCGTTTTGGCGAGTTGGAGGACCATCCGCTCACGACCAGCGTCAATGGCGAGCCTGGCATCATCCGCATCTGGAAGTCGCCGGAAAGTCCGCCCGAGCGTTATGAGAACAGCTGGCACAACGACGCCACCTGGCGCGAATGCCCGCCGATGGGCGCTGTGCTGCGCTGCATCGAATGTCCGCCCGTGGGCGGCGACACCATGTGGGCGAACATGGAGCTGGCCTTCGAGCGCCTGCCCGACCGCGTCAAGGAAGACATCATCGACCTTCGGGCGCGCCACTCGATGGAGTCGACGTTCATGGCGGCCAAACCCATTCAGGATCAGCTGGCGATGAAGGAACGCTTCCCCGACCCTGAACATCCGGTGGTGCGAACCCATCCGGTGACCAAGGCCAAGGCGCTGTTCGTCAACGCTTTCACCACCCATTTCACCAATTTTCTTACGGCCAGCCGGGTGCGTTACGGTCAGGACTATACCGACGGCTCGGGCGAGTTGTTGCGCTACCTGATCTCGCAGGCGCAAATCCCCGAATACCAGCTGCGCTGGCGCTGGACGCCAGGCGCCGTGGCGATCTGGGACAACCGCTGCACGCAGCATTATGCGGTGATGGACTATCCGCCGTGCGTGCGCCGGATGAACCGCGCGACGATCATGGGCGACAGGCCGTTCTGATGACGCCCGACCAGTTCACCCACCACACCGCCGACCTGGGCGAAGTCACCCTGCACTATGTGACGGCGGGAGGCGGCGAGCCTGTCGTGTTGCTGCACGGCTGGCCGCAGACCTGGTTCATGTGGCGCGACGTGATCCCGCTCCTGGCCCAGCACTTCGCCGTGGTCGCGCCCGATATGCGCGGTCTGGGCGACAGCAGCAGGCCCAAGAGTGGTTATGATAAGATGACGGTCGCGCGGGACATCGCCGACCTGATGACGTGTCTCGGCCATCAGCGCTTCCGCGTCGTCGCCCACGACTGGGGTGGGCCGGTGGCCTTCGCCCTCGCCGCCCAGTTTCCCGAGCGGGTCCTAGCCATGGCGATTTTCGATGCACCGGTTCCGGGCGACGGGGGTGATGTCGTGCATCACAACCGCTGGCATTTCGGCTTTCACGCGCTGCCTGGCCTGCCCGAGGCGCTGACCGAGGGGCGCGAGGACATCTATCTCCGCTTCTTCTACAAGTTCGGCGGCGCGCGGCCCGACGCCATCAGCGAGGAAGCCCAGGCCGAATATGTCCGCGCCTATGCGCAGCCGGGCGCCATGACGGCCGGGTTCAACTACTACCGCGCCGTGCCGCAGGACATCGCCGACAACGGCGCATTCCTTAACGCGGGCAAACGGCTGGAAATGCCGATCCTCGTCTATGGCGGCGACCCGAACACGCGCGGCCGCGGCCTCAGCGCGCTCGAAAGCTGGCGGCGGGTGGCCGCCCATGTGACCGGCGGCGTCGCTGAGAATTGCGGGCACTGGATCCCTGAGGAACGACCGGATTTCGTCGCTACCGAGGTCATCCGCCATTTCAGGAGCGTCGGCGCATAGTCTTCACATCGACCCGTTCGATGAAAGCGCGAGCGCCGCGCCAACGGGTCGGCCTTCTAAGTGGGAATTCGGGGGTGAAAGAAACATTCCCCGAATCCCAACGACCCAATGCACCGAATGACACGCAGCATTGACCGCTTTCTGTGTTCCGTGGTCAGCCCTCCCCTATCCACCTTAGGGCGGGTAATCGCGACGCTATGGATGTGGTTTCCGCGCAGTGAAGATGATCATCTGAAGCCGCACCTCACCGCCGTTTCTGTCAACCTCGCGACGCAGCGCATCAGTTAGCGCTGCCACCAGCGGGTCCGGGTCGGCGCCGCGAGCCCGAATTTGGTCAGCCATCGGATTGCCGAACACCAGACCACGGGCGAAGGCCGAGGCATCGGAGACCGTCTTGGGATGGGCCACCACAGCGATCTCGAGGTCCCCGAAGCCGGCCTGGATCAGCGCCTCCTTGATCGGATCCATCTGGTGGCGGGAGAACGGCGCCAAGTAGAAAGGGGGCGGATCGGCAGGAAACAAGCGACCCGCAACTTCATGGGCGATGCGGCCGAAGGGATTGTGCTGGTGCGAGTCCCATACACTGAACACATAGCGGCCGCCGGGTGCGAGCACTCGCAACGCCTCGCGGTACGATCCTTCCAGGTCCGGGAAAAACATCAAGCCGAACTGGCAGACGACCGCATCGAAGCTGCTTTCGCCGAAGGGTAAGGCGGTGGCGTCGGCGACCTCGAAGGTGACCCGCTCCGCCGGATCGAACTTGGCCCGCGCCAGGTCCAGCATCGGGCGATTGAAGTCTGTCGCGGTCAGCGCCGACCCGGCGGGCAATCGCCTGCGAAGCTCGCGGGTGACGATGCCGGTTCCGGCCGCCGTCTCCAGCACATGCATGGGCGAAAGCTTCGCGACGCGCGTCGCCGTTTCCACCGCGAAGTCCTCAAAGATGATCGGCCCAAGATAGCGGTCGTAGTTTGCCGGTATGTCGCCGACGAAGCTGGCGTCGCTCATGAGCGGATGCTTCCCAGGAAACAGTATTTCATTCGACATCTCCCCCAGCGCCGCGCCCCGACCGCCTGTCAGGGCTTGGCGGGCGGGACAGTGGCGGGGGCCTGGGCGAAGGCAGTGATCTGCCAGGAGCCGTCCGCGACCTTGCGATAAGTCCCAATCCAGTTGCCGACGCCATGTTCGACCTTGTGGGTCGCGGGGTCGGTCCCGTCCTGCACGTATGAGCCCGTCTGGTAGGCGATGTCCCCGGACTGGCCGATCACGGTCCGATCGACAGTGAGGCTGAAATTCGCCGCCGGATCCTTGAAGAACTCCTTGTTCGCGGCAAGGTCTTCGGCCTTGCTTTTCACCGGCGCCAGGCCGACGTCATAGGCGACGACGTCGTCGGCGTCGAAGGCGACAAGCTTGGCGGGATCGCGCGCCTTGGCGGCTGCGTTCACCGCCGCGATCTCGGCGTTGATAGCGGCCGTCTCCTTGGCGACATCGACCGCAGGCGCAGGCTTTGCACAGCCCGCCATGCCGAAGAGTAAAAGAGCTGTGGCGCCGAGGCGCCAAGAAATCTCGAGTGTCATCTGTTTCCCCGATCGATGAGCCGCAGCCGCGGGCTTGGGTTTGAGCACTTCTGCTGACAGACGATTTGAGCCCCAGCGGCGGCGGAGACTGCGTAATTTTCCCAGCTGTTCCGCCGCCAAAGCCGCGTTCGTCCTGCGGCTCGCCGGGCAGGCCACGATCCGTTCCTCAGTTCCAGGCGCCTTGGGTCGTACCACCAGCGCCGGTCCCAAACTGCGAGAACTGGCCCGTCTTGCCCTTCAAGGCGCCGCCGGTGCCGCGCAGGGCGCCCCAGCATTGGTTCGGCTTGGTCGGGTCGGCCCCAGGGTTGGCGGCGCAGACGATCAAGGCCGACCAGGTGTCTCCGGCGCTGTTGCCGCCGTTGCAGACCCCGGATGTGGCGGTCGCCTGGCCTGGGGTGAGCCAACTGATGCAGGTGTACGGTGCTGAATCGTTCTTTCCGCTGGAGTCTGTGGTCTTGGAAACGCCCTTGAACATGACGCCGCCTTGATCGGGCGCGCCGTTGGCGCCCGGAAGGATGATCTGCACAACGCTGGAAGCGTCGGTAGCGAACGTGCCGGTATAGGGCAAAGCCAAGGCCGGACCGGCGGCGAACAGCGCGGCCGCGACGGTGCAAATCGAAATCGACTTCATGAGAGCCCCCTTTGGATTGGTCGAGCGGAAACGCGTGCGGCCCGGCCAGCCTTGCCGGCGTCATTGACCGCGGTACGGAAATCCACTGTGCTCTATGCGAAGGTCCGGCCCGCCTTGGCCGGACACGCGGACCAACACGCTGTCGCCACGAGACCCACGGCAGCGGGTACCCGGTTACATTCGCCCCACAGCGAAGATTGTCAACTGGCAGTCAAAAATGAGCCAAAGTGTGGGATAGGCGCTCGTTCGACCTCGGCCGCCCGCCCCTCCCCTTCAGCCCTTGCTGTAGGGCGCGCCGGCCAAGGCCTGGCGATCTTTCTCGCCGCCCGTCGGATCGACACAGACGAACGCCGCGCGGTGATCTTCGATGGCGTAGGAGGGCAGGTTCGACGAGCTGGCGCAGACCTCGCCGTCTTCGGCGAAGGAGAAGTCGCGCAGCACCGTAACCCGGGTCGGGCTCGGGTAGCTGAGGAAGGTCTGGGTCGAGGGCGTGAAGCGCAGGATCCGATCCGAATTGTTCGCCGCCATCCAGATGTCGCCGGTCCGGCGATCGACATTCAGGGCATAGGGCGTCTCATACTCGCCCTCGCCGATCGGCGGGATCTTGAACGAGCGGAAAGCCTGGGTCTTGGGATCGAACCGCATCAGGCCACCCTCGTCGAAGGACGGGATCCAGAGGACGCCTTGTGGGTCGAAGCGCGGGCGCCGGGGCCCCTTCATCGGCGTGTCCCACTCGGTGACCTTCAGGGTCTTGGGATCGATGCGGCCGATCTTGGAAGCGTAGAGCTTGGCGTACCAGACGCTGCCGTCGGCCGGATCGATGTCGATGCCATAGGGGAACGGCAACACGCTGTAGCCAAAGAAGCGGTGGGTGGAGAGGTTCAGCTGGGCCGCCTGGTTCGGGAACCATGAGCCGATGCGCATCAGGGTCGGGAACAGCTGTTCGCTGATCCATTGGATAGGGTCTGAGACCGGCAGGCGCAACACCGTCATCTGGTCGGTCTTGGGATCGAAGCGGCCGAGTTGGTTGGAGGCGACGATGGTGAACCAGACGATGTCGTTCTTGTCCACGCGAACCGTGTGCGGATAGAGCGCGTCGTGGCCGACCGGATAGCTCTTGAAAGCCTTGGTCGCCGGGTCGAACGACATCAGGGTCGAGGACAGGGCGTTGGTGATCCAGATGCGGCCATCACTGGTCTGGGCCATGCTGTGCGGCCCGTGCTTGCCGGAGAACACCCCGATCGGCAGCTTCATGCCCGAGAACTTGCCGCCACGCGGCAGGTCAATGTCCGGCAAGGGATATTTGTCGACCTTGCCGGTGGCCCGGTCCAACACCCAGAGCAGATCATGGCCCTCGTCGGTGCCATAGAGCTTCTGGTCCCGCGCGACGTCGGCGTCGTGGATGAAGGTGTAGCCGTCGCCCACCAGCCATTCGCGGACCTTGGCCCTGGCCAGTTCGGGCCCCGCGCCATAGTCCTGGATCGCCTTGATCGGCTTGCCATCGAACCCCTGGGTCAGGACCTCGGCGAAGGTCTTCTTCTGCCAGGTCGACGGCATGGCCAGGAGGCCCTCCATCTTGTCGAGCTCCACCATCCACTCCTGGTGACTGCGCGGAACGCGCGTCGTCAGGTTGCCGAGCTGGTGGCAGTAGTTGCACTGGCTGATGAAGGCTGGGCGGTCGCGCTTGACGTCCTTCCAAGGCAGGCGCGCGTTGAAGGCCGAGGCTGACAGCGCCATCGACGCATCGTCGTCGCTGGCAAAGCGCTTCAGGGCCAGGTCGACCCTGGTGGAATCGTTCTTTCCAGCCGTCTTGGCCGCCTCAGCGTCGTCGAATCCAGCTAGGCGCGCGCGAAGCTTGAGGTCGCCGTCAAAGTCGGTGCGGATGGCGTAGCCGCCGTCGGGGCCGGTGTAGACGGTTTCCTTGCGATCGGCTGCGGCGTTGAACACCGTGACCATCGCGCCGTAGGCGGGCTTGCCGTCTGGCGTGGCGATTTTACCGGAAAAGCTGGCGGCGTTGGCCTGGGCGGCCATGGCGAGGGCGGCGACGGATGCAGCGATTCGGCCGGCGCGAAGATGGCGGGTCATGGGTCTGGACCTCTTGTATGGATGCTCAGGCGCGGACGAGGCTGGTGCGGGTCAGGAGCAGCGCGGCGACGAGGCTCAGGATGGGGCCGCCCGTCGCCAGGTTGACGAGCAGGGCCACCCCGGAAATGTCGAGCTTGAGATCGCCCAGGCCGCCGCCGAGCCAGAGGTCCAGCAACAGAACCATGCCGCTCACCACATTGATCAAGGCGACGAGCCCAACGAGCTTTGACGCCCGGCCCAGCCAGATCAGGGCCGCCAACAGCGCCAAGCAGGCCGCGGGGACGTAGTAGCCAGCCGCCATGGAGCCGAGGAAGGCCATGACGAGGCCGCCGGCGAAGAGCAGCAGGGCCAGGATGACGCTCGATCGGGAACGAGGGGAGGCAGCCATGGTGGTGGTGTCCGGATCTGGGTTGGATCGATCGCCAACCTAGTCATTCGATTGCAATCGGTTTGACTTTGCGCGCCAATCGATCTGAAGCTGGCTCTGGAGAGCGATGTATCGATGACGGCCTGGGTCCGTAGCGGCGTCCTGGTCGGAGCGCCCGAATTGATCGCCGAGCTCGGCGGCGATCCGCAGGCGCTCGCCAACGACGCGGGGATCGAACGCGTGGCCCTGGCCGACCCGGATTTTCCGGTGGAGGTGACCTCGGTCGTGCGCTTCCTCGAACTCGCGGCCGAAGCCTGCCGCTGCGAGACCTTCGGCCTCAGGCTTTCGAAGAAGCAGGAGCTGTCCCTGTTCGGCCCGCTCTGGCCGCTGTTCCAGAACGTGCCGACGCTGGGCGCTTTGGCGCAAGCCGTCGTCGATTATTTCCCCATGCATACCCAGGGCGCGCTGGTGGCGCTGGAGCCGGAACCGGAAGGCGCCAGCCTGGTCTATGACGTCGCCGCCGAGGTCGGCGGCTCGCGGCGCCAGATCATCGAGCTCGGCTTTGGGATCATGGTGGCCGAATTGCAGCGCTGGGCGCGCGACTGGCGGCCGAGCGACGTGGCTTTTCGCCATGGACCGCCTCTGGACCTGCGGCTGCATCGTCAGATCCTGGGCCCCGAGGTCCGCTTCAACGCAGACCGCAATGCGCTGTTCATCGAGGCCTGGATGCTGTCGCAGCCCAATCCCGCCCGCGACGCCGCCCTGCACGCGAGCCTTTTGGAAGACTTGGAGCCTCGCCGCCGCGCCCTGCCTGGCGCACTCCGACTACAGGCCGAGATCGCCGTACGGGCCCTGCTGCCCTTTGCAGACTGCACCCTCGACATCGTTGCCCGCCTGCTCGGAACCTCGCGGCGCACTCTGCAGCGGCGCCTGGCCGAGGACGGCATCAGCTTCGAGGCCCTGATCGACAAGGTGCGGGCTGACCTCGCCCTGACCTATCTGCGCGACTCGATGCTCAGCGTCACGGCCATCGCCGAGATCCTGCAATTCTCGGAGACCAGCGCCCTGTCGCGGGCTGTGCGGCGCTGGTACGGCGCGCCGCCGACGGCGATCCGCAAGGGCCCGGCCTAGAAGGCCGCGCTCGTCCGTCCGAGGAAATCCAGCACCAGCGCCGCCGCTTCGTCCGGTGCGTCAAGCGGTATCCAATGGCCGACGCCGTCCAGACGCCGATACTCGAACCCGGCGTCGCAGAACCCCGCCGATGCCGTCATCTGCTCCTCGGCCAGCGCGATGTCGCCGGTGCTCCAGACGCCCAGCACCGGAATCTGCACCCGGCCGAAGGAGGGCCGCAGCAACGGCCCGATGTTGGCGCGATACCAGTTGATGCCAGCGGTCAACCGGCCGGGACGCGACAGATCCGCGATCCAATGCGGCATTTCCGGCGGATCGCCCAACCAGCGCCGGGGGAACGCAAAATTCCCGGCGCTGAACATCGCTTCGGCGAGGCCGCGCAACTGAAACACCAGCACGTACCAGCCCTTGAGCTTCTGCCTCAGCCCCGCCGACGCATAGGCGTTCAGGTGGCCGACTGACAGGGCGACGTAGCGGCTGAAACGGTCTGGATGCGCCGAGGCCAGAGCCCAGCCGATCGCTGCGCCCCAGTCGTGACCCATCAACGCGGCCTTCTCGATACCTAGCGCGTCGAGCAGACCAATGGCGTCGGCGGCGATCCGGTCGATCCTGTAGGGCCCCACTCCCTCGGGCGCTGCCGTGCGCCCAAAGCCCCGTTGGTCGGGCGCGATTACACGATAACCCGCCCCCACCAGGGCGGGGATCATCTTGCGCCACAGCTGGGCGGAGTCCGGGAAGCCATGCAGCAGCAGAAGCGGCTCGCCTGTCCCGGCCAGCAGCACATGCATGTCGAGCTCGCCGATGTGGAACTGGCGATGTTCGATCTCAGCAGCGGCCATGTGTCCTCGCCTGCAGCGCCGCCAGCCAGGGCGGACGCTGGCCAGCATGTCCCAACCCGGCCCCCACGAATTGACCTTGCGCGCCAGTGCTGCGGCTATCCGCCCGGCAAGCCGGCTCTGGCGCGTAAAGTCAATCTGAGCCCTTCCGCCTCTGATACCGAAAGCCAAATCAAACGGGTCAGATCGTCGGGGAGACGCCAAAACCTATGCAGATCAAGGATAAGCGCGCCCTCGTCACCGGAGCCGGATCCGGTATCGGGCGTGAAACGGCCCTGGCTCTGGCCCGGGCCGACGCGAAAGTGGTCGCCACCGACGTCAGCCTCGCCGGCCTCGCCGAACTCAAGGCCGACGCCGCCCGCGAGGGATTGACCATCGACACGCTCCGCCTGGATGTGGCCGACCGCCCGGCCTACGACGCCCTGGCCGCCGAACTGCAGTCGCAGGACCGCCTGCCCCAGATCCTGATCAACAATGCTGGTGTCGGCTATTTCGGGGCGCTGTTGGACACCCCGCTCGAGGTCTATGAGCGGGTGCTGCGCATCAATGTGCTGGGCGTGGTCAATGGCTGCCAGGTTTTCGGGCCGGCAATGGTCGAATCCGGCGAGCCCGGCTGCATCGTCAACGTGTCCTCGACCGCCTCGGCGATCCCAATCCCCAACATGAACGCCTACGCCGCCAGCAAATGGGCGGTGGAGGGGCTAAGCGACGGTCTGGCAATGGAGCTCAGCCGTTCGAGCGTGCACGTGATCAGCGTGCATCCCGGGATCATCAACACGGCGATCGTCCCCAATCCCATGGGGGCTGCGCCTTCGATCACGCGCGAACAGCTGGACGGGCTTTCCGCCTACTACGCCAAGAACGGCTGCCATCCGCGCGTCGTCGCCGACGCCATCGTCGCCGCCGTCCGATCAGGCAAGGACAAGGTGTTCGTGGGGCCCAGCGCCCAGTTCGGCGCCGTCGCGCGCCGCTTCGCCCCGACCCGGATGAAACGCCGGCTGACCCTTTCCGTCGCCAGCAAGATCGGCTTCTGGAAATAATTCGTACAAGGATAAGCGCGTGCCCAAACTCACCCTTCTGCGCGGCCTCGCCGTCGCTTTCGTCCTGATCACCGCCGCGATGTTCGCCTGGCAGAACCCTGGCGTCCTGGGCTCGCGCCTAACCCCAGCGGAGGTCGACCGCTACCTCGCTCAGGCCGACCACAACCTGGCCATCCCCCCGGCCGAAAAGGCAGAAATGCTCACCCGTCTGCGCGCCTGGGCGTTCGCTGACGACGGCAAGCCGGTCTACATGCTCAACCTGATGCGGTTCTACCCGCAGGTGCGCGCCTTCCCGGGCGGCCCGCCTGCCTCCATGACCCCGGCGCAGGCCAACGCCTATTACGAGTCAAAGGCGGTGCCCATGCTGCTGCCGATGGGCGGGTCGGCCCCGTTCATGGGGCGCCCCCAGGGCCAGAACGTGCTGCCTTACGACGCCCGCGGCGACCACTGGAGCCGCATGTTGCTGATCCGCTACCCGAACCGCCGCGCCTTCCTGCAGCTGATCACCGACCCGCGCTACCCGGCGATCATGCCCTACAAGCTGGCCTCGCTGGAGATCGTGCTCGCCCCGTTCACGGCCGAGATGATGATGCCCGACTACACCCAGGCCACAGCAGCCCTGTTGCTGATCATCTTCCTTGGCGTCGGTTGGTGGCGCGCCGAACGTCGCAAACCCGATTGAGCGGAGGCCGACGCCATCCGAACAGGCCCGCCAGCTTCAGGCATGCACGGCCCATAAGCGGATTCCGCCAGATGCTCGAACTTTCATCGCGGCAGAACCCACGCCATTGTGCAATTCCGAAAGTGCAAACGCTGCCTGCGCGGACGCAGGCAATTCTCGGACCGGGGAGTTGCTGACTCAATCCGAGCCTGACCGAATCTGGCTATCTGCCCCAACTGCTTCGGGAGGTGCTTGCGTCGCGCAGAAGCCGCCAGCACAAGCGACGCCCTACGCGTCGATGCAATCAATTCGATCGATAGACGCGGATCGGTCCAACTATCTGCGCCGGAGTCCAGACTTCTCTGTCGTCCAACAAGATTGGTAGGCCCGGAGGGACTCGAACCCCCAACCAGACCGTTATGAGCGGTCGGCTCTAACCATTGAGCTACGGGCCCCCGTCGGCGCGGGAGAGCGGGTTAGCATGACGCCTTCGCCGCATAAAGGCCCGCTTCGGGTCGCATGCAAAGCTTGGCCCCTTGCATGGAGACGCTGCATGACCCGCCCCCTCGCCCCGGCTATCTTCGCCGCCCTGGCCCTGGCCGGGCTCGCCGGCGCCGCCCGAGCTCAGACAGTAGGGGCCCAGGCCGACGAGGGCGGGCGCGCCTTCGACGCCACCACCCTGTCGCTTTCGGCCGAGGGCGAGGCCGAGGCCCGCCCGGATCAGGCGACCATCACCCTGGGCGTCCAGGTCAAGGCCCCCAGCGCCCGCCAGGCCATGGCCGACAACGCCCAGCGCATGAGCCAGGTGATCGCGGCGCTGAAGTCGGCGGGCCTGGAGGCGAAGGACATCCAGACCTCGAACCTGTCGCTCAATCCAGCCTACGACTATGGCCCCAATCGCCCGCCGAAGCTGACGGGCTATGAGGCGGACAACGAGGTGCGGGTGACGGTGAACGACCTGGCCCGTCTGGGGCCGGTGGTGGATGCGGTGGTGAACGCGGGCGCCGACCAGGTCAGCGGCATCAGCTTTGGCCTGAAGGATCCCCGCGCCGCCGAGGACCGGGCGCGCAAGTCGGCGGTCCAGGCCCTGGCGGCCAAGGCCGAACTCTACGCCGCCGAGACCGGCTATCGGCTGAAGCGCCTGGTCAACCTGACCGAGGGCGGCGGTTATCAGCCTGGGCCGGTGCGGCCGATGTTGGCGTTTGCAGCGAAGGCTGCGGCGGCGCCGACCCCGGTGGAACAGGGCCAACTGACCGTGCGGATCGATATTTCCGGCGTCTATGAGCTGAGCAAATAGGGCTCAGATCGAGACCAGCTCCTCGGCGGCGCGGCGCTTGCGCTCGCCCATGTGGTGACTGAGCTTGTTCACACGCCGGCTGCCCGAGGTGGTGCAGAGGGCGGGGACCAGGCCGTGGACGATACAGGCCAATCCCGCGACCAGCAGCGTGCTGCCATAGAAGAAGGCCGCGCGCTGATGCTCGAAATAGGTCTCGTTCACGGTGCGAGGATGGTCCAGGAACAGACGTTTGAACACGGAAATTCCCCCAGCGATTCGCCGATTTAAGTTGATATTACTTGACCCGGGTCCGAATTTTTTCCCAATTTCACCCAAACTAGCGGTCCGGATTGGGAAAAATGACAACCTTACCGTCGATCACCCTGGACGCCTTCGACATCGCCATACTGGGCCAGCTGCAGGAGGACGCCTCGCGCGCCGTGGCCGAGGTCGCCGCAGCGGTGAACCTGTCGCAGAACGCCTGCTGGCGGCGGATCAAGATCCTGGAGGAGGCTGGGGTGATCAAGAAGCGGGTGGCGCTGGTCGACCCGCAGAAGGTCGGCTGCGGGGTGACCATCTTCGTCAGCCTCACGGCCGGCGAACACAGCGAGGACTGGCTGGAGGCCTTCGCCGACAAGGTCGCACGCATGCCCGAGGTGGTTGAGTTCTACCGCATGACCGGCGACGTGGACTACCTGCTGAAGCTGCAGGTCAGCGACATCAAGGCCTATGACGAGGTCTACAAATCGCTGATCCGCACCGCCAGGCTGCGCGACGTCTCGGCCGCCTTCGCCATGGAGGAGCTGAAGCACACCCACGCCGTGCCCCTGCCGCGCCCGGCGATGCGGGGATAATCGTCTCGAAAGCTTTGCGGCCCGGCGCTATAAGTCCCCATGACTCACGAACACGACGCCATAGCCCTGGTCGACCGGCTGCAGGCGGAATACGAGCGCTCCGTCAATCATTTGCGGGAAGACCTGCGGGCCTATCTGGCCGACCGCACCGCGCCCGATCCCATCGCCCGCGCCGGCGGAGCCTATGCCTATCCGGCCCTGCGGCTCTCCTATGTGGCCAAGGGGCCCTCGCCGCGCCTGCCACGCGCCTACGCTCGCTTCAGCCAGGGCGGAACCTACTCGACCACCATCACTCGGCCGGACCTGTTCCGCAGCTACCTGATCGAGCAGCTGTCGCTGATCCTGTCCGACTTCGACGTCGGGGCGGAAGTGGTGCGCTCGCGCCAGGAGATCCCCTACCCCTACGTGCTGGACGGCTCGGTCGACCTCAGCGACGGGGAAATCTCCTCGGCCGACATCGCCCTGCACTTCCCGGCCACCGAACTGGCCTCGATCGGCGACGAGGTTGCCGATGGGTTCTGGAGCCCGCAGGGCGGCGACGACGACCGTCCACTGACCCTGTTCGACGCGCTGAGGACCGACTTCTCCCTGGCGCGCCTGGCCCACTACACCGGCGGGCCGGCCGACCAGGTGCAGACCTATGTGCTGTTCACCAATTACCACCGCTATGTCGACGAGTTCGTCCGCTGGGGCGCAGCCCAATTGGCCGATCCGTCCAGCCCGTATGAGACCTTGCGCTGCCCCGGCGGGGTGGTGATCACCAAGGACACCCCTGACCCCGAGCGCGCCGCGGCCGAGAGCCCCTGGCGGCGCCATCAGATGCCGGCCTATCACCTGACCGCGGCCGGACGACGGGGCGTCAGCCTGGTCAATATCGGCGTCGGCCCCTCCAACGCAAAGACCATCACCGACCATCTGGCGGTGCTGCGCCCCGAGGCCTGGCTGATGATCGGCCACTGCGGCGGCCTGCGCTCGACCCAGACCATAGGCGACTATGTGCTGGCTCACGCCTACCTGCGCGACGATCACGTGCTGGACGACATCCTGCCGCCCGAGATCCCGGTCCCGGCGCTCGCGGAAATCCAGGTGGCCCTGACCCGGGCGGCCGAAATGGTCACCGGCGAAAGCGGCGACGCCCTGAAGGCGCGACTCAGAACCGGCACCGTGGCCACCACCGACGACCGTAATTGGGAGCTGCGCTATTCGCTGAGCGCGCTCCGGTTCAACCAGTCGCGGGCCATCGCCATCGACATGGAGAGCGCCACCATCGCCGCACAGGGCTACCGTCTGCGGACACCTTACGGCACCCTGCTCTGCGTCTCCGACAAGCCGCTGCATGGCGAGATCAAGCTGCCGGGCCAGGCCAACGCCTTCTACGAGCGGGCGATCAGCCAGCACCTCAGGATCGGCATCGCCGCCATCGACCTGCTCCGCCAGGAAGGCCCCAGGCTGCATTCGCGCAAGCTGAGAAGCTTCGACGAGCCGCCGTTCCGCTGAATTCGGAGTTACGGGGAGCGGCCAAGCTCCCTATCTCTGCCCTGCCCCTCCATCCACGCGTTCCATTGCATGAACCGCCTCGCCTTCCTGCTGCTGCTGGCCGCAGGCCTCTTCTGGGGCCTGGGCTTTCCGCTGGGCAAGGTGGCGCTGACCGAGACCGATGCGGCGCACATGGTGCTCTGGCGGTTCGTGTTCGCCAGCGTGATCGCCCTGCCCTTTGCGCTGAGGCGGCCCGAGGCGCGGGCCCTGTTCCGCTCGCCGATCGTGATCGCCTGCGGGGTGATCTACGCCGTGGCTTTCGAGGTGCAGAACGAGGGCCTGGCCCGGGCCAGCGTCAGCCTGGCGGCGCTCCTGGTCGGGGCCATGCCGGCCCTGATCGCGGTGGCGGCGCGGCTCCTGGGCGAGCCTGTGAGTCGTATATCCTGGGCCGGGGTGGCCTCGGCCTCGCTGGGCGCTGTGCTGATCGCCGGCCGGCCGCAGGGCGCCGCCACGCCCTTAGGCGTAGCCTTGAGCGTGGTCGCGCTTCTGCTGTTCCTCACCTGGCTTTTGATCCTGCGCCGGGCGCCCAAGCCGCCCACGGCCATGGCCATGCCGGCGGCGACGGTGATCATCGCCACCCTGGCCCTGGCGCCGATCTCCTTCGCCCTGGACGGCGCCCCGCGGCTCGACCTCAGCCCTGCGGTCTGGAGCGCCATGATCGCCCAGGGGATTTTCTGCACCTTCCTGGCCACCGCCGCCTGGCAGTTCGGCGCCCCCCGCGTCGGTCACGCCAAGGCGGGGGTGTTCGTCAATATCGAGCCCCTGATGGGCGCGATCATCGGCGTGACCTTGTTCGGCGACCGCCTGACCTGGGGCCTGGCCGTCGGCGGCCTCTGCATCATCGCCGGCAGCCTGGTGGTGGTGCTGGGGGAGGAGCACACCACCGCCCCCGACCTGGAAGAGGTGGCGGCGACACCGAGCTGAACGCCGCCGCGGGTTTCAGCCCTCGGCTACTGCTCCGCGTAGGCCTTGACCAGGTCGGTCAGGTAATCGCGCCCGACCATCAGCGACCTGACCTCGATCCGCTCGTTCAGGCCGTGCACGCCGTTGCCGTCCGGGTCGCCCCAGGGGCCGGGCACGCCATAGACCGGGATGCCGATCGCCTCGAGGAAGATGCCGTCGGTGGCGCCGGTGGACATCACCGGGACCACAGGCACGCCCGGGAAGTACTTGGCCGATAGCCGCACGGCCGGGCCCATCACCTTGGGATCCAGCGGCGGGGGCACGGCGACCGGGCGCAGCGGCGGGACCGGGGTGATGCTGACGCCGGTGTCGCCGACCGCGGCGGCCAGCTGGGCCTGGGTTTCCTCGACCGTGCGGCCGGGGAACATGCGGCAGTTGACGTTGGCCGCCGCCCGCTGGGGCAGGGCGTTGTTGGCGTGGCCGCCTTCCAGCAGCGTCGCCACGCAGGTGGTGCGCAGCATGGAGTGGTAGGTGCGGTCGGTATTGACCACCTTTTCGGCCGCCTTGTCGGTCGGGTCCTTAGCCAGGGCGACCATGGCGGCGCCCAGGGCGTCGTGGCGAGCGGCCCCGGCCTGGGCGAAAAAGGCGCGGGTGGTGTCGGTCATCTGCAGCGGGAACTCGTAGGTCTGCAGTTTCAGCATCGCCGCCGACAGCTCATAGATGGCGTTGTCGGGGATCGGGATCGAGGAGTGGCCGCCGGGGTTGCGGGTCTCGAAGCGGAAGTTCTGCACCGCTTTCTCGCCCACCTGCATCGACTGATCCACGAGCTTGCCGTGGCCGTCGGTCTCGCCGCCGCCGCCCTCGTTCAGGGCGAACTCCGCTGCCACCAGGTCGGGCCGGTTCTGCGCCAGCCAGTTGGCGCCGTTGAAGGCGTAGGTGGTCTCTTCCCCGCAAGTCAGGGCCATCTTGATGGTGCGCTTGGGGTGGTAGCCGGCCTGTTTGAAGCGGGCCATGTCGTCGGCCCAGATCGCCGCCATGGACTTGTCGTCGGCAGAGCCGCGGGCGAAGTAGTAGCCGTTCTCCTCCACCAGGGTGAAGGGGTCGCGGGTCCAGTCGGCGCGCTTGGCCTCCACCACGTCGAGGTGGGCCAGCAGCAGGATCGCCTTGGCCTTGGGATCGGCGCCGGGCAGCACGGCGACGATGCCGCCTTCCTTGGGATGGTCCGGCGTCGAGAACAAGGTGATGTCGCTGTCGGCGAAGCCCGCCGCCTTCAGCCGCGCGCCGATCTGCTGCGCCGCCTGGGTGCAGCTGCCGACCGACAGGCTGGTGTTGGTCTCGACCAGCTCCTTGTAGAGGGCGCGGAACTGCACCTGGTCCGGCCGCAGCGCCTGGGGTGCGTCGGCGCCGTAGGCGCTGTTGGCGAAGAGGCCGATGGCCGCTGTGGCTATGGCCTTGGCCCAGGCGTCGGTCATGATGGTTACGGCTCCGTTCACCAAACGTCGCCGCGGACCCTGGCTGGAGTCCGCCGAGAGGGCAAGCGGACTGTGATCGCTCCTGCGCCAGATTGGCGTTTGGATCGTCCGCGCCCTGGGCCATAGTCGCGGCCAAGAACAGAGAACGGGGGGGTTCATGGTCGCCGAGACCATTGGGGCGAAGGCCGAGCCGCGCACCACGGGGCTGGGCCTGGTGGTGGCTGGCGCCTCGCTGGGCACCCTCTTCGAATGGTACGACTTCTTCCTCTACGGCTCCCTGGCCGGCGAGATCGCCAGGCACTTCTTCGCCGCGGTGGACGAGCGCACGGCCTTCGTCTTCGCCCTGGCCGCCTTTGCCGCCGGCTTCATCGCCCGCCCGTTCGGCGCGCTGGTGTTCGGCCGGGTCGGCGATCTGGTCGGCCGCAAGAACACCTTCCTGGTCACCATGACCCTGATGGGCGCCTCGACCTTCGCCGTCGGCCTCTTGCCGGATTACAGCGCCATCGGTGTCGCCGCGCCGGTGATCCTGGTCGCCCTGCGCCTGCTTCAGGGCCTGGCGATCGGCGGCGAGTACGGCGGGGCGGTGGTCTATATCGCCGAGCACGCGCCCAGGGATCGCCGCGGCTTCGCCACCGGCTTCATCAACATCATGGCCACCGGCGGGCTCCTGACCTCGCTCCTGTCCATCGTCCTCTTCCGCAGCCGCATGAGCGAGGCCGCCTTCGCCGCCACGGGCTGGCGCGCGCCGTTCCTGCTCTCGGCCGCGCTCCTGGCCATCTCGCTCTGGGTGCGGATGAAGCTGAACGAGAGCCCGATCTTCCGCCAGATGAAGGCCGAGGACAGCCTCTCGCGGGCGCCCTACGCCGAAACGTTCGGCCGCTGGGAGAATATGCGGCTGATGCTGGTCGCCCTGTTCGGCCCGGTCGCAGGCCAGGCGGTGGTCTGGTACGCCGGCGGCTTCTACGCCCTGTTCTTCCTGCAGCGGGTCTTGAAGCTGGCGGACCTGCAGACCGACCTGCTGCTGATCGTCGCCCTGGCCCTGGCCGCCCCGACCTATGTCGTCGCCGGCTGGCTCAGCGACGTGGTCGGCCGCCGGCCGGTGGTGATCGTCGGCTGCGCCATCGGCGCCGTGGCCCTGATCCCCCTGTTCCACGCCCTGACCTGGGCCGCCAATCCGGCCCTGGCCGAGGCCCAGGCCAGGGCGCCGGTCAGCGTCTATGCCGATCCGGCCCGCTGCTCGGTTCAGTTCGACCCGATCGGCGGCAACCGCTTCGATGCGACCGGCTGCGACATCGCCAAGGCCGGGCTGTCGAAGGCGGGGATCAGCTATCGCAGCCTCGCTTTGCCAGCCGGCGCCGCGACCCGGGTCGAGATCGGCCCGCGGGCGCTGACCGTTCCCGATCCTTCCGGCGCCGCCACGGCGCGCAAGGCCGGCGTCACCGCCTTCGCCGCCCAGGCCAAGGCCGCCCTGACCGCCGCCGGCTATCCGGCCAAGGCCGACCCGGCGCGGGTGGACCAGGTGCGTGTGGTGCTGATCGTGGTCGCCCTGGTCTCGATCGCGGCCCTGATCTACGGCCCCACCGCCGCCATCCTGGCCGAACTGTTCCCGGCCCGCATCCGCTACACCTCGATCTCGGTCCCCTATCACCTGGGCGCCGGCTGGATCGGCGGGCTGATGCCGGCCACCGCCTTCGCCATCGTCGCCGGCGCAGGGGACATCTATGCCGGCCTCTGGTACCCGACCGCCTTCGTGGCCCTGAGCTTCGTGGTCTGCCTGCTGTTTCTGCCGGAGACACTGGGACGCTCGCTGGAGGCCTGAGTCCAGCCCGAGGCCGCAATCTTTACCCTGTCCGTTGGGGGTTTCGTTCACCGCGGCTGGGCAGGATCGCGGCCATGGATCCGATCTCAGCCATCAGTTCCGGCCTCACGGCCAGCATGAGCGTCTTCAGCCAGGCCAGCACGGCCCTCGGCAACGCCGCCGCGGGCAATAGCGACATCGCCTCGGCCATCACCGACCAGATCGGCGCCAAGGTCGCCTTCGAGGCCGAGGCCAAGGTCATGCAGTCGCTGGCCCAGACCCAGAAGCAGGTGCTGGACATCCTGGTCTGAGGTTCAAGCGGCGATCCTGGCCCAGGCCGCCCGGACGCCATCTAGGGTCTCCACAGGTTTTTGCAGCAGTCCCAGCGCGACGGCGCGAACCGGCGCCCGCTCCGCCTCGCCTGGCAGGTATTCCACCGGCGACTTGCCATCGACCCGGGCCAGCAACAGGCCGGGCAGGAGGGTCGCGGCCCGCGCCTCAAGCGCGGCCCTGGGCTCCCAGTCCACATGGGCGAGATAGGCGCTGGCCAGGGCGTCGAAGCTGGCGTCGAGGTCAGCCGTGGCCCCTGGCGCGACCCGCTGCTTCAGCAGTAGATGGTTGAGGCAAAAGGCGAGGTCGAAGGCCGGGTCGCCCCACCAGGCGGTCTCGGCGTCGAGGAACACCGGGCCGGCCGGCCCGATCATGATGTTCTTGGGACTGACGTCGCCGTGCACCAGGGCGAGGCGGGTCGCAGCGGTGCGTTCGACCAGGAAGGCCAGCCGTTCGGCGACCTCGGGCCTGCGCCGGCCGGCGGCCAGCAGATAGGCGTCGAGCCGCAGGTCGAAGAAGAAGGCGTCGGTCTGGAAGTTGGCGGCGAGGACGGCGTCGCCGGCTGTGGCGGCATGGATGCGCCCGAGCGCGCGCCCGACTTCGGAGGCGAAGGCGACATCGGCGCGCCCGGCCAGCAGCTCGGCCTTCCACAGGCTGTGGCGCGCCGGGTCGAGGAAATCCATGGCGAACACGCCGCGCGCCTCGTCGCGGGCCACCAGCCGCGGCGCATAGGACGGGAACAGGCCTCCCACCGTCTCGAACCAGCGCCATTCGTAGAGATTGCGCTCGACCGGCGCGGTCCAGTCGTCCTTGACCTTCAAGCGCGCCAGGGCCCGTTTCAGGCAATAGCTGCGCCCGCCGCTGTCCAGCCGCCAGATGTCGGACGAGACCCCGCCGGTGAGCGCCGCCCACTGCGGGGTTTCGCCGGCGCGGATCAGACCGGCGTCGCGGGCGAAAGCGTCGAGATCGGCGTCGGGGGTCATGGGGCTTTCCCCCGGAGTTCTAGTAGAACCGCTCGCGAACGCAAACTAGCTCAGCCCCTGCCCCACCGGCTTCGGCCCATCCTCGGTCAGGAGCCCCTTGCCCGGCACGTGGTTGATCTCCAGCCGCACCCCGTCTGGATCCTCGAACAGCACCGAATAGTAGCCGGGCGCGAATTGATCGTCCTGCGGGCCATGCACAATCCTGGCCCCGATCTCGAGCAGGAAGGCATGGGCCTCGTCCACATGGGCCCGCTCGCGGGCGCGGAAGCACAGATGATGCAGGCCGACCCGCCCCTGGTCGAAGCGGGCGCCCCGGTGCTGCGCGCTCGGCGCGCGGATGCCGACCGCCGTGCGCCCGCCGACGCAGTAATAGACCTGGTCGGTGTCGGCGACGCAGGCCATGCCCAGGAACGGCAGCAGCCTGCCGTAGAAAGCCCGCGCCGCCGCGAAGTCGCCCGCCGTGATGAAGGTGTGGGCGACTCCGTTGATCTCCATGGCCGCCTAGCGCCCCTTGAACGCCGCCGGGCGCTTGCCGAGGAAGGCGGCGACGCCCTCGCGGAAGTCCTCGGTCTTGCCGGCGATGCGCTGGGTCTGGCGCTCGATGTTCAGCTGCTCGGTCCAGGAGGAGTCCAGCGACTGCCACACCATGCGGCGGATCAGGCCGATAGCCATCGGGCCTTCGGCGAGTTGCTTGGCCAGGCCGAGCGCGGTCGGCAGCAGGTCGGCGTCGGACACCACCCGGTTGACCATGCCCCATTCCAGGGCCTGGGCCGCGGGGATCTTCTCGCCCAGCAGCATCATCTCCATCGCCCGCGCCTTGCCGATCATGCGCGGCAGGATGTAGGTCGAGCCGCCGTCGGGCACGAGGCCGATGCGCCGGAAAGCTTGCAGGAAATAGGCGCTCTCGGCCGCCACGATCAGGTCGCCCATCAGGCCGATCGAGCAGCCGACCCCGGCCGCCGGGCCGTTGACCGCCGTGACCACCGGGATCGGCAGGTCGCGGATCACGCTGACCATCGGATTGTAGAGCGTCTCCAGCGCCGCGCCCGCGTCCGGCTTGCCGTCCGGATCGACCTTGCCGCCGCCCGGTCCCGCCTGCAGGTTGGCGCCGGAGCAGAAGCCCTTGCCTTCGCCGGTGATCACCACCGCCCGCTTGGGCTCGGTCCCATAGGCCGCGACCTTGAGGGCGTCGGCGATCTCGGCGCCCATCTCGACGCTGGCGGCGTTGAGGGTGGCGGGATCCGACAGGGTGATGACGGCGATGTCGCCCTCGGCCGACACCTTGACCTTGTTGTAGCTCATTGGGGGCTCCTCCAGCTGGGCTTTGCCGCCCCTCTAGGCCGGGCGTGAACTGCCAGTCCCCTGGGTATAGCCGAGCCTTACGTTGAGTTCGTCAAGCAGCTTGATGGCGGCTTCGGGCAGAACCGTGCCCGGCTGGAACACCGCCGCGACCCCCTCGTCATAGAGCGCCTTCAGGTCCTCGTCCGGGATCACACCCCCGACCACGATCATGATGTCGGGCCGGCCGAGCTTGGCCAATTCGGCTTTCAGCTCCGGCACCAGGGTCAGGTGACCGGCGGCGAGCGAGCTGGCGCCCACCACATGCACGTTCTTTTCCACCGCCTCCTTTGCCGTCTCGGCCGGGGTCTGGAACAGGGCGCCCACATCGACGTCGAAGCCCAGGTCGGTGAAGCCGGTGGCGATCACCTTCTGGCCGCGGTCATGGCCATCCTGGCCCATCTTGGCCACCATCACCTTGGGCGACCGGCCATCAGCCTGCTTGAAGGCCTCGACCATGGCCTTAGCGCGGGCGACCTTGGGCGTCTCCCCCGAGGTCTTGCCATAGACGTCGTGCAGCAGACGGATTTCGGCCCTGTGCCGGCCGAACACGGTCTCCAGCGCCTGGCTGATCTCGCCGAGGGTCGCCTTGGCGCGGGCGGCGTTCACCGATAGCTCCAGGAGGTTGCCGTTCCCGCGCGCGCCCGCTTCAAGCGCCGCCAGGGCCGCGTCGGTCTCGGCCTGGTTCCGCTCGGCCTTGAGCTGCGCGAGCTTCTGCAGCTGCTGGGCGCGCACGGCGGCGTTGTCGACCTTAAGCACGTGGATGTCGTCGGGCCTGTCGGGGCGATAGCGGTTGACCCCCACCAGGGTCTGCTGGCCGCTGTCGATGCGCGCCTGGGTCTTGGCCGCCGCCTCCTCGATGCGCAGCTTCGGGACCCCCTGCTCGATCGCCTTGGCCATGCCGCCCAGGGCCTCGACCTCTCGGATGTGCTCCAGGGCGCGCGCGGCCAGGTCGTGGGTCAGGCGCTCGACATAGTAGGAGCCGCCCCAGGGGTCGATGGTGCGGCAAAGGCCGCTTTCCACCTGCAGGAAGATCTGGGTGTTGCGGGCGATCCGCGCCGAAAAGTCGGTCGGCAGGGCGATCGCCTCGTCCAGCGAATTGGTGTGCAGACTCTGGGTCTGGCCGTTGGTCGCCGCCATGGCCTCGACCACGGTGCGAGGCACGTTGTTGTAGACGTCCTGGGCCGCCAGCGACCAGCCGCTGGTCTGGGTGTGGGCGCGCAGGGACAGCGAGCGCGCATCCTTCGGGTCGAAGGTCTCGCGCATCAGTTTGGCCCACAGCAGCCTCGCAGCGCGCTGCTTGGCCACCTCCGTGAAGTAGCTCATGCCCGCGCACCAGAAGAACGACAGGCGCGGGGCGAACTTGTCGACATCCATGCCGGCGGCGACCCCGGCGCGGACATAATCGACGCCGTCGGCCAGGGTGTAGGCCAGCTCCAGGTCCAGCGAGGCGCCGGCCTCCTGCATGTGATAGCCGGAGATGGAGATAGAGTTGAACTTGGGCATCTCCTTGGCCGTATAGGCGAAGATGTCCGAGATGATCCGCATCGAGGGCGTGGGCGGATAGATGTAGGTGTTGCGGACCATGAACTCTTTCAGGATGTCGTTCTGGATCGTTCCTGAAAGCTTGGCGTGCGGCACGCCCTGTTCCTCGGCCGCGACGATATAGAGGGCCAGGATCGGCAGCACCGCGCCGTTCATGGTCATGGACACGCTCATCTGGTCCAGCGGAATGCCGGAAAACAGGGTGCGCATGTCGAGGATGGAGTCGATCGCCACCCCGGCCATGCCGACGTCACCGGCCACCCGCGGGTGGTCGCTGTCATAGCCGCGGTGGGTGGCCAGGTCGAAGGCCACCGACAAGCCCTTCTGCCCCGCGGCGAGGTTGCGCCGATAGAAGGCGTTGGAATCCTCGGCCGTGGAGAAGCCCGCATACTGGCGGATGGTCCACGGGTTGGTGACGTACATGGTCGGATAGGGGCCGCGCAGGAAGGGCGCGAGGCCGGGATAGCCGCCCGTGAAATCCAGGCCGGCGACGTCGGCCGGGCCATAGGCCGGCTTGACGCTGACCCCTTCCGGCGTCTCCCAGGCGGCGCCGGCGGGCGCGACGGCTGCCTCGCCAGGCAAGGCGGCGTCGTAGGCCAGGGCGGCGAAATCGGGAAAGGCGCTCATTGGCCAGCCTCCTCGAAGGGCGCGGCGAGCCGCACGGGCGTGAGCGGAGGAACCTTCGTGTCGGGGCCGGGCAGGCGCGCCGAGGGCCCATCGACCGGCCTCGCCTTGGGCGCTTCCACCGCCACCTCGACCTTCATCGGGTTGGGATAGAGGGTCACGCCCAGGATCTTCTCGGCCTTGCTCTCGATGGCGGCGTGGCGGCGTTCCAGGGTGGCGGCGGCCTCGCGGGCGATGGAGCCGGACGAGAGGGCGGCGACGATCCCGCCCTCGGACTCGATCCCCTGGAAGGCGGCCCAGCCGGCGCGGGCCAACTGGTCGGTCAAGGTCTCCAGGAAGCCGGCGCCGGCGGCGGGGTCGGCGACGCGGCCGAGGCTCGCCTCCTCCATCAGGACCAGTTGGGCGTTGCGCGCCTGGCGGCGGGCGAAGGCGGTCGGCAGGCCGAGGGCGTCGGTGAAGCCGCCGAGCTGGATGGCGTCGGCCCCACCCACCGCCGCCCCGAACCCGGCGGAGGTCAGGCGCAACATGTTGGTCCAGGGGTCCAGCCGGGCCAACATGCGCCGGGACGAGCGGGCTTCGATCTTTGCGGTCGCATCGACGCCGAGCGCAGAGGCGATGCGGGCGAAGATGCGGCGGGCGGCGCGCAGCTTGGCGATGGTGACGAAATAGTCGGCGTCGGCGGCGAGGCCGAGCACGATGCGCGGCAGGGCGTCCCTTGTCGGCACGCCGGCGCGGGAGAGGGCCTTGGCGTAGGCGACCAGGCTCGCGGCCATGAAGCCCAGCTCCAGCGCCTCACCGCCCCCGGCCTCGTGTACGGCCTGGCCGGAAGCCAGGAACAGACCGGCCTTGGGATAGGTCTCGGTCAGGCGCGCGGCCACGGTGGCGGCCGAGATCAGGTGGCTCTCGATCGGGCCCGGGCTGGCGCCGCCGCGGGCGAGCGCGCTCAAGGGATCGAGATGGAAGTTCAGCAGGGCGTTGGGCGAGGACTTGGCCGCCGCGGCCAGCCAGTCGGCCGCCTTCGGGCCGAGGAAGCCGGCGTCCAGCGCCACAGGCGCCAGCTCGAGCACCACGCCGTCCAGGGCCGCCGCCAGGCCCTCGGCCGAACCGATGGCGCAACCCGCCGCGCCCTCCGGGTCGATGGCGAGGATGGCCGACGCCGCGCCGCCTTCGAGGTCGGCCAGGATCTCGGCGCGCGCAGCGGCCGCATCCGGGTGCGCGGTGCGGACGCGCAGGTCCCAGGGCCGGGCGGAATCGCGCGCAGCCAGCGCCAAAGGCTCGGCGGCGTCGCCGGCCGGATAGAGCGGCAAGATCTCCAGCCCGTCGATGGTCCGACTGACCAGCTTCTCGTCGAAGCTTGCGCCGTCGATGGTTTTGGCCACCAGGGCCAGCCATTGCTCGGAGGTGGCGGGCTCGAACCCCTCCGCCAGGGGGATCACCGCTTCGCTCATGGCTTTACGCGAACTCCACCAGCACCTCGTCGGCGGCGACGCTGTCGCCGGCCTTGGGGCCTACCGTCTTCACCACCCCCTCGCGTTCGGCGCGGATGATGTTCTGCATCTTCATCGCCTCGATCACGCAGACGATCTCGCCCTCGCGCACCGTCTGGCCGACCGCCACGTCCATCGAGACGACCAGGCCCGGCATGGGCGAGATCACCAGCTTTGAGGTGTCGGCCTTCTGCTTCTCCGGCAGCCGGTCGTGCAGCTCGGCCGAAAGCGGGGTCAGCACCAGCACCCGCTCCTTGGCGGCGCGGTGGCGGATGACGAAGCCCTCGCCGGCCGGCGCGACCTCGACGGTGAAAGGCTCGCCGCCCAAGACGCCCTTGAACGGGCCACGGCCCGGAACCCATTCGACATCGGTCAGGCGCAGGCTGCGCGCCTCCTCGGCCAGGGCGATCTCCAGCGCGCCATCCGCTTCGGCGACGGTGACCTGGCGCTTGGCCTTGCCGACCGCCACCACCCATTCGGTGCGGGTCAGGGGGCCGGCGAGGCCGTTGCCCACCTTGCGCGCGCGGGCGGCCTGCTTGCGGTGCATGAACACCGCCGCTGCGGTCATGGCGTCGGCCTGGAACGCGGTCGGCTCGGTCCCGGCAAAGCCCTCGGGGAACTCGTCGGCGATATAGCTGGTGGCCAGCTGGCCCGACTGGAACCGCTCCTGATCCATCACCGCGGCCAGGAAGGCGACGTTGTGGCCCAGGCCCTGGATGTGGAAGTCCTCCAGCGCCCGGCCCATGCCGGCGATCGCCCCCGCCCGGGTCGGGGCCCAGGTGCAGAGCTTGGAGATCATCGGGTCGTAGAACATCGAAATCTCGTCGCCCTCGCGCACCCCGGCGTCGTTGCGCACGGTGTAGGCGGAATGGGCGCCCTCGGCCGGCGGGTCGTAGCGGACCAGGCGGCCGATCGAGGGCAGGAATTTCCGATAGGGGTCCTCGGCATAGATCCGGCTCTCCACCGCCCAGCCGTTGATCTTGAGCTCGCCTTGCCCGAACGCCAGCGGCTCGCCGGCGGCGACGCGCATCATCTGCTCGACCAGATCCAGGCCGGTGATCAGTTCGGTCACCGGATGCTCGACCTGCAGGCGGGTGTTCATCTCCAGGAAGTAGAAGCTCTTGTCCTGGCCGGCGACGAACTCGACCGTGCCGGCGCTGTCGTAGTTCACGGCCTGGGCCAGGGCGACGGCCTGAGCGCCCATGGCGGCGCGGGTCTCCTCATCGAGCAGGGGCGAGGGCGCCTCTTCGATGACTTTCTGGTTGCGGCGCTGGATCGAGCATTCGCGCTCGAACAGGTGCACCACGTGGCCGTGCTTGTCGCCCAAGACCTGGATCTCGATGTGACGCGGGCTTTCGATGAACTTCTCGATGAAGATGCGGTCGTCGCCGAAGGCGCCCTTGGCCTCGGCGCGGACGGCGGGGAAGCCCTCCTCGACGTCCTTGCGGTTCCAGGCGACGCGGATGCCCTTGCCGCCGCCGCCGGCCGAGGCCTTGATCATCACCGGATAGCCGATCTCTTCGGAGATGCGCACGGCGTGGGCGGTGTCGTCGATCTCGCCGATATGGCCGGGCACGCAGGAGACCCCGGCCTTGGCGGCGAACTTCTTGGACTCGATCTTGTCGCCCATGGCCTGGATGGCGCCGGGATTGGGGCCGATGAACACGATCCCCTCGTCGGCGCACCGCTGGGCGAATTCGGCCTTTTCCGACAGGAAGCCGAAGCCCGGGTGGATGGCTTCCGCGCCGGTCTGTTTACAGGCGTCGATGATCTTGTCGGCGACGAGGTAGGACTGATTGGCGGGCGCCGGACCGATCAACACCACCTCGTCGGCCATCTCCACCGCCAGGCTGTCGGCGTCGGCCTCCGAATAGACCACCACCGTCTTAACCCCCAGCCGGCGGCAGGTCTTGATGATGCGAACCGCGATCTCGCCCCGGTTTGCGATCAGAATCTTGGAGAACATCAGGCCTTTAGCTCCACACCGTCACCCCCGCGGCCGCGCCGATGCGGCGCTTTGACAACGAGGCGGCCCGTATAGTGACCTCGCCGCTACGGCAGTCAAACGCCCCTGCCGCTAGGTCAGCGCGGGCGGGAATTTGCGCTGCGGATAGAGCCGGTGGAACAGGACGAACATCAGGCCGATGACCGGGAAAACCATCCAGCTGGCCTCTGGCCCCAAAAAGCCGCCGGTCAGCCAGTCAGGACCTGGCCAGCGCACATCCAGCAGCTTGCCGACGGCGAACTGGCCGCCGTTCTGCCCGGACCAGATGAACAGGTTGGCGAAGTCGAAGGCGGCGTGAAAGCCGATCGCCCAGGCCAGGGCGCCGGTCCGCCGCAAGGTCAGGCAGATGAACAGGCCCAGCAGCCCCGTCGAGGCGAAATCCTCCCAGCGCTCGTGCGGCTTCAGGAAATAGTGCAGCGCGCCAAAGCCGATGGAGAGGAGGACCGCCGCCGGCCAGTAGCCGATCCCTTCGCCGAGCACGGTCAGGACATAGCTGCGGAACTGCACCTCTTCGGACCAGCCGATCAGGAGGCTGGCCAAGAGCCAGAGGGCGAGATAGCGCCCGACCTCGCCGCCATGGAGGGCCAGTCCCGTCACATGGAATCCGCCAAGGGCGGCGACCAGGCCGACCAGCACGGTGGTCGAGCCCAGGCCCCAGCCCAGGCCCACCCAGAAATCCTTGCCGAAGGCGCTGCGCAACGGAATACCGTAGGCCGTAAGGCTGCGCCGCTCGATCAGCGCCATGACGCCGATGGCGGCCAGCGCGACCAGCAGGCTGGTCGTTTCGGCCGCGATCATGCCGATCGGATCGAGATCGGTGCGGTCGCCGATGGGGATCAGCCTGGGAACCAGCCAAGCCGCCGCATTGGAGAGCCCGAAGAAGATCGCGAGAACCGCCAGCAGGCGCCAACCGGCGCGCAATCCTCGCGCATTCATGAACAGCTTTCTCATTCGCCAAGCCAAGCCGGACGAATTTGCTCAGACCAGGGCAGGCTCCGGCCTGGCTTGCATGGCCGCCTGCAGCCGCCCTTTCAGAGCGTCCAGTTCGTCCCAGAGGGCCTGGGGCAAGCGATCCTCGAAGCGTTCGTAGAAAGCGGGAATCAAGCCCGCCTCTTCCATCCAGACTTCGGGATCCACCGAAAGCAAGGTCTCCAACTGCTCGGTGGTCAGGGACAGGCCGGATAGATCCAGCGAGGCCAGAGTCGGAAGGTGGCCGATGGCGGTCTGCTGGGCCTCGGCGGCGCCGTCCAGGCGCTCGAAGATCCACTTCAAGACGCGGCTGTTCTCGCCATAGCCGGGCCAGACGAACTTGCCGCGCTCGTCCTTGCGGAACCAGTTGACGAAATAGATCTTCGGCAGCTTGGCGGCGTCCGGCGCGCGGTCGGCCATGCTGAGCCAGTGGCCGAAATAGTCGCCCATGTTGTAGCCGCAGAAGGGCAGCATGGCGAAGGGATCGCGGCGCAGCTCGCCGACCTTGTTCTCCGCCGCGGCGGTGCCTTCCGAGGCCACATTGGCGGCCATGAACACCCCGTGGCGCCAGTCGAGCGCCTCGGTGACCAACGGAACCGCGCTGGCGCGGCGCCCGCCGAACAGGATGGCCGAGATCGGCACCCCGCGCGGGTCTTCCCATTCCTCCGCCACGATCGGGCACTGGCCGGCCGGGGCGGTGAAGCGGGCGTTGGGATGGGCGGCGGGCTCGGGCGAGTCCGGCGTCCAGGGGCGACCCTTCCAGTCGGTCAGTTCCGGCGGCGGCTCCTCGGTCAGGCCCTCCCACCAGACGTCGCCGTCCGGGGTCATGGCCACGTTGGTGAAGACGCTGTTGGCGTGCAGGGTGGCGATGGCGTTGGGATTGGTCGCCAGGCCCGTGCCGGGGGCGACGCCGAAGAAGCCGGCCTCCGGATTGATCGCATAGAGCCGGCCGTCCTCGCCGAAACGCATCCAGCAGATGTCGTCGCCGATAGTCTCGGCCTTCCAGCCGGCCAGGGTCGGCTGCAGCATGGCTAGGTTGGTCTTGCCGCAGGCCGAAGGGAACGCCGCGGCGATATATTTCACCTGCCCTTCCGGCGAGGTCAGCTTGAGGATCAGCATGTGCTCGGCCAGCCAGCCTTCGTCGCGGGCCATCACCGAGGCGATGCGCAGGGCGTAGCACTTCTTGCCCAGGAGCGCGTTGCCGCCGTAGCCGGAGCCGTAGGACCAGATCTCGCGGCTTTCCGGGAAGTGGACGATGTACTTGATGTCGTTGCAGGGCCAGGGAACGTCCTTCTGGCCGGGCTCGAGCGGCGCGCCGACCGAGTGTACGGCGGGCACGAAGAAGCCGTCCTCGCCCATGGCGTCCAGCGCCTGCTTGCCCATGCGGGTCATCACCCGCATCGAGAGCGCCACATAGGCGCTGTCGCTGATCTCGACGCCGAGCGCGCTGATCGGCGAGCCCACAGGACCCATGCTGAAGGGGATGACGTACATGACGCGCCCGCGCATGCAGCCCTTGAACAGGTCCTTCAGGTCCGCCTTCATCTCGTCCGGATCGAGCCAGTTGTTGGTCGGGCCGGCGTCCTTTGGGTCCTTGGAGCAGATGAAGGTGCGGCTCTCGACCCGGGCCACGTCGCGGGGATCGGAGACGGCGTAGAAGCTGTTTGGCCGCTTGGTCGAATCGAGACGTTTCAGCGTGCCAGCCTGGACCAGTCGTTCGGCCAGCATGTTCCATTCCGCGTCAGAACCGTCGCACCAGTGAACCTCGTCGGGCTGGGTCAGGGCGGCGATCTCGCGCACCCAGGCGATCAGGCGTTTGTGGCGTACGGGCGGCTCGGCGAGCCCCGGAATGTCGCTGGAAGCCGGGGTCTGGCCGTCTTTGGCAAGGGCGGCGGGCATGACGGCGTCCTCATGTCTATGCAGGGTTAGTGAATGCGCTCGAGGCGCATACGTATGCAACAGGGATGCCAAAGCGCATCCGGCCCCGCAAGCAGCGCCGCTACGTAAGTCGCCGATACGCGCAAGAATTCAGCAGAAAATTAAGCCGCTCAAATTTTGGGCGCCGACTTCAGCTATCACTCGCAATATCTTGTCCAGCGTTATCAGAGACTGTGCGGCCATAGAAATTGATGCGGAATCTCTTGCCCCAGAAGACTTTTCCGAGGCCGCGGGCGGCGCGGTCCATCATGAACGCCCGATCCGGCCGCCGCAGCAGCCAGAGAATCAGCGCGAGCAGCCCGTAAACGATCGCCTGGCCGGCGCCGATCAGCATCCAGCGCAGGATTCCCGCCCAATCCGGCGGATCGGCGGCGGCGCAGTGCGCCACCGGCCCCTGGCCGTAGACGAAGGCGCGCGGCAGGGTATAGGCCAGGGCCAGCCGCTCCGGCGACGGGTCCTCCCAGACCCAGGCCTCGGGCGCCCAGGCGAATCGCTTCCCCGCTCGTTGCAGGGCGCCGAAGAGCAGATCATCCTCGCCGCCGCTCCTGTTCCTTTCCGGCGAGAAGGGCCGCTTCGGGTCGACCAGGGCCGCCCGGCGAAGCAGGCTGTCGCCGCAGCCATAGTAGTGGTCGATCAGCCCCTCGGCCGCCGGATCGCTGCGGGAAAAGAACTGCTCCAGATAGGCGCGGTGCCGGACGATCCGGGCCGGGGCGCGGGCGCGGACCGGGCCGAACACCACGTCGGCGTCCCAGCGCGCCTGGACCGCCAGCAGGCTGGCCAGCCAATGCGGCGGCGCCTCCTCGTCGTCGTCCAGAAAGGCGATCAGTTCGCCTTCAGCCTGCTCCATCGCCGCATTGCGGGCGTTGGCGACCCCGGCGCTGGGCTCGTGCACATAGACGAGCGGGAACGGCGCCTCGGTCGCCAAGCGCTCGACTGCGGCTTTCGCCGACGGGACGGAGTCGTTGTCGACCACCACCAGCTCCAGCTCGGCCGGATCGACGCCCTGCTGCGCCAGGGCCGAGCGCACGGCCAGGGCCAGCGGCCCGGGCCGCCTCTGGGTTGGAATGATCAGGCTGATGCGCGCCGCCATGCCCGGACCTTAAGGGACGGCGGTTAGCGAAACTTGGACGCGCCCTACCCCTTGATCGCCTCGAACAGGGTCCAGGCGCCAAGGCCCGCGAAGATCAGGGCGGCGGCCAGGCGGATATACTTCAACGGCGCGATGCGCGTCGCCGCCTCGCCGAAGAACACCGCCGGGATATTGGCCGCCATCATGCCGATGGTGGTGCCTGTGGCCACGCGGGCGATGTCGTGGAAGCGGGCGGCCAGGGAGACGGTGGCGATCTGGGTCTTGTCGCCCATCTCGACCAGGAAGAAGGCGACAGCGGTGGCGGCGAAGGCGCCCCAGTGGCTGACCTCCTTGGGCTCGTCCTCCTCCTTGTCAGGGAACAGGGCCCAGACCGCGGTGCCGAAGAAGGAAGCCGCAACCACGTATTGCAGCCAGCGCCCGTGCAGGAGGTCAGCGATTAGGTAGCCAGCCAGGGCCGACAGGCCGTGATTGGCCAGGGTGGCGACGAGGATGCCGGCGATCACCGGCCAGGGACGGCGAAACCGGCTCGCCAGGACGATGGCGAGCAGTTGCGTGCGGTCGCCGATCTCGGCCAGGGCGACCACCATCGCCGAAATCAGGACCGGTTCCAGCGCCTTCGCCCCCCGCCTAGTGCATCAATGCCGGTCCGTGTATCTGCTGGCCGACCCTGCCACAAGCCGCGCGCTGTGGCCCCGGATTTGGAGCATGCGCATGGCGACCGGCGAGATCACCATCTTCCACAACCCCAGCTGCGGGACCTCGCGCAATACCCTGGCGGCGATCCGCGAGGCCGGCCACGAGCCCAAGGTGGTGGAATACCTCAAGGCCGGCTGGACCAAGCCGCAGCTGAAAGAGATCCTGAAGGCGATGAGGGCCGCCCCGCGCGATATCCTCCGGGTCCGCGGCACGCCGGCGGAAGAACTGGGCCTGACCGACCCCAAGGCCGGCGACGAGACCATCCTGGACGCCATGGTCGCCCATCCGATCCTGGTCGAGCGCCCGATCGTGCTCAGCCCCAAGGGCGCGGCGCTGTGCCGGCCGATGGAAAAGGTCCGCGACCTTCTCTGATACGGCGCCTGTCCCGGCGTTTGATCCAGGTCAACCTCGCGGCGGCGATTCTGGGGCATGGTTCCTTGACCGAGGCGCCGTGCGATGGCCGCACCGCCGCGTCCGGCGGAGAGGCGTCGATGTTCACAGCAAAGAAGGTTTGCCTTGCTCTGGCGGCGGTCGTTGCGACAGCCGCCGGCGGCATGGCGCGCGCCGAGGCGGGACCCCACGAAATACCGCAATCGATCGCGGTCGAGCACGCCGAGACCCTCGAGCGGCTGAGCGCCCTGGCGAAGCACAAGGGGCCGGTGGGGATCGAGGCGCGCAAGGCGGTCGACCTCTTTCGGCGGCACATCGCGCGCGAGGAAGAATACATCCTGCCGCCGTTGACGCTGCTGCCCGTGCTCGCAGACGGCAAGGTGACGCCCGACATGGCCTGGGCGGTGAAGATGACCGACCGGGTCAAGGCGGACCGCGAATTGATCTTCGAGGAGCACACCCGGGTCACCGACGCCATGAACGCCCTGCGAGTGGCCGGCCTGAAAGCCCACGACAAGCAGGCCGTCGAATTCGCCGAGGCTGCAGCCACCGACTCGCTGAACGACATCGAACTGATGGAGCCGACCGTGGTGATGATCGGCGACTACCTGCACGCCAAGCTGCCGGCGCAATAGGCTCCGCCTGACTGCGGCAGAGAGGCGTAGCGGATGGAGATCAGTTTCCGCGACTTCATCACCGTGCTGCATGGCATGGGTTTCGGCGCGCTGTTCATGCTCGCCTTCTCCGGGGCCATCGGCGTGGTCTATGCCGCCGCGGTGATGGGCGAGGGCTGGCCCGCCGAAGCCGAGCGCATGCGCCTGTTCCGCGCCTACCTGGTCAGCATGGCGGTGTTGGCCTGGCTGACCGTGCTTTCGGGGGCGTTCATCGTCTATCCCTGGTACAGGGCGCATCCGCCCGTCGGGGCGAACCTCGCCGACTATCCCCGCGCCCTGCTGCTCTCCAGCCCGCACACCGCCGGCTGGCACGAGATCGGCATGGAGTGGAAGGAGCACGTGGCGTGGCTGGCGCCGATCGCCACGACCATGGCGGCCTATCTGTTCCATCGCTACGGCCCCCAGCTCGGCCGCCAGCGCGCCCTGCGCAACGCCGTGCTGGGCTTCGTCGCCGTAGCGTTCGTGGCGACCGGCGTGGCCGGGCTGTTCGGCGCCATGCTCAACAAGTTCGCGCCGATCCGGGGCGGGCCGGCGATCGTGCTGCTGCAGGAGAAATAGGTGGCCGAACCTGAGTCGACGCCGACAGGCCCCGCCGCCGCAGCCCTGCTTTCGGCCGGCGCGGGCGCGCTGTTGCTCGCTCTCCTCGGCATGTTGGGCGACGCGTGGCCCGCGGCGGCGAAGGCGCTCGACATCTGGCCGCCCAGCGGCCCCCTCTCCGGCGTCAGCCTCGCGGCGGTCGCCGGCTGGCTGGCGCTCTGGGCGGGCCTGGACAGGGCCTGGCGCCGACGGGACATTGCGCTAGGCCCGGCTGGCCGCATAGCGCTCGCCATGCTGGTGGCGGCCGGGCTGTTGACCTTTCCGCCGCTATCGGACCTGCTGATCGGAAAATAACCGCCGGGGCCGCGCCATGCGCCGTCGAGACCTGCTCGCCATGACCGGAGCCGCCGCCGCGACGGCGGGCCTGGCCAGTTGCAAGGCGCGTCAGGGACCGGCCGGCCCAGCCGATCACACCATCCACATCGCATCCGGTCTGGTGGAGCTAGCGCCCGACAAGATCGTCTCGACCACCCTCTACAACGGACAGTTCCCGGGGCCGCTGCTGCGCCTGCAGCAAGGCCGCCCGGTGACGGTCGACATCGTCAACGACACCGACACGCCCGAACAATTGCACTGGCACGGCCAGTTCCTGCCGGTCGACGTGGACGGCTCGGCCGAGGAAGGCACGCCCTTCATCCCCGCGCATGGGTCCCGGCGCATCCGCTTCACCCCCGGCCCATCCGGCCTGCGCTTCTATCACAGCCATCTGCAGGCCCATGGCGACCTGGCAGCCGGCCAATATTCGGGCCAGGTCGGTCCGGTCTATGTCGAGCCGAACCGCGAGCCGGGACACTACGACCGCGAAGTGTTCCTGACGCTGAAGGAGTTTCAGCCGACCCTAAGCCGCGGCGGCGACATGGCCATGGACTTCCTGGCCGGGTCCGTCGATGCGGACCTGAAGGCGCGGGGCGAGGCGTCGATGAACGCGTCCCTGGCGCGGGGAACGCCCCATGGATTCGAGGTGGGCTACGGCCTGTTTTCGATCAACGGACGCAAGCTGGGCCATGGCGATCCGATCCGTGTCCGCCAGGGCGAGCGGGTCCTGCTGCATGTCGTCAACGGCAGCGCCACCGAGATCCGCAGCCTCGCCCTGCCCGGCCACAGCTTCCAGGTGGTGGCTCTGGACGGCAATCCGGTTCCGCACCCCGCAGAGGTCCCGGTCCTCTGGCTGGGAACGGCGGAACGGGTCTCGGCGATCGTAGAGATGAACCACCCCGGCGTCTGGATTCTGGGCGACACCGCCGACGACGATCGCAAGAATGGCATGGGTATCGTGGTCGAGTACGCGGGCTTCGGCGGCGATCCGGTCTGGACGCCGCCGCCCAAGGCGCCCTGGGACTATGTCCTGTTCGGCGAGGCGAAGGCGACGGCTGCGCCCGACCAGGTCCTGGACATGGTCATCGCCAAGGACAACGCCGCGCTGGCGGGCTTCAACCGCTGGACCATCAACGGGACGGCCTTCGACGACCAGGCGATGGCGGCGATATTCAAACTGAAGCGCGGCGCGCGCTACCGCCTGCGGCTACGCAACGCCAGCGACGACATCCACCCCGTTCACCTGCACCGGCACAGCTTCGAGCTGGCCCGCATCGGCGGCAAGGCCGGCGGCGGGGTCATGAAGGACGTGGTCATGCTGGGCGGCTACCAGACGGCCGAGATCGACTTCGTCGCCGACAATCCCGGGCGCACGCTGTTCCACTGCCACCAGCAGCTGCACATGGACTTCGGCTTCATGGCCCTGTTCGACTACGAGGCCTAGCCTAAGGTCACTTCAGGGAGTCCAGATAGGCCACCAGGTCGTCCAGCTGGGCGGGATTCTTGACCCCGCCATAGGTCATCTTGATCCCGGGCAGCATCTTGTTGGGCGCGGCCAGGTAGTCCTTCAGCTTCTCGTCCGACCAGGCGAAGCCCGCCGCCTTCATCGCCGGAGAGTAGTTGTAGCCGGGGACGCCGCCGGCGGTGCGGCCCACCACCCCGAACAGGTTCGGGCCCAACAGGACCATGCCGCCGCGCTGGGCCGTGTGGCACATGCTGCATTGCGCCGAGAAGACGGTCTTGCCGTGAGAGGCGTCGGCCGCGGCCGCCGGCAGGGCCGCCAGAAGACCAGCCGCCAAGATGAGCGCCGCCTCTCGGCGGCGCCGATGGATCAGTAGGCGAACCATGTGAACACCCTGAAGGTATTGTTGTCGGAGGCGTTGGAGCCGGCGCCGTCCCAGTTCGAGCCGGCCCCGTTGAAGGTGGTGTAGAAGGTGTATTGCAGGCCCACCCGCATATTGAACCTTTGGCCGAACGGCGAGTGGCCGGCGCCCCAGGGCGTTCCGTCGAGCTGCAGCGTGACACCGGTGCTGTCCGGCTTGAAGGTGCGGTTGCCGGCGTAGATGAACGGGTTGGACGAGCCGAAGGTGTCGAACACCGAGACGGTGCCGCCGATCTTGTTGCGCCAGTAGTAGGAGGCGTCGGCGCGGATATCGTTCATCTCGTTGCTGGCGCAGCCGGCCGGCGTGGTCTCGGCGAGGATGCAGCTGGCCTTCAGCGACTGATGCTCGTGCGTATAGCGGGCGTTGAAGGTGACGACGTCGGTGCTGGCCAGGGTCTTGATGTACGAGGCGTCGACCCCGAGGTCGGTATAGCTATCCGTAGTCCCCGTGGTCCGGTCCAGGCCCGGGTGGATGTCCGCCTGCATGCCGAAGGCGCCGACCTCGAGCACGCCTTCCTTGACCATCTGCTGGTAGGCGATGCGGCCGTAGGGCGCGAGCCCCTTGATGTCGCCGGGCGAGGTCGGGTCGGAGCCCAGGCGGAGCAGGGTGGTGGCGCCGGGCGAGCCGTAGGCGCCGCCTTCCACCAGGAACCTGTCGTCGATCCAGGCATAGGCGGTGGCCCCAAGGCTGGTCTGCGCCAGGGCCCCGTTGATCAGGGGGCTTGCGGCCGGCCCGGGGGCCATGCCTGAGCTGGTATAGGGATAGCCCCAGGCGGGTGTGGTGTTCCAGGCGTCCTGGACCGTGGGATTGTTGTTCAGGCTCGCGCCCAGGAGCACGTCATGCCCTTTGACTGAGGTGGTGGTCACCGCCCGGATGTCGAGGTTGTCCCAGGTGAAGGCCCGGCCGATCCCGTCATAGGTGGTTTGGATGAAGGCGCCGAGATGCTGGCCAAAGCCGCCGGCGAAGAACAGGCTGAACTGATCCAGGCTGGCGTTGTCGTTGGGTCCGTAGTGCGGCGCCGGCGGCGGCTGGTCCTTCTGCGTGCGCACATAAGAGGCGACGGCCATGGCCGACAGAGGCACATTGAAGTCGCCATTGCGCTGGGTATAGCCGTGCAGCTTGAACTCGCGCCCAAACGGCGTCAGCTGCGGGCCGAACCCGCCGACGTGGCAGGCCTGGCAAGGCTGGCCGATCTGCGCCGCGAATGCGGGCACGGCCCCGGCCGGGCGGGCCCCGAAGGCGAGCGCGGCGAGAATTGCGGCCGGCGCCACAAAGAGTTTTAGGCTCGCTCGAAGCGAGGCATGCCGTTCGATACGCATGTCTTTTCCCCTACGCTGTATCAGCGTCGAGTCGGACCATGCGCCGCCGCGGCCGGGTCAACCTTGACCTGCGTCAAACTTTGAAGACGTAGTGGAGGTGTGCGGCTGGACGGTTGTCTTTCGTCCAGCCGACGGCCGGGGTCGCCCACGGGGGCGCTCCACACGCGCCTGCCGTCGATAAGCTGGCGACGGGATCGCAAGGAGATCAGGACTCCTGCCAGTCCCCGTTCGAGGCGCCGCGAACCGAGGCGGCGATGCGCGCCTGCGCCTGGGCCACGGGGCTGCGGACCGGGGCATGGCGGCCCGCCCGCGCCAGTTCCATTCGGCCTGCGCCGGGGCTCTGCCCGGCCTTGAACCGGCCGACCAGTTCAGCCAGGGCCGCAGCCTCGCCCTTGAGGCTGGCGGCCGCGGCGGTGGCTTCCTCGACCATGGCGGCGTTCTGCTGGGTCACCTGGTCCATCTGGTTGATGGCGGTGTTGACCTGACTGAGGCCCACAGCCTGCTCCTGGCTCGACTGGGCGATCTCGGCGATCAGGGTGTCGATCCGGCTGACCTTGACCGCGATGCCGCCGAGCGCCTCGCCGGTGTCGCCGACCAGCTTCACTCCGCGCTGCACCTGGTCCGAGCTGGAGGCGATCAGGGCCTTGATCTCCTTGGCGGCCTCGGCCGAGCGCTGGGCCAGGGCCCGCACCTCCTGGGCCACGACGGCGAAGCCGCGGCCGGCGTCGCCCGCCCGCGCCGCTTCGACGCCGGCGTTCAGGGCCAAAAGGTTGGTCTGGAAGGCGATCTCGTCGATCACGCCGATGATCTGGGTGACCTTACCCGAACTTTCCTCGATCTCGCTCATGGCGGCGATGGCGTCGCCCATCACCTGGCCCGAGCGGGTGGCGTCGGCCTTGGCCTCGGAGGCGGCGGCGGTGGCGGCCTTGGCGCCGTCGGCGCTGCGCTTGACCGTGGCGGTGATCTCATCGAGGGCCGCGGCGGTCTCCTCCAGGCTGGCGGCCTGCTGCTCGGTGCGGCGCGACAGGTCGTCCGAGGCCCCCGCGATCTCGTCGGCGCCGGTGCGCAGTCCGTCCGACGCCTGGGATATGCCGATCACCGCCTCGCGCAGGCTTTCGGTGGCGCGGTTGAAGTCCTCCCGCATCCGCCGGTAGCGCCCGGCGAAATCGGCGTCGATGCGCGCGGTCAGGTCCCCGTCCGCCAGACGCTGGAGCCCCTCGGCCATGGCCGTGACCACGGTGTTCATCTGCTCTTCGCTCTCGCGGCCCGCCTCGCGGGCGGCGCGCTCCAGCTCGGCCTGGGTGATGTCGGTGGCGAACTTGACCACCTTGTAGGGCCGCCCGGCCTTGTCCAGCACGGGGTTGTAGGCGCCCTGGATCCAGACCTCGCGGCCGCCCTTGCCGACCCGCTGGAACTTGTCGACGAAGAACCGGCCTTCGCCCAGCTGGCGCCAGAAGGCGCGATACTCGGCGCTATCGGCGTATTCCGGACTGACGAACATGCTGTGGCGCCGGCCCTTCACCTCGGACAGGGCGTAGCCCATGGTCTTCAGGAAGTTCTCGTTGGCGTCGACGATGGTGCCGTCGAGCTCGAACTCGATCACCGCCTGCGAGCGGTTGATCGCCGCGACCATGGCTTCGAGTTCGGAGATGCGTTCCACCGAGCGGGCGTCGGGCGCGCGGGCGCCGCCGAAGAGAGACATGACGAACTCCCCTGGTTATGGCCTCGGCGAGATGTTCGTCGCCGCTGACCCTATGTGCGCGACAAGCTAGACATTTATACCTTAAGAAGTAATGTGGTGACTTGCCACATCAGGTAGTTCTCAGGTCGATGGGTCCGGTCGCATCAGGCGGCGTGCCGTTGCTCCGCCGGCAGCAGGGCGCCGACCACCAAGCGGCTCAGCATCCGCCCTTCCATCGGCAGGATGGCGTCGACGAAGCGATCCGTGGCGGTCGAACCCATGGCCGGCGGCGGCTTGAACAGGCTGGCCTCGACCTGGAAGGTCTCCTGCACCCCGTCGACCAGCAGGCCGACGATGCGATCCTCGTGCTGCACCACCACGGTGACATGCCGCGAGGAGGGATCGGTGCGGCCCAGGCCCAGGCGGTTTCTGAGGTCCAGCACCGGGATCACCGCGCCGCGCAGGTTGATCACGCCGCTGACATAGTCCGGCGTCTGCGGCATGGGCGTGGCCGGGGTCCAGCCACGAATCTCGCGCACCGTGCGGATGTCGATGCAGAATTCCTGCTCGGCGATCTCGAAGGAGATCAATTCGAGGACGGCGTCGGAGGAGGCGGCGGTGTCGTTCATGGGCGCATGTCCAATGGATCTGGGGCCTGGCTTGCGGACGGGAACTAGAATTCCTGCCAATCGCCGCCGGAGGCGGCGGGCTTGTTACGTATCGAGGCGGCCAGCCTGGCCTGGGCCTGGCCGACCGGGTTACGGGCGGGAGCGTGGCGGCCGGCCTGAGCCAGCTCGATGCGCGAGCCGCCGCGGCCGCTGTCGAAGCGGCTGACCAGAGAGGCCAGTTCCATGGCCTCCGCCTTCAGACTGGCGGCGGCGGCGGTGGCCTCCTCGACCATGGCGGCGTTCTGCTGGGTCACCTGGTCCATCTGGTTGACCGCGGTGTTGACCTGGGAGAGGCCCTGGGCCTGCTCTTGGCTGGACTTGGCGATCTCGGCGATCAGGCTGTCGATCTCGCTGACCTTGGCGACGATGCCGCCCAGCGCCTGGCCGGTGTCGCCCACCAGCTTCACCCCGCGCTGCACCTGTTCGGAGCTGGAGGCGATCAGGGCCTTGATCTCCTTGGCCGCCTCGGCCGAGCGTTGGGCCAGGGCCCGCACCTCCTGGGCGACCACCGCGAAGCCGCGGCCGGCGTCGCCCGCCCGCGCTGCTTCGACGCCCGCGTTCAGGGCCAGGAGATTGGTCTGGAAGGCGATCTCGTCGATCACCCCGATGATCTGGCTGATCTGGCCCGAGCTCTGCTCGATCTCGCCCATGGCCGCGACGGCTTCGTCCATCACCTTGCCCGAGCGCACCGCATCATCCTTCGCGCCCGACGCGGCGGCGTTGGCCTGCTTGGCGCCCTCGGCGCTGCGCTTGACCGTGGCGGTGACCTGATCGAGGGCCGCGGCGGTCTGCTCCAGGCTCGAGGCCTGCTGCTCGGTGCGGCGCGACAGGTCGTCCGAGGCCCCGGCGATCTCCTCCGAGCCGTTGCGCAGGCCGTTGGCCGCCTCGGCTATGGAGCGCATAGTCTGGGCGAGGCTGTCGATCGCCTGGTTGAAATCGCTGCGGATGTCCTGGAAGCGGCCCGGCAGGGAGGCGTCGATGCGCGCGCCGAGGTCGCCGCCGGCGACACGCTGCAGGGCGTCGCCCAGCACCTGCACCACCAGGGCCTCGGCCTCCTCGCTCTGGCGGCGCTCGCTCTCGGCGCGGCCCTGGTCGCGTTCGGCGCGGGTGATGTCGGTCAGCACGGCCACGATCTTGTCGGTGCGGCCAGCCTTGCCGGAGACCGGGCAGAAGGCGCCGGCGAAAGCCACCTCCGAGCCGCCGCGGCCCAGGCGCTGGAACTTGCCGCTCTTGGACTGGCCGTCGGCCAGGGCGCGCCAGAAAGCCTTGTAGTCGGCGCCTTGAGCTTCATCCGGGCGGACGAAGTTGCTGTCGCGGCGGCCCTTTAGGTCAGAAAGGGCATAGCCGGTGGCGCGCAAAAAGGCGTCGTTGGCGTCGAGGATGGTCCCGTCCAGGTCGAACTCCACCACGGCCTGGGCGCGCTGGATGGCGGCGCTCATCGCCTCCAACTCGGCCATCCTCGTGGCCTGCTGTTCGCTCGCCCGGTTGCCGCCGAAAAGACCCATGCCCGCCGCCCCTGATGTTCGAATCCCGGCGCCGCGCGAAAGAGATTCGCGGCGCCTCTCGATTAGGCCGGCTTATGGTTAAGAGGGCTTAAAGAGCGGCTGCGAAAGAACACTCGCCCTTGAGGACTAGGGCGCAGAAAAGGCACACCTTTTCCTTGTGATTCACAGTGGGTCGAACCACCGCCTCAGGCGCTGTTGGCGACGGCCGCCTTGGGTTCGGGATCGATGATGGCGCCGGTGATCCCGGCCGCAGTCAGGGCCTCCACCAGCTCCTGGATCGCCGCCTCGATCTCGCCGGCGTCGCGCCCGCGCAGCACCAGGTTCGCGCCGTAGCCCTCTGGGGTAAAGAAGGGATAGCTGCCCAGCGCCATGGCCGGATGCGCCCTGGCCACCTGTTCCAAGGGCTCGGCGATCACCCCTTCGCCGAAGCCCTCGACCCGGACCGTGCGCGACAGCACCACCGCCCCGCCCTTCAGCCGCCAGCCCACGTCCTCCAGCATGCCGCGCATCACCTGGGGCACGCCGGCCATGACGAAGACGTTGCCGATGGTGAAGCCGGGCGGGCCGCCGACCGGGTTCTTGACCAGCTCGCCGCCCTCCGGCACCCGCGCCATGCGCCGGCGGGCCGGGGTCAGCTCCACGCCCTGCCAGCGCGCCTGCATCATGGCGATGATCTCAGGGTGCTCGCTCAGCGGGACGCTGAAGGCCGCAGCCACTGCGTCGGCAGTGATGTCGTCATGGGTCGGGCCGATGCCGCCGGTGGTCAGCACATAGTCGTAGCGGGCGCGCAGGGCGTTCAGCGCGTCCACGATCTCCTCGTGCACGTCCGCCACGACCCGCGCCTCGGCCAGGTCCACCCCGTGGGTTCCGAGGAACTTGGCGATGGCGTTCAGGTTGGTGTCCTGGGTGCGGCCGGAGAGGATCTCGTCGCCTATGATCAGGACGGCGGCCGTCACCCGCTCGGTGGTCGCATTCACGGCTCAGCTCTCCTATGGTCCGGCCCAGGTTCCTTTTCGCTATCCGAGTTAGGCTTCCGATGCAGTTCCCGCAACCGCTGGAGCACGGCGTGCTGCTGCAGCGCTACAAGCGCTTCTTCGCCGACGTGCGCATGGACGATGGGCGCCAGATCACCGCCCACTGCCCCAACCCCGGCGCCATGCTGGGGCTGAACATGCCGGGCCTGGGCTGCTGGCTCTCGCGCTCCGACGATCCCAAGCGCAAGCTGGCCCATACCCTGGAACTGGTGGAGGTCGAAGGCGGCCTCGTCGGCATCAACACCCTGCACCCCAACCGCCTGGTCGCCGAGGCCCTGACCGAGGATCGAATCCCCGAGGTCTCGGGCTATGCCGTGCATCGGCGGGAGGTCCGCTATGGCGAGAACAGCCGGGTGGATTTCCTGCTGGAAGACGAGGGCCGCCGCTGCTGGCTGGAGATCAAGAACTGCCACCTGATGCGCCAGGCGGGCGTGGCGGAGTTCCCCGACTGCGTGGCGGCGCGCTCGCTGAAGCATCTGCGTGAGCTTGCGGCGATGGTTCAGGCCGGCGATCGCGCCGTGGCCCTGTTCGTCGTACAACGCACAGACTGCGACCGCTTCAGCGCCTGCCGCGACCTGGACCCGGCCTTTGCGCGCGGACTCGACGAGGCGGCCGAGGCGGGCGTCGAGGTGCTGGTCTATGCCTGCGAGATGGACGTGCAGGCGGTCAGGATCGCACGGCGGATTCCTTGGCTCGGTAGCGCTGGCGAAGGGGGGCGCGCCGTCGTCGGGCTGACGTAGTCGCCGACGCTAGGATTCACGCATGCGGCGGTACTAGACCCATTGCAGTCGCCAGGTACATCCAGGATTTTAGGTGCATGAGAGAACATGACGCCGCGGCTGAAGCGCGGCTTTTTGATCGATTCGATTGTTGCCTCCCGTATGGCGACAAGCACGCAGCGTCGGGATTGATCGGTGAGGGCATTGAGATTTCCGTCAACGGTGCGTTTGGAGTGCTGGAGGAAATTTGTAATCCTCCTCCATCGGAGGATGTCTCATCTTCCCGCCGTCTCGATCTCCTCAACGAGTGGTGTGAGGTAAAGGGTCTGGATTTTCACCCTCTTGCCCGGCCGATCAGTCGGGTGGCAGCCTCAATGATCCGAGGTCTTCACGCGTCAGCCGAAGAATGCCTTGGCCTGATCGTCACCATTAGCCAATACCCAGCGCAGCGCGCGGCCCTGAACATCGTCGCCTCAGCCCTGGCCCCCGATGACGCGGAAGGCCAGGATCGCGTCGGCGACTTGGAGAGCGAAATCCGAGGTAGGTGGGACGGGATGGGCGTCTGAAGCCAATGGCAGAAATCCGCCTATCCGAGCCCTTAGGAACGACGGGTTTCGGGGAGCCGAACGGGCGCAAGTACGGAAGGCGTTGTCCGTATCGCAGTTGAGATACATACTGGCCCGCGATCACCAGGAGACTCCGATGGCCCAGACCACGATGCTGCATGTTCGGGTCGACAACGACTTGAAGGCCGATGCTGCGGAAAAGCTCGCCAGCTTCGGCCTGACGGTTTCCGACGCCGTGCGAATCCTGCTTACCCGCATCGTCAAGGAGGGCGGGTTGCCGGCCGGGCTTGCGGCCGACCCCAACGCCTATGACGCTTGGTTCCGGATGAAGGTCCATGAGGCTTTGGACGACACGCGGCCTGCAGTTGATCATCGGCAAGTGATGGACGAAGCACAGGTGCTGATCGACAGGAAGCGGCGTGCTGGCGCTTGAATGGCGGCAAGCGGCGCGCGCCGACCTGCTGGCGATCGTCGATTTCATCTCTGACGACAATCCCGAAGCAGCCCAGCGTTTGAAGGATCAGATCGAGGCCAAGGCGGCGAAACTCGCAACGCGTCCCAAGCTCTACCGGCACGGCCGCGTCCCCGGGACCCGCGAGATGTTGGTCCGGCCGAGCTATGTCGTGATCTACATGGAAAACGCCCGCGCGGTGACGATCCTGCGCATCTTGCATACGGCGCGGCAGTGGCCGCAACCTTAAGAAATATGACCGCGCCTCAGGCCCTGTTGACCGTATTGCCCTTGATCTGCGGCGAGCCGTCGGCGGCGAGGTCTAGGCGGGTGCTGGCGAGGCGAGCTGGCCCCTTCAAAGCGGCGTTGAGGTCGTCGATGGCGGCCTTGGTCCCTGGCCGCTTGGCGATCAGGTAGCGCAGGGATATGCGTTCGTGGTCGGCGGCGTCGGGCTGGGTGCCGTGCAGGGTGCAGGCGTGCCAGATGGCGACAAAGCCGGTCTCGCCGGTCAGGATGCGCTGGGCGCAGGCCACCTCCTGCCCCGCCCGGTCACCATAGAGCCAGGCCTCGCCGTCGCGGCGCAGGTCGTGCGGGAACACCGTCGCCCCCAGGGCGTGGCTGCCGTCCAGCAGGTACAGCGGCGCGTCGGCCCGGGTTACCGGATGCAGGTAGCAGTAGAGGGTGACGAAATCGGCGTCGCGGTCCTTGAAGTCGATCAGGTCCTGGTGAAAGTCGATGCCGTAGAAATAGGTGACGTCTCGATACTCGGGCCGCACATAGGGGCCGAGGTTGTTGACCAGGTCGTCGCCGATCTTGTCCTTGACCCACCCCGGGATCGCGCTCTGGGGCACGCCGCAGACGATCTTGCGGTTCAGGACCTCCCAGCCCTGCCCCAAAAGCGCGTCCAGGGCGCCCGTGACCATCGGCGAGCCCTCGACGAAACCCAGGCGGTCGGCGAACCGGTCCAGCAGGTTGCGCCCGGGGCGCGGATTGACGCCGGTATATTGCGGGTTCGCCTCGAAGCTCGCCTGGTCGAGGAACAGCGCCTGACCGAAGCTGCGGTCTGCGCGGATCTCGGCCAGCAGGGCGGCGGCGGCCTCGGCGTCTACGGGCGCGGGCAGGATGTGCCGGCCATGCTCGGTAAAGTCGGAGACGGCGGCGGAGGTCGCCGGCTGGGTTTCGCCAAAGGCCATGGCCAGGTCCTTGAGGGGTCCAATAGCGCCCGAGACTTTCCCATTGTAGTTAATGGCGGCTGAAACCCGGCTGCGACGTAATGCGTCACGTCGGCGCGGCGGCGCGAACGCCATTCGAAGCTATCCTTAACCCGTCATCAATAACGTCGGTCCCGACCACACGGCTTTGAGGCATCCCGATGATCCCGACGGACGAGACCCTGCGCACGCTGCTGAAGCGTCACCTCGACGACCACGACCTGATCGCCAATCTCGCCTCGTTCGGCCGGCGCATGCATTTCATGAAGCCGTTCGCGCACTACGAAGTGTTCCAGAAGGTGCGCGACCTGCCGGGCGACATCGTCGAGTGCGGCGTCTACAAGGGCGCCTCGCTTCTGACCTTCGCGCGGTTCCTGGAGACCTTCTGTCCCGGCGACCGGACGCGGAAGGTGATCGGCTTCGACCACTTCAAGGGCCTGGCGATCCGCACCGACAAGGACGGAACGGACGCACGGGTCAAGAACACGCCGGAGGGGTGGAACTCTTCGGGCTTCCAGGAGACGCTGTACGCCCTGGTCGACGCCTTCAACCAGGACAGCTTCGTGCCTCAGCGCGCGCGGGTCGAGCTGGTGGACGGGGATGTGAGCGAGACGGCGGCGCGCTATGCGGCCGACAATCCGGGCCTCAGGATTTCCCTGCTGCACCTGGACATGGATCTCTACGCCCCGACCCTGGCGGCGCTTGAGGCCTTTTGGCCCAGGATCGTGACGGGCGGCGTGGTCCTGTTCGACGAATTCGCCATCCGCGAATGGCCGGGAGAGACCGAAGCGGTCGAAACCTTCTTCAAGGGCGCGGTTCCGCGGATCGAGAAGTTCGGCTGGACCTCCGCGCCCGGCGGTTTCCTGGTCAAGGCCTGACATGGAAAACCAACCGATCGGCCGGGCCTGCTTCGTCTGCGGTTCGGCCGCGGGCGTGCGGATGTTCGACCAGGCGATCGAGGTCTGCGGCCTCGGGCCCGTCCGCTATGGCCTGCGCTGCTGCGATGGTTGCGGGCTGGTGCTGCAGGATCCGGCGGTGTCGCCGCAGACCATGGCGCGGCAATACGCCATGTTCTCGAACTACCTGGCGTTCGGCGACGGCGATCCGCCGCTGTCGTCGACCGCCGCCCGGATGCTCGACTGCGTCGCGCGCGCCGACCTGAAGCCGGGGCGGGTCTACGACGTCGGGGCCGCGGCCGGCTTCATGCTCTGGCACTTAAGGGCCCAGGGGTGGAAGGTCGGCGGGTGCGATCCGTCGCCGGCCGCCGTCGCCCAGGCCAAGGCCCGCTTCGGCGTGGAGCTCGACACCGGAACCGGTGAAATCACCCTCAAGGACCACGCCGGCCTCGATCTCGTCACCATGAGCCATGTGCTCGAACACATCTACGATCCGGCGGCGGCCCTCGGCGTCGTCCGGGCGGCCCTGGCCGAGGGCGGTCATCTGCTGATCGAAGTGCCGTGCCTGACGGCGCCCGAGATCAACCCGCCCGGGCTGTTCATGATGGAGCACCTCAACTACTTCGAGGCCGGCTCGCTGAAAAACCTGCTCTCCGGCGCCGGGTTCGAGATCGTGGACAGTGAAGTCACGCTGGATTTCTTCCCCTTCCCGGTCATCACCGTCCTGGCGCGAAAGGCCAGCGCCACCGGCGGAGCCGGCCTGGTCAACGGGTTCGCCGACAACCTGCGCTTCCTGGAGACCTATGCCGGCGTCGACGCCGAACGATGGCGCTCGGTCGACGCCCGCCTGCGGTCGGCGCTGGCGGAGGGGGAAGAGGTCTATGTCTGGGGCGCAGGCATCCATACCTCGACGCTGCTGACACGGACCTCGCTGGAGACTTGGGCCAATATCCTGGCGATTACCGACCGCGACAGCCAGAAGCATGGCCATAGGCTCGGCCATCATCCTGTCGTCGAACCGGACGCTGCGCTGCAGAGCGGGCGCAAGATCGTGATCTCGTCCTATGTTTCGGAAAAGGCGATCGCAGCGAGCCTTGGGGGCCAGGGCGTGGCGCCGGACCGCAACGTCCGCCTCTACACTTGAGCGGGCAGGCCTACGTGGCGGCCGATATGCGACCACGGCGCAATCTGGCCGTTGAAGATTTGTGCTATCGTTGCGACATAAGGGCCGCCGCCCCATCTTGGCGGCCACAGTGACCGGACTACAGGAACACCCATGAACGATCTTGCCCTGGAAGCCTCCGCCACACGGCGCGGCAATGGCATCAAGATCCATACGCCCGACGAGTTCGAGGGCATGCGCCGCGCCGGCAAGCTGGCGGCGGAGTGCCTCGACATGCTGACCCCGCATGTGAAGCCGGGCGCGGTGACCGACGAGCTGGACCGGCTGGCGCGGGAGTTCATCCTCGACCACGGCGCCCTGCCCGCCTGCCTGTTCTATCGCGGCTACGCCAAGACCCTGTGCATTTCGCCCAACCACGTGGTCTGCCACGGCATTCCCGGCTCCAGGACCCTGCGCGACGGCGAGATCGCCAATATCGACGTGACCGTGGTGGTCGATGGCTGGCACGGCGACACCAGCCGCATGTACCTGGTGGGCGACGTTCCCACCCGCGCCCGGCGCCTGGTGGACATCACCTATGAGGCCCTTGACCGGGGCCTCGCCGCCGCCAAGCCTGGCGCGCGCCTGGGCGACATCGGCTATGCGATCCAGTCCTATGTGGAAGCCCAGCGCTGCTCGGTGGTGCGCGACTTCTGCGGCCACGGCCTGGGGCGCGTGTTCCACGACAATCCCAATATCCTGCATTTCGGCCGCCGCGGCGAAGGCGCGGTGCTGAAACCTGGCATGTTCTTCACCATCGAGCCGATGGTGAACCTCGGCAAGCCGCAGGTGAAGCTGCTCTCCGACGGCTGGACGGCGGTCACCCGCGACAAGTCGCTGTCGGCCCAGTGCGAGCATTCGGTGGGGATCACCGAGGACGGCCTCGAGATCTTCACCCTCTCGCCCGCCGGCCTCTACCGCCCGGCCGCCGCCTGAGCAACGCCGCCGATCATTCGGACCACAGGGAGCGCCTGCGCGAGCGTGCGCTGAAGGGCGGCCTGGGCGCTTTGCCCGACTATGAACTGCTCGAGCTTTTCCTGTTCCGCTCGATCCCGCGCAAAGACGTGAAGCCGCTGGCCAAAGCGCTGCTGGCCCGGTTCGGCGACCTGGGCGGGGTGCTGGGCGCCTCCATCCCCGAACTGCGCGCCGTCAGCGGTATCGGCGAGGCCGTGGCCCTGGACCTGAAGCTGCTGCACGAGGCGGCGATCCGGCAGGGCCGCGCGCCGGTGGCCAAGCGGCCCCTGATCGGCTCGGCCAGCCAACTGCACGCCTATATCCGGCTGGCCCTGGCCAATGAGGCGCGCGAGCAGTTCCGGGTGCTGTTCCTCGACAAAAAGAACCAGCTGATCGCCGACGAGGTGATGAACCACGGCACGGTCGACCAGGCGCCCGTCTATCCGCGCGAGGTGATGCGCCGGGCGCTTGAGCTCTCATCCAGCGCGGTGATCCTTCTGCACAACCACCCCTCCGGCGACCCGAACCCCTCGTCCGCCGACGTGACCATGACCAGGCTGGTGGTCGAGGCCGGCAAGCCCCTGGGCGTCACCGTGCACGACCACCTGATCGTCGGCCGGCAGGGCGTTGCGAGCCTGAAGGGGCTGGGGTTGTTCTAAGGCCGACCCAGCCGCTCCAGCGTCGCCGGATCAACCTCGCCGTCATAGAAGCGCCGCAGCGCCTCGCCGAACACCGGCTGCTCGGGCGCGACCGCGGCGAACAGGGTCAGGCAGGAGCGGAACTTCATGTCGTCGGGCGAGCCGAAGATCTCGTGGGCGGTCTTCTCCGGCGCCGCCGTCACGATCGCCGTCAGCTCGCGCAGCCGCGGCCCCAGGACCGGGTGGGCCAGATAGGCCAGCGCCTCGGCGCGGCCGGTGATGGCATAGCGCTGGGCCATGGGGCTGAAGCCCAGTCCGGCGATCTGGGGAAAGATGAACCACATCCAATGGCTGGCCTTGCGCCCGCGCCTCAGCTCCTCGCGCACCCGGTCGATCACGCCGTCCTGGGCCTCGACGAAGCGCTGCAGGTCGAACGGATCGGCGCCGGTCATGGCTCAGGCCGCCGCCTTGGCTCCGGCGCGGGTCAGCCGGGCCTTGGCGACCTGGTTCGCGATCAGGTGGGTCGGGCGGTGTTCGTCGATCGAGCGCTGCAGAATCTCGCCCAGGGTCTCGGTCAGGCGGGCGAGCTTGGCGTCGACCCAGGCGCGGTCGAAGGCTTCGCCCAGCTCCAGCGCGCGGATCTCCGCCGCCACATTGATGATCCCGCCGCCGTTGATCACATAGTCGGGGGCGTAGATCAGGCCCTTTTCGTAGAGGGCCTGGCCGGCCTCGGCGCTGGCCAGCTGGTTGTTGGCGCCGCCGGCGATGATGCGGGCGCGGATGCGGGCCAGGGTCTCGATCGAGATGGCGCCGCCGAGGGCGCAGGGGGCGAAGACGTCGCAATCCGTGTCGAAGATGGCGCCGGGCGCGACCAGCTCAGCTCCGGTGCGGTCGGCCACCTGTTCGGCATGGGTCATGTTGGCGTCGGTGATGGTCAGGACCGCGCCGGCAGCGGCCAGCTTGTCGGCCAGGGCGCCGCCGACATTGCCGACACCCTGTATGGCCACCCGCACCCCGTCGAGCTCGCGGCCCAGGGCGCGGCGCACGCACAGCTGCAGGCCGCGGAACACGCCCTCGGCGGTGACCGGGCTGGGATCGCCCGAGGCCGCGTCGTGTCCCTCCAGCCCCGCCACGTAGCGGGTGCGGCGGCGGGTGTGGGCCAGGTCGGCGGGCGAGACCCCCACGTCCTCCGCCGCCCAGTAGCGGCCGCCCAGCTGCTCCACCGCCTCGCCGAAGGCCTCGAACAGGGCTGGGGTCTTCTGGGTGCGGGAATCGCCGATGATCACCGACTTTCCGCCGCCGAGCTCCAGGTCGGCCACCGCGTTCTTGTAGGACATGGCCCGCGACAGGCGCAGGGCGTCGTCCAGGGCCGCCTGGTCGTTCTCGTAGGCCCACATGCGCACGCCCCCGGCGGCGGGCCCGCGGACCGTGGAGTGCACGGCGATGATCGCCTTCAGCCCGGAAGCTTCGTCGAAGAAGGCGTGGACCCCTTCGTGGCCCTCGAAGGCCGGGGACTGGAACAGGGGCATGGGCGGGGCTTTCTAGCGGGTGGCCTGGACGGTCGGCTTCTCGGCCGGCGTCGGCGCGCCGGGAATGGGCGGTGTGTGCGACGCCAAGCGCGCCGCGGGGTCGCGGATATAGCCTTCGATGTCGCGCCAGACCACCCCCGCCTGCTTGTCGACCAACAGCAGGTGCCAGCCGTTGGGATAGAGGGCCGAGCGGTCGTCCGGCCGCAGTTTGCGGGCCGCCTCGAAGTGGGAATGCAGGGGTATGATCTGGTCGTGCTTTCCGGCGAGGTAGAGGGCCGGAATACTTGTCTGCCCGGCCTTCTCCCAGGCGGTCTGCATCAGGTCGACCAGGCCATACAGAGTGTCGGTGCGCGCGCCCCAGATCATCAGGGGATCGCGGCCCATGTGGCGCAGCTCGTCGATATTGTCGCTAGCGAGAATGTGGTTTTCCAGGAACCGCGGCGGGTTCATCACCAGTGGGCCGTCGATGTGGGCGGTCAGCCACAGGGCCGCGCTGTTGGGCCAGGGCTGGCTGGACCAGCCCCACACGGCTGGCGAGACCAGGACCAGCCGGTCCGCGGCCGGCGGCCGGTCGGAGGAGAAGGCGTCGATGGCCACAGCCGCGCCCATGCTCTCCCCAGCCACGGCGATGATCGCGTGCGGATAGCGCTGGCGGGCCAGGGCGGTGATCGTGCGCAGGTCCTCGGCCATCAGGTCCTGGCCGCCCCAGACGCCTCGCGCCGGCGAGCGGCCGAAGCCGCGCTGGTCATAGGCGATGGTCGTGATCCCGTCCTGGGCCCATTGTTCGCCGGCCAAGTGGAAGGCGTTGGCATAGTCGTTCATGCCGTGCAGGCCGATCACCACCGCCCAGGGCTCGCCGGTGGCAGGGTCCCATTCGCTGAGGCCGAGCCGGGCGCCGTCGAAGCTGACGAAGGCGTGCTCCTCCAGCCGCGGCCCCTGGAAAGTGACATCGGGCTTGCCGGCCAGCTGGGTCACCGGCGCGCAGGCGGCCAGCAGCATAAGGACGGCGGCGGTCAGGACAGCTCGGATCATGCGGCCAACATGGAGACTATGCGCGTGCGCAAATATGGCGCCGCTTCGTCTTCGAACCAGGGATTCTTCTTCAGCCAGGCGGTGTTGCGCCAGGAGGGGTGCGGCAGGGGCATCAGGTCGGGCAGGAGCGACCGCCAGGCGGCCACCGTCTCGGTCATGTTGGCGCCGGCCCGCTTTCCGAGCGCCCAGGCCTGGGCGTAGGAGCCGACCAGCAGGGTCAGCTTCACCTGCGGCAGTTCAGCCAGCAGCCGCTGTCGCCAAAGCGCGGCGCAGCGCGGCGGCGGGGGATAGTCCCCGCCCTTGGGCGCCGTGCCGGGATAGCAGAAGGCCATCGCCGCGACGCCTATCGCCGGGTGACCGTAGAAGGTCCCGCGATCGACGCCCATCCAGGCGCGCAGCCGATCGCCGGAGGGATCGTCGAACGGCAGGCCGCTCTCGTGCACCCGCCGCCCCGGCGCCTGGCCGCAGATCAGGATGCGCGTGTCGGCGCTGACCCGCACCACCGGCCGCGGCTCGTACGGCAACTCCTCCGCACAGGCCCGGCAGGCTCTGATCTCGGCAAGGACGGCGTCCAGGGACATGGCCCCTGTCTAGCGTGCGTCGCCGCCGGGCTCCAGACGACCGGGGGACGCAGGGGGCGTCAGGGCAGCCGCAGCCGATACACCCCTTTGAAACTGTCCGGGTCGGCCGGCTTGCCATGGCGGGTGATGACCAGCCGCTCCTGGCGGGCGAGGCCGATGGCGGTGGCGCGGACCTGGCCCAGCATGCGCCGCCAGCCCTCGGCGTCCACCGCCCGCGCCACCTGCTCGGGCGAGACCGACTTGCCGGGTTCGAGCCCCTTCAGGAGGTCGAAAATGGCCTCTTCGATGGGAGAACGCACCTCACCCGCCCCGCTTCATCGTCTCGCGGGCGATGACCAGCTTCTGGATCTCGCTGGCGCCTTCGTAGATGCGGAAGATGCGCACGTCGCGATAGAGCCGCTCGATGCCGTAGTCTGCGACATAGCCGGCGCCGCCGAAGATCTGCACCGCCCGGTCGGCGACGCGGCCGACCATTTCCGAAGCGAACAGCTTGGAGGAGGCCGCCTCCAGGGTGACGCTGTCGCCGGCGTCGCGCTTTCTGGCGCTGTCCAGCACCAAGGCCTTGGCCGCCAGGGCCTCGGTCTTGCTGTCGGCGATCATCGCCTGGACCATCTGGAAACTGGCCAGGGCCTGGCCGAACTGCTTGCGCTCGGCGGCGTAGGCCACCGAGTCGGCGATGAGGCGCTCGGCGACCCCGACGCAGATGCTGGCGATGTGCAGGCGACCGCGGTCCAGGACCTGCATGGCGATCTTGAAGCCCTCGCCCTCAGGCCCAAGCCGGTTCTCGACCGGGACCCGCACGCCCTCGAAGATCACGTCACAGATGTGGGCGCCTTGCTGGCCCATCTTCTTTTCCGGCTTGCCGACCGAAAGCCCCGGCAGGTCGCGCGGGACCAGGAAGGCGGAAACCCCCGGCGCGCCCTTCTTGTCCGGGTCGGTGCGGGCCATGACGGTAAAGAGGCCGGCCTTGTTGGCGTTGGTGATGTAGCGCTTGGAGCCGTCCAGCACGTAGTGGTCGCCGTCACGCCGGGCGCGCGTCTGCACGGCGGCCGAATCAGAGCCGGCCTCGGGCTCCGTCAGGGCGAAGGATGTGACCGTCTCGCCCGAGGCGATGCTCGGCAGCCACTTCGACTTCTGCTCGTCGGAACCAAACATGACCAGGCCCTGGCTGCCGATGCCGACATTGGTGCCGAAGGTCGAGCGGAAGGCCGGCGAGGTGCGGCCGAGCTCGAAACAGACCAGGCACTCCTCCTCCATCGAAAGGCCCAGGCCGCCGTATTCCTCGGGGATCGACAGGCCGAACAGCCCCAGATCGCGCATCTCGGCGACCACCTCGTCCGGCACGGCGTCGTTCTCGGCCACCTGGGCCTCGATCGGCCGCAGGCGCTCGGCGACGAAACGGCGCACGCCCTCGATCAGCTGATTGCGGGTTTCGAGATCGAGAGCCATGGCGTTCCCCTTGCCGTTCCGGCTATGCAGCGTCGCAACTGATCGAGGTTCATAGAGCGCGGAGAGGGGCGGAGCAAACATGGCCGACGGCGAGGATCTTTTTCCCGACCGCCCGCTGATCGCCGAGGGCGAATGGGCCGGCTGGCGGCTATGGCAGGGCAGCGACCCCTATGAGGACCTGAGCGGACCCTACTATTCGCGCGTGGAGCCCGACGGGTCGGTGCTCGCCGCCTTCCGCGCCGAGAATAAGCACATGAACGGCGGCGGCTTCATGCACGGCGGCTGCATGCTGACCTTCGCCGATTACTGCCTGTTCGTCTGCGGCCGCCACGCCCTGGCCGACACCCACGCGGTGACTGTGTCGCTGAACGCCGAGTTCGTGGGACCGGCCCATGTGGGCGACCTGATCGAGGGCCGCGGCGAGGTGGTGCGGGCCGGCGGCTCCCTGGTGTTCCTGCGCGGGACCATTTCCACCGGCGGGCGGACGATCATGACCTATTCGGGGGTGGTGAAGAAAACCCGCGCGCGCGCCTAGCCTGCCAGCGCCATCGCCGCCCGCACGCCCAGGATCAAACCAAGGCTCATCACCAGGCCGCCGGAGAGATAGGGCGCACGGCGCATCCAGCCATCCAGGCCCTGCCAGCGCTGCGTCGCCTTTCTGAGGCCGACCGCGGCGACGACGCCGAAGGTGACCATGGTCAGGGCGAGGCCGACCGAAAAGCCCGCAACCAGAACCGCGCCGAGGGCGATCTTCTTCACCTGCAGGCAGAGCAGCAGCACGGTGATCGCCGCCGGGCATGGGATCAGCCCGCCGGTCAGGCCGAACAGGATGATCTGGCCATTGGTCACCGGCTTGCCGGCGAAGCGGCTCATGATCTCGGCGGCGTGCTCGCGCTCGTGCGCATCCTGGGCCTCGCCGGCCGCCTCGAGCAGGGCGTGCGGGTCGAAGCCGTGGTCGTGATGGTGGTCATGGTCGCATTGATCATGGTCGTGATGGCCATGATCGTGGCTGTGACCATGATCATGGGCATGGGCGGCGGCCCTCGCCTCCCGCGCCGTGCGCCAGATCATCCAGGCGGCGATCGACACGATGGCGATCGCCGAGGCCAGCTGGAACCAGGGCTCGCTGGTCTCGACGTTCAGATTGCGGCCGAACCAGAGCCCGCCCAGGGCCACCAACCAGACCACCAGGGTGTGGGACGCCGTCGCCGACAGGCCCAGCATCACCGCCTGGCCCACCGTGCCGCGGACGGCGATGATGAAGGCTGCCATCATGGTCTTGGAATGGCCCGGCTCCAGGCCGTGCAGGGCGCCGAGCAGCACTGCGGTCGGGATGAACAGCCAGAGGTTGGCCGAGCCGGCGGCGATCAGGTGGGCGAGGTCGGGCATGATCAGGCCGCGGCTCCGCGCGGGCCGGGCTTTTGCAGCAGCAGGTACCAGGCGTGGTTGAAGGCGCCTTCCTCGACGATCTCGAACCCGGCCGCCTTCGCCATGGCCCGCCAGGCGGACTTGGGCGTCAGGAACATGGACAGGACATTGGCCACGGCGAACATCGACATCCCCGGGACCCAGATGGCCATCAGGAAGCGTCCACCGGGTTTCAGCACGCGGAAGGCTTCGGCGAGGCCCTTGGCCTTGCCGTCCCCCAGGTGGTCATAGACGTGGGTGCTGGCGATGGAATCGAAGTCGCCCTCGCCGAAAGGCAGCGCGGTGAGGTCGCCGGACTCGATCGTCACCTTGTCGCTCAGGCCCGCCAGCTGCAGGTTCCGCTCCAAAAGCGCCCGGCCGCCGTCGTCTATGTAGCCGGCGTCGAAGCGGTCGACGGCGATGATGTGGCCGCCGCGCACGATGCGGCCCAGCGCAATGCTGGTACGCCCGGCGCCGCATCCGGCGTCCATGACCACGTCGGCCTCCCCACGCAGAAGGTCGACCATGGGCAGCACCGCCTGATCCTGCCGGCGAAAGCCGCGCATGATCGAATTGCCGGCCAAGAACAGGCAGGCCAGCGCCACCAGGGCGAAGGCCAGCGGCCAGAGGCCCGGCGCCGAAACCTGCACAGCGACCGCCGCAGCGAGCGCGATCAGGGCGGCGATGCCTAAGCCGTTCATCCAGCCCGGCCCCCAGCCGAAGTCGAGCCGGTCGCCGCTCGCCGCCCGGTTCTTCCGCGCCCGGCGGAAGTGGTCGCGCAAGCCGCCGAAATAGAGCGAGGAGAGGATCACCACCGCCCCCACCAGATGGAAGCCGGCGAACAGGATCAGCGAGGCCGACACGGCCTTCAGATGCGGCACATAGATCATCAGGGCCGCCCCGGCCGCGAGGCCGACAAGGCCGAAGATCCAGAAGTGGCTGTGGGCGTGATGGGCCATCGGCCCGGCCTTGCCGTCCGCCATGGTCGCTCCTCCGTCTGTGTGGTTGCGGCCGCCCTGGTAGGCGGTCAGAGGTACTTGGTGAGCTGCTTGATCTCCTTCAGGTCGGCCTTGGCGCTCTCGCCGCCGCCGTCCAGGCAGTGCTCGATATGGTCGTGGATCAACTCGCGCTTGGCCGCGCCCACAGCCGCCTCCACCGCATGCAGTTGCTGAGCCAGATCGAGGCAACTGCGCCCGTCCTCGATCATCTTGACGATCGAGCGCAGGTGCCCTTCGGCCCGCTTCAGGCGGGAGGCGATGGCGGGGTGGGATGCGTGCTTGTGTTCCATGTCGATTATCCTATCCCCCTGGATAGGATAGAGTCAATCCGTTCGACGAGACTCCACAAATCAGATCAAAAATCCAATTTTTGATTCGACAGTCTAATTATTCAGGCCTAGTGAATTCGGTGTTTGCTGTCCGGAAGCCCGCCCCATGCCCACCGCGCCCATCCTCAACGAGACCGAGATCCTGGCCCTGCTGCCGCGGATCAACGTCGCGAGCGCGCTTCGCCGCATGTTCGCCGCCCTGCACGCGGGCGAGGCGGTGCAGCCGCCGCAGACGGTGACCCTGTTCCCGAAAGACGCCGGCGACTTCATCGCCTATGCCGGGATGCTGGCCGGCGAGGCCGCGTTCGGGGTCAAGCTGTCGCCCTACATCGTGCGCAAGCAGGGGCCGCTGATCACCGCCTGGACCCTTCTGATGTCGGCCGAGACCGGCGAGCCGCTGCTGCTCTGCGACTCCAAGCGGTTGACCACCGAGCGCACCGCAGCGACCACCGCCCTGGCCGTCGACCTGCTGACCGCGCCCGACGCCGGGACCCTGGCCATCGTCGGGACCGGCGACATCGCCGAAGCCCACCTGCGCCGCGTCCTGCCCTTGAGGGCCTGGCGCGATATCCGCATCACCTCGCCCTCGATCGAGCGCCGGCCAGCCGCCGACTTCGCCCGCTTCACCGACCTGAGTGAAGGGGTGCGGCTATGCGCCAACCTCGCCGAGGCGGTGCGGGACGCCGACGCCGTGCTGCTCTGCACCTCTTCCGCGAGCCCGGTGCTGGACCCGGCCATGCTGACCAAGCCCGCCCTGATCACCTCGATCAGCACCAACGCCCCCCGCGCCCACGAGGTCGCGCCGCAGGCCATGACCGCCTTGGACGTCTATTGCGACTACCGCCGCACTGCGCCGCTCAGCGCCGGCGAGATGGTGATCGCAGCCGAAAGCCACGGCTGGTCCGCAGACGCCATCCTCGGCGACCTGCCCGAACTGGTGGCCGGCGCGGTCCAGCCAGCCTTCGGCCGCCGCCACCGCTTCTTCCGCTCGATCGGCATGGGCTTGGAAGACATCGCCGTCGCCGCCGAAGTGCTGCGCGCCCACAATGAGGAGACCCGCCCGTGAAGATCGCCCCCTTCGCCGTCGAAATCTGGATGAACGCGCACGAGACCCGGTGCGTGCACAACATCGCCGAGACCTGCATCGACTCCATCCCCTTCGGCGAACTGATGGCCCTGGCCGGCAAGGACAATGTGATCCTGGAGGAGCTCAACGGCCTGAAGCTGACCTATGGCGCGATCGAGGGCAGCCAAAGGCTGCGTGAGGCGATCGCCGCGCTGTACCAGGGCCGCGGGCCGGACGAGGTGCTGGTGACCCACGGGGCCATCGGGGCCAACGCCCTGCTCTACGAGACCCTGGTCGAGCCGGGCGACGAGATCGTCTCGGTGGTCCCGACCTATCAGCAGCACTATTCTATCCCCGAGAGCTACCAGGCCGAGGTCAAGCGCCTGCAGCTGAGGGCCGAGCACCGCTACCTGCCCGACATCGCCGAACTCGAGGCCATGGTCGGGCCGCAGACCCGGCTGATCGCCATGACCAACCCCAACAACCCGACCGGCTCGGTGATGGACGAGGCCATGCTGCGCCAGATCGTCGAGATCGCCCGGCGGCACGACGCCTGGCTGATCTGCGACGAGGTCTATCGCGGCGTCGAGACCGGGGACCAGCCGACGCCGCCCTCGATCGCCGACCTCTACGACAAGGGGATCGCGGTCGGCAGCATGTCCAAGGCCTTCGCCCTGGCGGGCCTGAGGCTCGGCTGGATCAGCGCGCCGCGTGACCTGCTCGAACGGGTGATGATCCGCCGCGACTACAACACCATCAGCGTCGGCATGATCGACGACCACGTCGCCGCCATCGCCCTGGAGCACCGCGAGGCGCTGATGGCCCGCAACCGCGAGATCGTGCGGGTCAACCTCAAGATCCTGGATGACTGGGTCGCCGGCGAACCCCGGATCTCATGGGTGCGGCCCACGGGCGGGACCGTGACCCTGCTGAACTACGACGCCGAGCTGAGCTCAGAGGATTTCTGCCGAAGGCTCCTGCAGGAAACGGGCGTCCTGATGGTCCCGGGCTCGGCCTTCGAGATGGAGAGGACCGTGCGCCTAGGCTTCGGCAACGGGACCGAGACGCTGAAGGCGGGCCTGGCCGGCCTGTCGCGCTTCCTGAAGGGCCTGCCGGCTTGAGCGCGAACCAGCAACTGCTGGCCCGCTGGACCCCCTTTGCGGACGGCATCGCGGCCCTGCTCCATCCTCATGTCGAGGTGGTGGTGCATGACCTGTCCACCCAGACCGTGGTCCACATCGCCAACAACCTCTCCAAGCGCTCGCTGGGCGACGAATCCGCCCTGGACGAGATCGAGTTCGATCCGGACGAACAGGTGATCGGCCCCTATGGCAAGGTGAACTGGGATGGCTCGATGATGCGCTCGGTCAGCATCGTCGCCCGGGACGACGCAGGCGCGCCGATCGGCCTCGTCTGCGTCAATCTGGACATCTCGGTGTTCGAGCGCGCCAAGGCCGCGCTTTCCCTGTTTCTTGGGGAAGCCCCGCTGCCGCAACAGCCGGAAAAGCTGTTCCGCGACGACTGGCAGGAGCGGATCAACATCTTCCTCAACACTTGGCTGGCCGAGCGCGGCCAGACCCTGGCCGCCCTGGACCGGCGCGAGAAGAAGGCCCTGGTCGAGGCCCTGTTCGCCGAGGGCGCCTTCAGGGGCAGGAGCGCCGCGCCCTATGTCGCTGAGGTGCTGGGCCTCTCCCGCGCCACGGTGTTCAACCATCTGAAGGCGCTGAGAGGCTGAGAGGCGTTGCCGTAGATCGATCCGTGTAGTCTCCTTGGGCTAAGACAGGGAGGGCGACCGGCGATGTCGGTGAAGCTTCAACCGCAGGAGAACCGCAGCGGCGATGCGAAGATTGCGCGCCAGGGCTTCGGCCGCGTGCGGACTGACCCGCCACCGCCGGCCTTCGATCCGGAACGCGAGCGGGAGGCGGCCTGCGCCTTCTTCGAACGCTTCGGCTATGTGGTGCTGCGGGCTTGCCTGACGCCGGCTGAGCTGGCCCAGCTGAACGGCTTCTGCGACCGCACCCAGGCCGAGCGGCCAGAAGCCTGGGGCCTGGGCGAACGGCGCAAGCCGCATCATCGCGAACAGGGCCTGATCTTTTCCCAACCCCTGCTCGACCACCCCGAACTCGATCGCTACACGCGCCACCCGCGCTCGTTCGGGGTCGTGGCGCAGCTCCTGGGCGGCGAGGACAGGGCCCGCTTCTCAGAGTTCAATTTTCGCGAGACGCCGGAAGACGCCGGGGCTGGCGCAATGAACTTCCACCATGACGCCGTGCGGGACGACCGGCTCACGCGCACCCCCTACATGCCCTGCGACTGGCTGTGCGCCATCCACTACCTGACCGATGTGGAGCCGGGCACGCCGGCCTTCTGCGTCGTGCCGGGCAGCAACCGCTACGCCAGCCTGAAGGCGGCCTTCGAGGGGCTGGGCGAGGCCTATGCCGAGGTTCCGCTCTATGGCCCGGCGGGGACTTGCGTGCTCTACGACACCGCGACCTTCCACACCCGGCTGGACGGCGACGGGCGCCAGATGCGGCGGACCTGGCACCAGTACTACGCTCGCGGCGGCTGGCTGCGCAGCGCCTTGCCGACCACGGACCGCTATGTCCGCGCGCCTTCGCCCGTGCTGACCGACTGGAACCTGTTCCCGCAGCGGCTGGCCATGAGCCCGGACCCGGCCACACGCCTGTTCTTCTCGCACTGGAACACCGCCCAGGGCGAGTGGGCCGCCAGCGGCTTCGATCCCGAAGTGCGCAAGGCCATGCCGCGAGGAGAACAGTAGGCTGAGGTGCTGAAGGCCGGGCGCGAGCGCGGCTGCAAATCCGGCTCGGGTGTTGGCAGCCACGGCCATTTTTCAACCCTTGCCAATTGGCGGCGAATTCAGATCGCGCCCGCCGCGCCGATTGGTCGCAATTGCAAATACGAGCGATTTGCTTCGCCGAGGACTAAGGTCCGACTCGCCGGGGGCGGCGAATAAGTGGCAGGGCCCGCCCCGGCGAGCGGCAGGGCGGCATGAAGCCAGTTCAGTCTATCGGCTCTCGCGTTCAGCTCGTCGTCGGCGTTCTGGCCGCCGTGCTGGCGGCGTTTTGCGTGATGGCGGCGTGGCGTGCGGAACAGCGCCGCGAACAGGCCGACCGCGTGGTCCGGGTGACCGAGGCTTCGCGCGTGATCTTTGCGTTCATGAACAACGCGCGCCTGGAGCGCGGCACATACGTGCTGGGCTTTTCGGAAGACGCTCGGCCTACGCCGGACGAGATCCGCTATCGCGCCGACCTGCGCGCGCGCAACGCCAAGGGCTTTGCAGCCACGATCAAGGCTCTGCGCGGCCTGTCGAGCCAGGGCCAGTCCTACGGCCTCCAGACCATCGAGCAGCGCTGGTCTGCAGTCTCTGCTCTGAGGGACGCGGCCGCCGCCGCGTTGCAGGCGCCCCCGGGACGCCGCCCCGCCGACCTGTCGAACCCGTGGTTCGCCACCGTTACCGCACTGACCGATGCGCTCGATGCGACCAGCGGACAGCTTGCGGCCGAGGTGAGCCGGGACGATCCGATGATCGCCCGCATGATGAACGTCGGCCGCATGGCCTGGTCGGTGCGAGACGCGGTCGGCACCGACATGGTCATGCAGGCCCGGGCCAACACCGGCCGCGCGCTGACGCCTGAGCAGCAGAGCGCCTTTGACACCATGGTCGGCCGCATCGACGCGCCCTGGCGGCTCTTGAAGGACTACGCCGGGGTCGACGCCTCGCCGCGGCTACAGGCGGCCATCGCCAAGGCCGACGAAGCCTATTTCAATGTAGACCGGGCCCGTCGGAGCAAAATCCTGGCCGCCTTCGCCGCCGGCCAGCGTTCGCCCTTCGAGACGCACAAGAACATGCAGGCCGACACTGTCGCGCTCGACAGTCTGATGGGCGTAGCCGGAACGGCGTTCGACCTCGCCGCCGAGCGCGCGGCGAGCCAGGCGGCCTCAGCCGAGCAGGAATTCTACGAGGCGCTGGCGATCATGGTGCTGGTGATCATGATCGGCGCCCTCGCCTGTCTGTTCGTCAACCTGCAGGTGCTTAGGCCGATCGACCGCATCACCCGGGCCACGCGCGAGGTCGCGAAGGGCGACCTGGCCCTGGCCGTCCCCGGGGTCGGGCGCTCGGACGAGGTCGGCGAACTGGCGCGGGCGCTGAGCGTGTTCCAGGCCAACGCCCTGGCCAAGCTGAAGGCCGACGAGGACCTGCTGGCCAGCCGGGTGGCCCAGGAGACCGCCGAGGCCGCCGCCGTCGCCAAGGCCCAGTTCCTGGCCAATATGAGCCACGAGATCCGCACGCCCCTGACCGCCGTGATCGGCTTCGCCGGCCTGCTCGATCGTTCCAGCGCCCTGCCGGAGCGCGAGCACGGCCACGTCCGCCGCATCGTCGGCGCAGGCCAGGCCTTGCTCAGCCTGGTCGACGACATCCTCGACGTCTCGCGCATCGAGTCGGGACGCGTGCAACTCAATCCTGGCCCCACCGGGCTGGAGGACTTTCTTGCTGACGCCCTGGCCCTGGTCGGCCAGGAGGCGGAACGCAAGGGGCTGGAGCTGCGGCTCGACCTGCCCGCCGAGGCGCCGCGGTGGGTTCATATCGACCCCGACCGCACCCGGCAGGTGCTGCTGAACCTGGTCGGCAACGCGATCAAGTTCACCGAGCACGGCCGCATCGTCGTCGCCGTCGGCTATTGGGGCGCGCAGGGCGGGTTCCTGAGGATCGCGGTCAAGGACACCGGCGTCGGGGTGGCGCCCGCCGACGCGGCCCGCCTTTTCCAGCGGTTCTCCCAGGCCGACGAGTCCAACACCCGCCGCTACGGCGGGGCGGGGCTGGGCCTGGCGATCGCCAAGGGCCTGGTCGAGTTGATGGGCGGCCAGATCGGCGTCGAGAGCGCCGAAGGCGTCGGCTCGACCTTCTGGTTCACCGTCGCTGCGCCGGTCGCGGATGCGCCGACCGCCCAGGCCGCAGCGATTGAAGAGCCCGATCCCGAACTCGCTCCCATGCGCATCCTGCTGGTCGACGACGTGACCAACAACCGCGACTTGGTGGCGACCATGCTCTCGCCCTTCGACATCGAGATCGTCGAAGCGGTCGATGGAGCCGAGGCGGTCAGGGCCGCCGATCGGTCCCGCTTCGACCTGATCCTGATGGACCTGCAGATGCCCCGAATGGACGGCCTGGCGGCGACCCAGGCGATCCGTGCGCGGTCGATCCGCAACCAGGCGACGCCGATCCTGGCCCTCAGCGCCAATGTGCTGCCCGAACAGGTCGCCGCCTGCAAACGGGCCGGGATGAACGACCACATCGCCAAGCCGGTCAATCTGGAGGATCTGGTCGGCAAGATCGAAACCTGGACCGCTACGGCGGAGGCCCGCTAGGCCCGGCGCGGCCGGTTGGCCTCGGCAGGGTCGAATGAGTATAGTCGCGCTCGTTCCACGATAGGCCCGCCTAGAGGCCGAGGGACGGAGGCGAGGCCATGACTGCGAGCACCACCAGCCGGCGCGCGTTCCTGGGCGGGGCGGCGGCCCTGCTTCCGGCCCTGGCGCGGGCCCAGAACCTCGACCCGAGAAGCGCCGACAGCGTGGTGCTGAACGCCCGGGTGCTGACCGTCGACAAGGGGTTGCCCAAGGCCGAGGCCTTCGCCGTTCGCGGCGGCCGCTTCATCGCCGTCGGCCGCTCGGAGGACATCAAGGGCCTGGTCGGTCCGGGAACCCAGGTGCTCGACGCCAAGGGCATGGCCGTCGTCCCGGGCTTCATCGACTGCCACAACCACGCGCCCGGCGAGGAGCTGCTCTACGAGGTCCTGGTCGGCAATCCGTACGAAGTCGAGTTCGTCACCATCGACAGCATCATCGGCAAGCTGCGCGAGCGGGCTGCCAAGACCCCGCCGGGCTTCTGGGTCGAGGGCTTTTTCCACGACGACACCAAGCTGAAGAGCGACCGGCCGCTGAACCGCCACGACCTGGACCAGGTCTCGTCCCAGCATCCTGTGATGGTGCATCACCGGGGCGGCCATACCGTATTCGTCAATTCCAAGGCGCTGGACCTGGCCGGGATCACCAAAGCGACCCCAAATCCCTTTGGCGGCACCTACGACCACGGGCCGGACGGAGAGCTGAACGGGCGGGTCACCGACCTGGCCGACCGTGTGTTCTATCGCGTAGGCCAGCGGCCGAGCTTTACCGCGGCGGAAACCGCCGAGCGGGCGCGGGCCGGTCTGGCGCACATCTCCAGGCAGTTCGTGCGATACGGCCTGACCAGCGTGCACCACGAGGCGGGCGACCTTTCCGCCCTGCAGGAAATCCGCGCCCGCGGCGATCTCCTGCACCGGGTTAGCTACGAGGCCGACGACGCCGGCGTCGACCGGCTGATCGCCGAAGGGGTCAGGAGCGGCTTCGGCGACGAGTGGCTGCGTTTCGGCGCCACCTTCGAGCACCTGGTCGACGGTTCGTTCTCGGAGCGGACCATGGCCCTCTCGACGCCCTATCCGGGCTCGAACCCGCCCTATCGCGGCAATGTCACCCAGACCCAGGAGGACCTGAACGCCTGGATCGAGAAGGTCTGGCGGGCGGGTGTCCAGGTGAACTGCCACGCCAACGGCGATGTGGCCATCGGCATGTACCTGACCGCCTGCGAGCGGGCGCAGCAGCTGTTTCCGCGTGCGGACGCCAGGCCCAAGATCACCCACTGCACCCTGGTCAATGACGACCTGATCCGCCGCATCAAGGCGGCCGGCGCGGTCCCGGCGGTGTTCTCCACCTACCCCTACTACAATTCCGACAAGTTCAAGTTCTATGGCGAGGCGATGCTGGAGCACTGCATCGCCATCCGACAGATGCTGGACGCGGGCGTGGTGGTGGCGGCCGGCTCGGACTTCCCGCCGGGGCCGTTCTCGCCGCTGATGGCGCTGCAGGCCATGGTCACGCGCACCGGCTGGGACGGCAAGACCTGGGGCGCGAACCAGCGGGTCAGCGTGGAGGAGGCCTTGCGCGTCCACACCCTGAACGGCGCCTACAATTCCGGCGAGGAGGCGATCAAGGGCTCGATCACCCCCGGCAAGCTGGCCGACTACGTGGTGCTGGCCGACAGCCCGGCCGAGGTCGATCCAGCGAAGATCAAGGACATCGAGATCGTGCGCACTGTGACCGGCGGGGTGGCGCGGTATCAGGCATAGGCGCCGAAGCGCCAGGCCCAGTAGTTGCGCAGGGTCCGGACGATGGGGTTGGCGGCCTGGACGGCGCCGAAGTCACGGATCAGGCGGCGCAGGCTCGGCTCGGCCACCAGGCCGGCCGCCTCCTTGTAAGGAAACCAGCGGGCGGTGCGCTCCCCCTGCTCCTTGAAATCCTCCACCCGCTCCTCGACGCGGAACGGAAACACGATCACCTGGATGGACTTGGACTGCTCTTTCTTCAGGCGCTTGAGGTAGTGGTAGGAGCCGATCGGCCGCTGGGCGATCTCGCCGATCAGGCCGGCCTCTTCCGCCGCCTCGACCGCCGCCGCCTCCTGGGGGCTGAGCCCGCCCATCGGCCAGCCCTTGGGGATCACCCAGCGCCCGGTGTCGCGGGAGGTGATCAGCATGACCTCGACCCGCCGCCCCTCCAGGCGATAGGGCAAGGCCGCGTACTGGATGCCGGTGACCTTGAACGGCTTCACTGGAACACCGATCCGCCGACCGCGTAGAGCAGGGCGGCCACGAGCCCGGCCATGGGCATGGTGATGATCCAGGCGGTGACGATGCCCCGCGCCACGCCCCAGCGCACGGCCGAGGTGCGGCGCGCCGCGCCGACGCCAACGATGGCCCCGGTGATGGTGTGGGTGGTCGAAACCGGGATACCGAGGGAATTGGCCATATAGAGCGTGATGGCCCCGCCAGTCTCCGCGCAGAAACCCTGCATCGGGCTCAGCCGAGTGATCTTCGAGCCCATGGTGTGCACGATCCGCCAGCCTCCGCTCAGCGTGCCGAGAGCCATGGCCGCCTGACAGGCCAGCACCACCCAAAGTGGCACCTGGAACGCGCCGTGACCACCCTGATGGACGTAGAGCAGGACCGCAATGATGCCCATGGTCTTCTGCGCGTCGTTGCCGCCGTGACCCAGCGAATAGGCGGCTGCCGAGAAGAACTGCAGGATACGGAACAGCCGATCCACGGCCGCTGGCCGCGAGCGCACGAACAGCCAGGTGACCAGGCCTACCAGCACCAGGGCCAGCAGGAAGCCGAGCAGGGGCGAGACCACCACGCCAGCAGCAGTCTTGCCCACCCCCGCCCAGACGATCGCCTTCAACCCGCCCTTGGCCAGGCCCGCGCCGATCAGGCCGCCGACCAGGGCGTGGGACGAGGACGAGGGGATGCCGGCGAGCCAGGTGACGATATTCCAGACGATGGCGCCGCCGAGCGCCCCGAATATCAGCCGGTCGGTGACCAGGCTGACCGAGATGATGCCCGAGCCGATCGTATGGGCCACATGCAGGCCGAAGAACAGGAAGGCGACGAAGTTGAAGAAGGCGGCCCAGACCACCGCCCAGCCGGGCTTGAGGACCCGGGTCGAGACGATGGTGGCGATCGAATTGGCGGCGTCGTGCAGGCCGTTCAGGAAGTCGAACGACAGGGCGACGGCGATCAGCAGCCAGAGGGTGAGCGAGGTCAATTAAGCCGCCCCGCCGTCAGAGATGCTCGATCAGGATGCCGCTGATCCCGTTCGATACGTCCTCGAACCGGTCGAGCACCTTTTCCAGGTGGTCGAACACCTCGGCCCCGGCGATGAAGTCCATCGGGCGGTTCTGCGAGGCCTTGAACAGGGCGCGCATGCCCTGGTCGTAGATCTCGTCCGAGCGGTTCTCGATACGGGTCACCGCCTCGGCGATGGCGTTCAGCTGGGCGGCGTTGCGGCGCATGTTGCGCAACAACTCCACCCCTTCGAGGGTCAGATAGGCCGCCTGGATGGCGAGGTCGCCCAGCTCGCGCATCTCCGGGCTGAATTCGGTCATGTCGAACAGCATGATCGACTTGGCGGTCTTCTGCATCTGGTCGATGGCGTCGTCGAGCGAGGTGGTCAGGTCACGGATGTCGCTGCGATCGAACGGGGTGACGAAGGTGCGGCGGATCTCGAGAAACACGGCGCGGGCGATCTCGTCCGCCGCCGCCTCGTGCCGCACGATGTCAGCGCAGGCTCCCGGGACGGCGTCGCCGCCGTTCAGGAGATTGCGCAGCGCCTCCGCGCCCTGGACCAACTGCCGGGCATGATCGATGAAATGATCGAAAAAGCCGTGCTCACGCGGCAAAAGAGCCTGAAACCAGCGCATTCAACCCGCCTCCCTGCCGCTGGATATAGACTCGACTCACGCGCTGGCGAGCACTTTTTATCCGTGTGCGGCGTTTTCGCCGCAGGCCGTCAGAACTCCAGGCATATCTTGCCGAAATGGCGCTGGGCGATCTGGTGCTCGAAGGCGGCGGCGATCCCCTCCAGCGGGAAGCTTCGGTCGATCACCGGACGAATGCCGGTCGCCTCGACCGCGGCGATCATTTCCCGCTGCTCCTGCTTGGAGCCCACCGTCACCCCCTTGATGGTGATGTTCTTGGCCATCACCGTGGCGGTCGAGATCTCGCCCGCCCAGCCGGCCAGGACGCCGATCAGCGAGATATGGCCTCCGAGCCGTGCGGCGGTGATCGACTGGCTCATGGTCCCGGCCCCGCCGATCTCGACCACCGCATCGACCCCGCCCTTCGACCAGGCGGCTGCGGCCCGGCCCCACTCGGGCTCTTCCTTGTAGTTGATCAGGTGATCGGCCCCCAGCGCCTTCAGCCTGGCCAGCTTTTCGGCCGAGGAGGAGGTGGCGACCACCCGGGCGCCCATGGCCTTGGCCAGCTGCAGGGCGAAGATCGAGACCCCGCCGGTGCCCTGGGTCAGCACCACGTCGCCGGGTTTGATCCGCGCCTCGACCACCAGGGCCCGCCACGCGGTCAGCGCCGCGCAGGGCAAGGTGGCGGCCTCGGCGAAGGACCAGCCTTCGGGCTGGCGGGTGAAGGCTTCGGCCGGCATGGCCACCAGCTCGGCGGCAAAGCCGTCCGCGCCGTCCCCCGGGACCGCCGCCATGCGCTCAACTGCGGGCAGCCCGGCCTCCCAGTGGGGGAAGAAGGTCGAGAGGACCTTGTCGCCGGGTTTGAAGACGGAGACGCCAGCCCCGACCTCGACCACCTCGCCGGCGCCGTCGGACATGGGGATGCGGCCGTCGGGCGTCTTGATGATCCCGGCGACCACCGCATAGTCGTGGAAGTTCAGCGAGCTGGCGCGCACCCGCACCAGCACCTCGCCCGGCCCCGGCCGAGGGTCCGGACGCTCCTCGATGACGATCTTGTCCAGCCCGCCGGGGGCCTTCAGGGCGGCGACTTTCATCCGGGATCCTCCTGCGGCGTGGGAGCGCCTTTGCTTGTCGGCTCAGTCGAACAGCCCCCACGGCCCGTGGCAATTCCCCTGCCGTTACGGCGATCCCGGCTTTATGCGCCTCACACTCCAGCCTGGGCCGCCGGGCGGGCCATCATGGCGTCGTACCAGCGGCGGACGTTGACCAGTTCTTCCGGCGGCTTGAACCTGGCCATGCGGGCGAAGTCGATGGCGGTCGCGGCCAGGATGTCGGCAATGGTCACCCGATCGGCGGCGATGAATTCGCTCTCGGCCAGGCGCCGGTCGATCAACTTCAAGCCGCGGGCGCCCGACTGGCGGCCGTTCTCGGCGATCTCGGGGATCTGGGTCTCCAACGCCGCCAGGGCCGGGTGGCTGTGGCGGACGGCCATCATCAGCGGCGTTGCGACCAGCATCTCGGCGCGGCGGGACCACATTTCAATGATCGCCGTCTCCTTCGCATCGCGGCCGAACAGGTTGGGCTCGGGATAGACGCTCTCCAGATAGCGGCAGATGGCGACGGATTCGGTGATGGCCGTGCCATCGTCCATCTCCAGGGCCGGAACGTTGGCGGCGCCGAATTTCTGCAAGTATTCGAGCTGCTTGTGCTGGCCGCCGAACAGATCGACGTCGATAATCTCGATATCGTCTATGCCCTTCTCGGCCATGAACCAGCGAACACGGCGCGGATTCGGCGCTCTGCGGCTGTCGAACAGTTTCATCCCCGGATCTCCCAAAATTAATTTTCTGTCATCAACAGAATTTGGCCCAAGAATTGGCGCATTCGGCCGTCGCCTTACCTCGATTTAACTTGGTTCCGCGAGCGGCCGGTGGCTCTTATCGGGCCAAGGCGCGATCCTAGCTCAGCCTCGCGCCCCTTGTGGGGAAAACCGTGTCGCTCGCCCTGGCCACGCTGATCTACGAATGGCGCCGCTACATGGCGGCGATCATGGCGCTGGCCCTGTCGGGCGTCCTGATCATGGCCTTCGTCGGCCTGTTCGCCGGCATAGCCGGGGCCTTCACGGCCACCATCGACCGTTCCCGCGCCGAGATCATGGTGATGTCGCCCCAGTCCGAAAGCCTGATGGGCGACGGCCAGGGCCTGCCGGCCCGGGTCGAGCCGCTGATCTATCTGAATCCCGACGTGGTGGACGTGAAGGACATGGAGGGCGACGGAGCTCTATGGAAGAGCCGCCCCGTGCCCGGCCAAAAGCAGAAGCACGAGTTCGTGCAACTCTTCACCGTCGGCACCGAGAAGGGCTCGGTGACCCTGCCCACCGACTTCACCGAGGCCCAGCGCCTGGCGCTGATGGAGCCATATGCGGTCGCCATCGACCAGACCAGCCTTGACCGGCTAGGGGTCAAGCTCGGCGACGCCGCCAGCCTGAACGGCAAGACCGTCTATCTGCGCGCCGTGTTGCACAACTACCCGAACATGGCCCAGGCCACCGTTTACGTGTCGCGCCAGACCCTTAGGCTGCTCGGCATGGGTTCGAAGGCCGACCGCACCGGCCCGCTGCTGGTCCGGATCAAGGACCCTGCCATGGCCATTCAGGTGCGTGACCAGCTCAATGCGAACGCCAAGGGCCTCTATCGCGCGTGGACCCGCGAGGAACTGGCCAGGGCCAACCAGTCGGCGCTGCTGAAGGACCAGATGGTCGGCATAATCATCGTCTTCTCAGTGTTCATCGGCATCGTCATCGGCGTCAGCATAACCTGGCAGACTCTGCGCGGGGCGATCTTCGCCAATATCAAGGAGTTCGCGTCGCTGCGAGCGCTCGGCGTGTCGATGGGCTCGCTGAGGGTGATCGTGATGGAGCTGAGCTTCTGGGTCGGCGTCGCCGGCCTGGCGGCCGCTATCGGCTTCGTCTCAGTGGTCGCTGGTCTAGCCAATCTGGCCAACCTGCCGATGACTTTCCCACTCGGCTTCATGACCTTCGTCTCGATCCTGCTGGTCGCCATCGCCGTTATCTCCGGCGCCCTCTCGCTCGGCGTGCTCAAGCAGAGCCAACCTGCGGACCTCCTCAGATGACCCCCAACGGCCTCCACCTGCAGCCTGTGGGCGCCCTGCGCGCCACAAGCCTGCGCAAGAGCTTCAAGACCGGCCGCACCAAGGTCGAGGTGCTGAAGGGCGTGGACTTCGACGCCCGCCATGGCGAGGTGACCATGGTCATGGGTCCTTCCGGCTCCGGAAAGTCGACCCTGGTGGCGGCGCTGTCCGGCCTCTTGCGCCCCGACGAGGGCGACGTCGTCGCCCTGGGCGAGCCCCTGTGGAGCAAGCCGTCCGGCAAGATCGACAAGTTCCGCCTGGATCACTGCGGCTTCATCTTCCAGGGCTTCAACCTGTTCCCGGCCCTGACCGCGCTTCGCCAGATCACCACTGTCCTGAAATACCAGGGCGTGCGTAACGACGAGGCGAGGGCCAGGGCCGAGCAGGCGCTGGACGAGGTCGGCATGAAGCCGAAGATGAACCAGCGCCCCTCGGAGCTGTCCGGCGGCGAGAAGCAGCGCGTCGCCATCGCCCGGGCGCTCGCCAAGCAGCCCAAGCTGCTGTTCGCAGACGAGCCGACCTCGGCCCTCGACGGCGAGAACGGCCAGATCGTCATCCGTCTGCTTCAGCGCGCCGCCAAGGCGCACGACGCGGCGGTGATCTGTGTGACCCACGACCCGCGCCTGGAGGCCTACGCCGACCGGGTGATCCATATCGAAGACGGCCGGATCCTGGATGATCGCCGCCGTCTCGCCCCGGCCCATGAGGCCCATGAGAGGCGGCTCCAGGGAGCCGAAGTCTGATGCCGCAAATCCTTCGCCGACCCGCAACCTGGCTGGTGGTCCTGGCCGTGCTGACCGTCGTCGCCATCGGCGGCGGCCTTTCCCTGCGCGCCAAGGCCAAGACCGCCCAGGCCGCCAAGCAGGCCCCGCCGCCCGAAAGCCCCTATGCCGCCATCGCCAACGGCAAGGCCGACGTCGAGGGCGGGGTGATCCAGGTCGCCGCCCGCGCCCCCGGCGTGGTGCGCGAGGTGGACGTGAACGAGGGCGAGCGGGTGAAGAAGGGCCAGGTGCTGGCCCGGCAGGAGGACGACCAGGCCCGCCTGGCGGCCCAGACCGCCGGCGCCGACCTGGAGCAGGCCAGAGCCCAGGTGGCGGCGATCCAGGTGCAGCTGACCACCGCCCACCGCGAATATGACCGCCTGGCCAAGCTGGCCGCGGCCAATTTCGTCGCCCGCCAGCAGCTCGACCAGGCCATGGACGCCATCCACGCCGCCGAGGCGCAAGGCGAACTGCAACGCGCCGCAATCAGCGCCGCCGAGGCCCGCCTGGCCCAGGCCCGCTACAACGAAGAGTTGACCATCGTGCGGGCGCCGGCGGACGGGACCATCGTGCGCCGCTACGCCCAGCCGGGCGCCGGCGCCTCGACCCTGAACGTCTCGACCATGTTCGACCTCGAACCCGACACCCCGCACATCGTCCGCGCCGAGATCGCCGAGGCGGCCCTACCGGTGGTGGCCGTGGGCCAGACCGTGCGCATGACCCCCGAGGCCGACCCCGGCAAGACCTTCCAGGGCCAGGTGCTGCGCCGCTCGGGCGTGTTCGGCGCCCGCAAGCTGCTCTCGGACGACCCGGCCGAGGCCGCCGACGCCCGCGTGGTCGAGGTGGTCATCTCCGCCGACGACGCGCCCTTCCTGGTCGGCCAGCGGGTGCTGGTGAAGTTCCTCAAACCCGGCAAGACCGCCGAGGCGGCGAAGGCGGGGGCTAGGGGGTAGGATTTGGGGAGGCCAGCGGACTTTCCTCGGCCCGGGCCCCGAGGGCGACCAGCAGCAGCGACGTCAATGGAGCAGCGCCGCAAGGTAGCCGAACTGATCGAGGCCCTGGGGCGGGCGTCGCCCTGACCTAGCGGAACCCTTGACGCTTACGCGCGCGCGACCCAAAAGGGCCGCCAATTGCGTTTCAAACAGACGTTAAGAGGGCGACATGGCGGACATCCGCTTCGACGGCAAGGTGGTGATCGTGACCGGCGCGGGCGGCGGCCTGGGCCGTCAGCACGCGCTGGAATTCGCGCGGCGCGGGGCCAAGGTGGTGGTCAACGACCTGGGCGGCTCGATGGACGGCTCGGGCGGTTCGTCCGAGGCGGCGCAGAAGGTGGTGGAAGAGATCAAGGCCTTCGGCGGCGAAGCCATCGCCAACGGCTCGTCGGTGACCGATGACGCGGGCGTGGCCCTGATGGTCAAGCAGGCCATGGACACCTGGGGCCGCATCGACATCCTGGTCGCCAACGCCGGCATCCTGCGCGACAAGTCCTTCTCCAAGATGACCATCGAGGACTTCGAACTGGTTTTGAACGTGCACCTGATGGGCACGGTCAAGCCGGTCAAGGCGGTGTGGGAGATCATGAAGGCCCAGAACTACGGCCGCATCATCGTCACTACCTCGTCCTCGGGGCTCTACGGCAACTTCGGCCAGTCGAACTACGGCGCGGCCAAGCTCGGCATCATCGGCTTCATGAACACCATCAAGCTGGAAGGCCAGAAGAACAACGTCCACATCAACGCCATCTCGCCGGTCGCCGCGACGCGGATGACCGAGAACCTGATGCCCCCGGCCATGCTAGAGAAGCTGAAGCCGGAATACGTCACCCCGGGCGTGGTCTACCTGGCCTCGGAAGAAGCCCCGACCGGCGCGATCCTGGCGGCCGGCGCCGGCGTCTTCGCGCTGGCCCGCATCTACGAGACCGACGGCGTGCACCTGGGCGAAAAGGGCTTGTCGGCGGAAGAGGTCCGCGACAGCTGGGCCAAGATCAGCGACGAGGCCGGCCAGCAGGCCTATTTCCAGGGCGGCGAACAGGGCGGGAAGATCTTCCGCAAGCTGTCGGAAGGCTGATCGCTTTTCGAAGCGCGCTTTCGAGGGCGGCCTTCGGGCCGCCCTTTTTCGTTTCAGGCGTGAAGCACAACAGCAGACCGGGCGTTCGAAAAGGGCTTGCCTAGGCCGGGTGACCAGCGTTCAGTTGTAGTCCGAGGCGCCCGCCAAGAGGCGCCCTTTGGTCCGAGCGCTCCAGGAAGTCCGCGTGTCAAAATCCGCCGCCCCAAAGGGCCTCTCGTTTCTCGGCGCCCTCGCCTTCGCCGGCCCGGGCCTGCCCATGGGCGCCTTCGCCGTCGCCCTCGCCGTCTACCTGCCCAACCACTACGCCAGCCGCCTGGGCCTGCCCCTGGCGATCGTCGGCGCGGCGTTCATGGGCGTGCGCCTGATCGACATCATGTTCGATCCGGCCATCGGCCTTCTGATGGACCGCAGCCGCACCCCGCTGGGGCGCTATCGCCTGTGGATGGTCGCTGGCGCGCCGATCTTCGCCTTCGCCGCCTACCAGCTGTTCATGGCCCAGGCGGGGGTCAGCGCGGCCTATCTCGTCGGCTGGCTCTTGGCCTTCTACATCGGCTATTCGATCATCCTGCTCTCGCACATCTCCTGGGCCTCGACGCTGGCCCGGGACTACCACGAGCGTTCCCGGATCTTCGGCTTCATCCAGGTGGTCAGCGTCGCCGGCGCCACGGCCGTGCTCCTGATCCCCGCCCTGATGGCCAAGGCCGGCCATGGCGGCGGCGTGGAAGGCATGGGCTGGTTCCTAGTGGCGGTGACGCCGCTGGGCGTGCTGATGGCCCTGGCCCGCACCCGCGAGCCGCCGCCCCTGAGCGCCCAGGCCGAGCACTTCACCCTCAAGGACTATTGGGAGATGATCGTCCGGCCGGACATGCGCCGGATCATCGTCGCCGATTTCTGCCTGGCGCTGGGGCCGGGCTGGATGTCGGCCAGCTACCTGTTCTATTTCCGGGATGTGCGCGGCTTCACCATCGAGGGAGCCTCGCAGCTGCTGTTGCTCTATGTCGCCGCGGGGTTGATCGGCGCGGCGGTGCTGAGCCGGGTCGCGGTCTGGCTCGGCAAGCACCGCACGCTGATGCTGGCCAGCACCGGCTATTCCCTGGGGCTGGTGGTCATGACGACCTTGCCCAAGGGCAGCTTCGCCCTCACCGCACCCTTCATGTTCCTGATGGGCTTCCTCGCCACCAGCTTCACCCTCCTGGACCGGGCCATGGTCGCCGACGTCAGCGACGCGGTGCGGCTGGAGACTGGCAAGCAGCGCATCGGCGTGCTCTACGCCCTGATCACCAGCGTGCAGAAGGTCGCCGGCGCCCTCAGCATCTTCGTGACCTTCAAGATCCTCAGCCTTGTCGGCTACGACCCCAAGGCCGGCGCCATCAACACGCCGGATGCGATCCATGGCCTTTCGCTGGTCTATCTGATCGGGCCGGTGGTGTTCGTCATGCTGGGGGGCGCCTGCTACTTCGGCTACAAGCTGGACGCCAAGAAACACGCCCAGATCCGCGCCGAGCTGGAGGCCCGCGACGCCCTGGCGCCCGAGCCGGCGGTGCTGGAGACGCTGTCGTCGGCGGCCGGCCTGCCCTCGACCGCCATCGAGCCCGAACCGACCTGACCCGTTTCCGGCCGCTCCGCAAGGCGCGGCCGTTTTCATGTCGCGAGCGCCCGAAGAGACGCCGCGATCCCGTTGGAGGCGCCCAGTGACCCAGCTTGCAGAGCCCGCGCCCTCGGCGCGGCTGCCGTTCCATCGCATCATCTCCTTTTCCTGCCTGGCGGTGCCGGCGACGCCGATCCTGCTCTTGATCGGGGTCTATCTGCCCCGCTTCTACGCCGGCCACGTCGGCGTGACGTTGGGCGCCGTGGGCGCCGCCTTCGGGCTGGTGCGGTTGATCGACATCGCCTTCGACCCCCTGGTGGGCCTGGTCATGGACCGCACCAGGACGCCGATCGGCCGCTACCGGCCCTATGTGATCGCCGCCGCGCCGATCCTGATGATCGCCATCTACAAGCTGTTCCTGCCGGCCAAGGGCGTAGGACTTTCCTACATGGTCCTTTGGCTGGTCGTGCTCTACGCCGGCAACTCCATGTACATCCTGGGTCAGGCGGCCTGGGGCGCGGTGCTGGCCACTGACTATCACGAGCGCTCGCGAACCTATGGCTGGATGCAGGCCCTGGGCGTCGCCGCCACCGCCGCCTTCCTGATGCTGCCGGCCCTGACCCACGGCAAGATCCAGCCTGGGCGCCATGACAGCATGGGCGCGATCGGCCTGCTGCTGGTCGTCACCATCCCTTCGGCCCTGGCGGCGACTCTGCTGTTCACGCCTGAGAAGATCACCCCCCAGGCTGGACGGCCGCAGTTCCGGCTCGGCGACTATGTCTCGGCCATCTCCCGGCCGGACATGCGGCGGCTGATCTTCGCCGACCTGACCCTGTCCTTCGGCACGGGCCTGACCGGGCCGATCTACCTCTTCTTCTTCCACGACGCGAAGGGCTTCGGCATCCCAGCCACCTCGAGCCTCCTGTTCTTCTACATCGCCGCCGGTCTGTTCGGCTCACCGGCCTGGGCGGCCCTGGCCAAGCGGGTCGGAAAGCCACGCACGGTGCAGGTCGCCTGCATCGCCTACGCCATCTGCCAATCGGTCCTGATGATGCTGCCCCGGGCGCAATACCTGCCCACCGCCGCCGCCATGTTCGCGGTAGGCCTTTGCGCCAGCGCCTTTGTTCCCATCGTCCGGGCGATGGTCGCCGATGTGGGCGACGAGATCCGGTTGGAGACGGCCAAGAACATCAACAGCGTGCTCTATTCCATGGTCACCACCACCCAGAAGGTCGCCCTGGCCATGGCGGTGTTCATCGTCCTGCCGGTGCTGGGCATGGCCGGCTACAACGCCGCGGAAAACGCGGTGAACACCCCCCAGGCCATTTTCGCGCTGGAGATGTGCTACCTGTTCGCGCCGATCTTCTTCGTCGCCATCGGCGCCCTGACCATGATCGGCTTCCGCTTGACGGGCGAGCGTCACGCCGAGGTGCGGGCGGCTCTCGACGCGAGGGATGCGGCGGCGATCGACATCGCAGCCTCGGAGGAAGCGATCACGGGACCGACCGCCGCGCCGAGCGCGGTCTGATCCTCAGGCGAAATACCGGCTGGGCGGCTCGCCCAGGGCGCGCTTGAACATGGTGGTGAAGGCGGCGGGGCTGTCATAGCCGAGGTCCAGGGCCACGGTGGTGACCGCCTCGCCATCGGACAGCCGCGGCACAGCCGACAGCAGGCAGGCGCGCTGGCGCCATTCGGCGAAGGTCATGCCGGTCTGCAGCTTGAAATGGCGGGTGAAGGCGCGCCGGCTCATGCCCAGTTGGCCGCACCAGGCGTCGATGGTGTCGTGCGCTGTCGGCCTGGCCACGAACCCGCGGCACAGAGCCGACAGCGTCGCCGCCGCCGGCAGGGGCAAGGACAGCGGCTGGACCGGCAGGCGCCGCAGTTCCTCCAGGATCAGGGCCATGACCAGCCCGTCGCGGGTTTCCCGCTCGTATTCCAGCGGCAGCCAGATCGCCTCCATCAGAAGGCTGCGCATCAGCGGCGTCACGCCCAGCACCTGGCACTGGCGCGGCATGTCGGCCACGGCGGCGGGCTCGAAAAACAGGCTGCGCGTATGCAGGAGGCCGCTGGAACGGACCTCGTGCGTCACGCCTGAGGGCAGCCACAGGCAGGACTGGCGCGGCACCACCCAGGCGCCGTGGTCGGTGGCCACGGTCAGCACGCCGGTCGGCCCATAGAGCAGCTGGCAGCGTCGATGGCTGTGCGGCAGGACCACATGGCCCGGTGCGAACTCGTTGCCGATGGCGATCACCGGCCGGTCGATGTGGTCGTAGGCCTCGATGGTGTTGTCGCGCATCAGTCTGGCCCAATCGCGAAAGAACAAGACCCACCGCCGATAGCGGGCCGCTCAGCCCGTTCTATCTTGCGAGCCGATCTCAGCCAAGCCGAGCCGCGTCCATGACCAGCGCTGCAGCCCCCGCCCGATCCTCAGCCGAGACCACCGCCTTTGGCGTGCTGTTCTCGCTCAGCCTCGCGCATCTCCTGAACGACATGATGCAGTCGCTGCTGCCGGCGATCTATCCACAGATCAAGGGCCAGTTTCACCTGAACTTCACCCAGATCGGCCTGGTCACCTTCACCTTCCAGCTGACCGCCTCGCTGCTACAGCCGGTGGTGGGCATGGTGGCGGACAAAAAGCCCCAGCCCTTCTCCCTGCCGATCGGCATGCTGTTCACCCTGGCCGGCCTGATCCTCCTGGCCTACACGCCGAGCTATGGCCTGTTGCTGCTGGCCGCGGCCCTGGTGGGGACCGGCTCTTCGGTGCTGCACCCTGAGGCGTCGCGGGTGGCCCGTATGGCGTCCGGCGGGCGGCGGGGCCTGGCCCAGTCGCTGTTCCAGGTCGGCGGCAATTTCGGCTCGGCGCTCGGCCCTCTGGCGGCCATGGTGGTCCTGACCTTCGGCCAGCACAGCATTTCCTGGTTCGCCCTCGCCGCCCTGACCGCCATCCTGGTCCTGTGGCGGGTGGGGATCTGGTACAAGCATCATGGCTTGGCGGTGCTGAAGCGCGCCGCCGCAGCCGGCCACGACAAGCCGCATCTGCCCAAGGGCAAGGTCGCTGCAGCGATGACCGTGCTGCTGGCCCTGATCTTTTCCAAGTACGTCTACCTGGCCAGCATCACCAGCTACTTCACCTTCTACCTGATCCACCACTTCGGCCTGTCGATCCGGAACGCCCAGCTTCACCTGTTCGCCTTCCTGGCGGCGGTCGCGGCCGGCACCCTGGCCGGCGGCGCTATCGGCGACCGCTTCGGCAGGAAGCCGGTGATCTGGTTCTCGATCCTTGGCGTTCTGCCCTTCACCCTGGCCCTGCCCTATGCCGACCTGACCTGGACCACGGTGCTGAGCGTGCTGATCGGCCTGATCCTCTCCTCGGCCTTTTCGGCGATCGTGGTCTACGGCCAGGAGCTGGCGCCGGGGCGGGTGGGCATGATCGCCGGCCTGTTCTTCGGCTTCGCCTTCGGCATGGGCGGCCTGGGCGCCGCGGCCCTGGGCGCCCTGGCGGACGCCACCAGCATCGAGTTCGTCTATCGTCTGACCGCCTTCCTGCCGGCCATGGGCGTCCTCGCGGCCCTGCTGCCGAACCTGAAGGGCGTGGCGACAGAGCCGGTGGTGATGCTGGAGGCGGCAGGTCCGGCGGAGTAGGCCCTAGTACAGCGTCGCCAGGGCGGTCCGCTCGAAGGGCTGAAGTTCGCTGTTGCGCGCCTCGCGCACCTTCACCACCCATTCGGGGTCCTGCAGCAGGGCTCGGCCGACGGCCACGAGGTCGAACTCCTCGTTTTCCAGCCGGCGGGTCAGCTCGTCCAGCGAGGCCACGCCCGCGCCCTGGCCGGCGAAACCGGCGATGAAGTCTCCGTCCAGGCCCACCGAGCCTACGGTGATGGTCGGCTTGCCGGTCAGCTTTTTGGCCCAGCCCGCGAAGTTGAGGTCCGAGCCCTCGAACTCCGGCTCCCAGAAGCGGCGCTGCGAGCAGTGGAAGATATCTGCGCCGGCCTCGGCCAGCGGGACGAGCCAGGCCGACATCTCGTCGGGCGTATGGGCCAGCTTGGCGGTGAAGTCCTGCTGCTTCCACTGCGACAGGCGGATGATCACCGGATAGTCCGGCCCGACCGCCGCGCGCACGGCCTTCAGGATCTCGGCCGCGAAATTGGCGCGCTGGGTCAGCTGCTCGCCGCCGAAGAGGTCGGCGCGCTCGTTGGTGCCGGCCCAGAAGAACTGGTCGATCAGGTAGCCATGGGCGCCGTGCAGTTCGACGGCGTCGAAGCCCAGGCGCTTGGCGTCGGCGGCGGCGCGTGCGAAGGCCGAGATGGCGTCGGCCACCTCTTCCTCGGTCATGCCTTCGCCGAACTTGTGGCCCGGGCTGGAGAGGCCCGAGGGGCTGTCATAGGGACCCGGCGGCGACCAGTTGGGGTCGCGGGAGCGTACCGCGCCCACGTGCCACAGCTGGGGCGCCATCAGCCCGCCCTCGGCGTGCACCGCGTCGATCACCCCTTTCCAGGCGGCCAGCTCGGCCTCGCCGTGGAAGCGGGGGATGTTGGGATCGTTCAACGAGGCCGGCCGCGCGACGCCCGTGCCTTCCGAGACGATCAGCCCGACCTGGTTGGCCGCGCGCCGGCCGTAATAGGCGGCGACATCCTTGGTCGCCACGCCGCCCGGCGAGAAGGATCGGGTCATGGGCGCCATGACCACACGGTTGGGCAGGGTCAGGCCTTTGAAGGAGAAGGGCTGGAACAGGGCGTCAGCGGCCATGGAAGGCTCCGGGAATGGCGATGTTCGGGCTAGCTAACCGGTGCCCCCCGGAAAGTCAGTCCAGAAAAACTACTGAGTGGCGCAGGCGATGTGCGTGGTTCGAGACGCCCGCTTGCGCGGGCTCCTCACCATGACGAGTCTTGTTGGCGCCCACCGACCCTAGTCATGGTGAGGAGCGATCCGTCAGGGGCGCGTCTCGAACCACGCACAATCCCCCGTCAGATCCCCAGGATCATCTTGGCCATGATGTTGTGCTGGATCTCGTTGGAGCCGGCATAGATCGAGGTCTTGCGATAGTTGAAATAGGTGGGGGCCGTGGGCGCGGCGTAGTCGGGGCCGGCGCGAGGCTCGTTCCTGTCGCCGCGCAGGTGGGCCCAGGTGTCCTCGACGAATGGCGCAGCGAAGATCCCGACCGCCTCCAGGGCCAGCTCGGTGATCTGCTGCTGGGCCTGGGAGCCCTCCAGCTTCAGCATCGAGGAGACCGGACCCATGGCCGCCCCGGCGGCGCGGCCCGCGAACACCTTCAGCTCGGTGGCGTTCAGGGCGTCGACCTTGATCTGCATCTCGGCCAGCTTGCGGCGAAAGTCGATGTCCTTGATCAAGGGCTCGCCGCCGTCAGAAAGCTCCGTCGCAGCGATCTTCTTTACCTTGTCCAGCATGTTGGTCAGGCCGGGGGCGTAGGCGTTGCCGCGCTCGAACTGCAACAGGTACTTGGCGTAGGTCCAGCCCTGGCCCTCCTCGCCGATGCGGTTGGCGACCGGCACCCGCACGTCCTCGAAGAAGACCTGGTTGATCTCCTGTTCGCCGTCCGGGGGCCCATCCAGGGTCGGCAGCGGCCGGATGGTGATGCCGGGGGTCTTCATGTCCAGCAGGAGGAACGAGATGCCGCGCTGGGGCCGCTCCTCTTGGTTGGTGCGCACCAGGCAGAACATCCAGTCGGCGTACTGGGCGTAGGTGGTCCAGATCTTGGAGCCGTTCAGCACATAGTCGTCGCCGTCCCGCACCGCCTTCATCGACAGGGAGGCCAGGTCTGAGCCCGAGCCCGGCTCGGAATAGCCCTGGCACCACCAGACGTCGGACGAGAGGATCTTGGGCAGGTGCTGCTTCTTCTGCTCGTCCGAGCCGAAGGCCATGATCACCGGCGCGCACATGCGCAGGCCCATGTTGCTGGTCGCCGGGGCGCCGGCCAGGGCCATCTCCATGTTGAAGATGTACTTCTGGGCGTCGTTCCAGCCCGTGCCGCCGTATTCCACCGGCCAGTCGGGCGCGATCCAGCCACGGTCGTTCAGGCGCTTCAGCCAGCGGATCTGGCCCTCATGGTCCACGTGGCCGTTCTTCGACTGCTCCAGATGCGCGCGCATGCTGTCGTCGAAGGCTTCGGCGATGAATGCGCGAACCTCGTCCCGGAAGGCGAGGTCTTCAGCTGAGAAGGCGATGTCCATGGCGATCAGCCCACCGCGTCGAGATATTCGATTTCGGGCCGGCCGGCCATGCAGGGACCCATCTTGGCGCCGGCGGCCTTGAAGTAGTCGGTGCCGCCGTGGGCCTTGAGGGCGTCGGCGTCCTTGTAGAGCTCCAGCACCTTGTAGGTCCCGGCCTCGGTGCGCGACTTGGTCAGCTGGTACATCAGGTTGCCGGGCTCGTTGGCCCGCACCTGGGCCGCCAGGCCGGTGAAGATGGCTTCGAACTCCTCAGCCTTTTCCGGCTGCACCTTGAGCACCGCAACGACGCCGATCATGGCCTTCTCCCGCCTGTCTGTAGGTTTCAAACAGATGTTAGAACGCGAACGAGACGTGGGGCAAGAGGCGGTTCAGCGCCGGCGAACAAACCTCAGCGCCGTGCGCGCCTCAGAGAAGGCGCAGACCTTGGTGTCGGCCAGCCCGAGCGGCCGCAGGGCGGCGAAGACGTCGAGATCCTTGATCCGCGCCGGCTTGCCCTTGAGCGAAATCACCCACAGGGCGCCGCGGTCGGCCAAGGCGGGGATCAGGCTCGGGGCGCGCGCCAGGTCTTCGGCGCTGTCGGCGCCATAGAACAGGAGGTCGAGGCCGCTTCGCTCGCTGGCGACCGCGATCCCGGCGGCGTCCAATTCGGCCAGGAAGCCTGGATCATCGAGGTTGTCGAGGCCGACCTTCAGGCCCGGCTTCACGCCCAGCTTATCCAACCGCCCCTTGGGCCGGGCGATCGCCTCCGCCCAGGAAACCGCGGCCTTCTCGCCCAAGGTGAAGCGGCTGCCATCGGCAAGCACCAGGTCGGCGGCCTCGGCCTTCACTCCCGCCAGGGCCTCGCCGGTGAAGACCAGCCGCTCGCGACCGCGGAAGATCAGCTTCGGCGGCTCGTACTGCAGCCGGCCCTCGTCGGACCCGCCGGCCAGAACCGCGCGAACCTGGGACTCCTTGCCCATCAGGCGCCCTTGAAACTGGGCGCCCGCTTTTCAAGGATCGCCTCGACCCCTTCCATGTGGTCCTCGGTCAGGTGCGCGATCGCCTGGGCCGCGGCGGACATCTCCATCAAGGTGTCGTAGCTGGCGGTCTGGCCCTGCTTCAGCAGTGACTTGGCCAGGCGCAGGGCGTGCGGCGGCTGCTGCGCGATCCGCTCGGCGAGCCCCACCGCCTCCTCCATCAGCTTGTCGGCCGCGACCACCCGGCTGACCAGGCCCCATTTCTCGGCCGTGGCGGCGTCGATCACGTCGCCGGTGAACAGCAGCTCCGCCGCGCGGCTCATGCCCACGGTACGCGGCAAGAGCCAGGCGCCGCCGTCGCCGGGGATCAGGCCGAGCTTGAGGAAGGTCACGCCGAACTTGGCGCCCTCGGCGGCGATGCGGATGTCGGTCATGCAGGCCACGTCGCAGCCGAGGCCGATGGCCGCGCCGTTGACCGCCGCGATCGAGGGGACCTCGAGCCCGTAGATCGAACGCACCACCCGGTGGATGTTGTTGCGATAGCCGTCGCGGATGGCCACGCCCGTGCCTGCGAAGGCGCCTTCCCGCGCCTTCATCGCCTTGACGTCGCCGCCGGCGGAAAAGGCCCGGCCGGCGCCGGTCAGCACCACGCAGCGGATTTCCGGATCGGCGTTGACCTCGTCGCAGGCGGCGCGGACCTGGTCGCCGTCACCGGGCGCGCCGAGGGCGTTCATGCTCTCCGGGCGATTCAGGGTCAGGATGGCGACGTGGCCGCGTTTTTCGAGGGTGAGAAGGGACATCGGCCGCTCCGCTGCTTCAATTTCGCGGGCAGAGAGGCAAAATCCGGCGACTTCCACAAGCCCTAACGAAAAGCCCCGCGACCGAAGCCGCGGGGCCGTGACGTCAACCTCGGATCGAGGCGGCTATTTCTTCTTCGGCGTCTGCGAGGGCGTGGTGGTCGTCGTCTGCCGGGGAACATCATACTCGCGCCGATGCGGCGCCAGCATGCCGGCGAAGGCGAATTGGATGATGGCCGAGTTCAGGGTCTGTTGGTTCATGGTCCTGCGTCTCCTTGACCAGCGGCGAAGCCAGAAAGAGACGCCCCGCGGCTCCCAGGGAAGTTGAGGCCCTCTCAGTCGTCAGCGCGTCGGATTGGATCATGACAGGATTGCGGCGGCTGGCAAGAATCCGATCCGTATCCGGATCAATTCTGCGTGCAATCCACTGACCCATGTCACTGAATTTACGGAACTTGCCTCAGAGACGCGTCACGTGGATTGACCATGCTGCGCTCCCTTTGGCGCAGCGGCGCGAAACACCCGGGTTGACGAACGGCTGCGTCTCGATTTAATTCGAAAAAATTCGAATAAACCACCAACCCAAATGCACATGCCCCAGGACGCGCTTTCACTGGCCGCCGCCGACCGGCTCCAGCCCAAGTCACCCAAGCGAGCGGCGGCGCGGGCGCGGGTCGACGCCATTCTGGACGCCGCCGACGTCCTCGCAGCCAGCCGGCCAACCGAGAGCCTCAGCCTGCCGCTGCTGGCCCAGGCGGCCGGTGTCCCCGCCTCCAGCCTCTATCACTTCTTCCCCTCCATCGAGGCCGTTCTGGTGGCGCTGGTGCGGCGTTACAACGCTGAATTGGACAGGGATATCGAGCAGTTGCTCGAAACGCTGGAAGCCGGCTCTTGGCAGGCGACGACCCGCGCCCTGTCGGCCTGCGCACGCCAATTCCACGACCGCAACCCCGTCTACGCCCGCCTGGTCCTGCGCACCGCCGCCTTCACCAGCCTTCGCCGGGCGGACGACGAACATATCCGACAGCTGGCCGAGCGTTTCCTTGAGCTGATGAACGCCCGCTTCCACATGCCCAACGCCCCGGACCTGGTCACCCCGCTCGGCGTGGCCATGGCCATCAGCGACCGCATCTGGGCGCTGCTGTCGGACGAAAATGGAAATATTTCGGATAAAGCCTTCGAGGAGTCGCAGATCGCCATGATCAGCTACCTGTCCAACTATCTGCCGCCGCAGATGGCGCTGCGCGAGGGCGCGGCATGACCCGGGCCGCGCTCCTCCTCTGCGCCGGCCTCGCCCTGGCCGCCTGTTCCAAGACGCCCAGCCGGCCGATCGAGCACGACCCGGCCAAGATCGCCGCCAACGCCGTCGCCGCCCAGCCAGCCGATCCCAAGCTCGCCGGCCTCTACGACACCTCCTGCAAGGCTTGCCATGGGCGGCCCGGCAGCGGCGCGCCCCTGGCGCTCGACCACACAGCTTGGGACTCGCGCTGGGCGCGCGGCCTGCCCTCGCTGATGCAGAGCGTGATCGGCGGCAAGGCCGGCATGCCGGCGGGTGGACAATGCTTCGCCTGCACCGAGGGCGACTACAAGGCCCTGGTCCGCTTCATGGCCGACCAGCAGGGCAGCTGAGGGGGATCAGATGAGCAAGGTTTCGAGACGCGCCCTGATGACCGGGGCGGCGGCGGTGGGGGTCACCGCGGCGGGGGCGGTCGGCTATCGCGTCTGGCGCGACCGCGAACCGACAGCCCCGGCGGCGCAGGACGCGCAAGGCCATCTCTTGTGGCGCAACTGGTCGGGCATCCGCGACTGCTACCCTGCCCAGCGCGGCGCGCCCGCCAACGAAGCCGAGCTCGCCGGACTGATCAAGACCGGCCCGGCGCCGATCCGCGCCGTAGGCGCCGGTCACTCCTTCACCGCCCTGGTCCCGACCTCGGGCCTGCTGCTGACCCTCGACCAGATGAGCGGGGTCATCAGCCACGACGCGGACAAGCTGCAAGCCACGGTTCGCGCCGGCACGCGCCTCGGCGACCTCGGCCCGGCCCTGGCCGCCATCGGCCAGGAGATGCCGAACCTGCCGGACATCAACAAGCAGTCCCTGGCCGGCGCCATGTCCACCGGCACCCACGGCACCGGCCATGGCCTGAAGGCCGTCCACGGCGAGGCCCTGTCGTTCCGCCTGGCCACCGCCAAGGGCGAGGTGATCGACTGCAGCCCGACCAGCAATCCGGACATCTACAACGCCGCCCGCGTCGGCCTGGGCGCCTTCGGCGTCCTGACCGAAGTCACCCTGCAGAACCAGCCCCTGAAGCGGATCGTCAAGCGGGTCGAGCTGCGCGATTTCGACGAGATCTGCGAGGACTGGCCCAAGGTTCGCCTGCAGCATCGCAACGCCGAGTTCTACGCCATTCCCTTTACCGGCAAGGCCGCCCTGATCACCGCCGACGTCACCGACCAGCCGGTGGTCCCGCGCGGGCCGGACGTCGACACCCAGACCCTGATGGACCTGAAGAAGCTGCGCGACCTGTTCGGCTTCGTCCCCCCGTTGAGGAAGGCTGTGGCCCAGTCCCTGATGGGCGGGATCAAGCCTGAGGTGATGGTCGACGAGGGCTGGAAGCTGCTCTCCAACGACCGGCCGGTGCGCTTCAACGAGATGGAGTTCCACCTGCCGCGCGAGGCGCAGATCCCGGCGCTGAAGGAGGTGGTGGCGGCGATCGAAAAGCACCGCAGCGACGTGTTCTTCCCGATCGAGGTCCGCACCATCGAGCCGGACGACGCCTGGCTTTCGCCCTTCTACAACCGGCCGAGCGGCTCGGTGGCCGTCCACGCCTATTACAAGGACGACTACCAGTTCCTGTTCGACCTGATCGAGCCGATCTTCCGCCGACATGAGGGCCGGCCGCACTGGGGTAAGCTCAATTCGCTGAAATACGCCGACTTCGCCACGCTCTATCCCCGCTGGAAGGACGCCTGCGCGGTGCGCGCCGAACTGGACCCCACCGGGCGGTTCCTGAACCCCTATTTGAGGAGCGTCTTCCTTGGCCAAGCCTGACGGAAAGCCTTCGCGCCGCCTGGCCCTGACCGGGCTCGGCCTGGCCGCCCTCGGCGGCGGGGTGCTCTTGGCCCGCAAGGCCGATCGCGGCGCCGGCGGGCACGACGCCTATTTCACCGGGCTCTCAAGGGCGCTGACGGAGGCGAAGCTGGTCCAGCCGACCCTGATCGTCGACCGGGCGCGACTGCGTCAGAACATCGCCGCCGTGCGCGACACCCTCGCCGGCAAAGACCTGCCCGTCCGTGTGGTGGTCAAGTCGCTGCCCTCGATCGACCTGATCGACGAGGTGGCCGCCGGCCTGGGCACGAACCGGTTCATGGTCTTCAACGCCGAGATGTTGGGCGAGATGCGCCGGCGACGGCCGGATGGCGACCTTTTGTTCGGCAAGCCCATGCCCGCGGCCGTGGCCGCGGCCTATTACGACGAGTTCGGCGTCGCCCACGGCCCGGCCGAGCCGCAATGGCTGATCGACACCCCCGAGCGCCTGGCGGAATACGCCGCCATCGCCCGGGCCAAGGCCACGGCCATGCGGGTCAATTTCGAGCTCGACGTCGGCCTGCATCGCGGCGGCTTCACGAGCCCAGAAGCCCTGGCCGCAGCGGTCGAGGCGTCGAAGGCCGAGCCCTTGCTGCAGGTCTCAGGCCTGATGGGCTACGACCCGCACGTGCCCAAGACGCCGGACCCCAAGGCCGCCTTCGCCAAGGCGCAAGGCGTCTACGCCAAGGCCATCGAGGTCTTGAAGGCCCACCTGCCCGGCGATCCGCGCCGGCTGACGTTGAACACCGCCGGCAGCCCGACCTATGCCCTGCACGCCCAGGGCACGGTGGCCAACGAGGTCTCGATCGGCTCGGCCTTCGTCAAGCCGGTGGACTTCGACCTGAAGACCCTCAGCCGCCACGTCCCCGCCGCCTTCATCGCCACCCCGGTGATCAAGGCCCTGCCGCACATGCAGATCCCCTCGATCGAGGGCCTGAGCGGGGTGATGCGGTTCTTCGACCCCAACACCGACCAGGCCTTCTTCATCTGGGGCGGCCACTGGCTGGCCCAGCCGGTCTCGCCGCCGGGGTTGCAGACCAACGGGCTCTACGGGCTATCGAGCAACCAGGAGCTCCTGACCGGCTCGAGCAAGGTGAAGCTGAAGGTCGACGACTACGTCTTCTTCCGCCCGAACCAGAGCGAAGCCCTGTTCCTGCAGTTCGGGGATCTGGCGGTGTTCGAAGGCGGGAAGATCAATGGCCGGTGGCCGACGTTTCCGGTGTCGGCCTAGCCCAGAACAATAGGTAGTTCCGCTCATCCCTGCGAAGGCGGGGATGAGCGGATTATTTGCTAGGCCAGCGCCTTACGCCGCCGCGCCGAAGCTCAGCCCCTCATAACGGCGCAGGTGGTGGTCCACCGAGCCGAACAGGCCTTCGATGATGGTGGCGCGCTTGAAGTAGTGGCCGATGGCCATCTCGTCGGTCATGCCCATGCCGCCATGCAGCTGGATGGCGTTCTGGCCGACGAACTTGCAGGCGCGGCCGACCTGGACCTTGGCCGCCGAGATGGCCTTGGCCCGCTCATCATCGCTCTCGCCCAGCTTGATCGTGGCCATGTAGGTCATCGACACCGACTGCTCGACCTGGATGAACATGTCGACCATGCGGTGCTGCAGCACCTGGAAGTTGGCGATCGGCTGGCCGAACTGCTTGCGCTGCTTGGTGTATTCCAGAGTGCCTTCGTGCAGCTTGCGCAGGGTCCCGACGGCCTCGGCGCAGACCGCGGCGGTGGCTTCGTCGATCACCTTCTGGACCAGCGGCAGGCCTGCCCCTTCGGCCCCGATCAGGGCGTCGGCGCCGACCGAGACGTTCTCGAAGAAGACTTCCGAGGCCCGCGCCCCGTCGACGGTCGGATAGTCGCGGGTGACCACGCCCTTGGCGTTCTTGTCGACCACGAACACCGAGACCCCGCCCTCGTCGCGCTGGCCGCCGCCGGTGCGGGCAGTGACGATCAGGTGGCTGGCCCAGGGCGCGCCCACGACCACCGCCTTGTGGCCGTCCAGCACCCAGCCCGAACCGTCCTTCTTGGCCGTGGTCTTCAGGTCGCTCCAGGTATAACGGCCTTGCGGTTCGGCGTAGGCGAAGGCGAAGGTCGCCTCGCCGGCCACGATGCCGCCGATGAGGTCGGCCGCGCCGGCATAGCCCGAATGCTTCAGGAAGCCACCGCCGATGACCACGGTGCCGAGATAAGGCTCGACCACCAGGGCTTTGCCGAACTCCTCCATCACCACCATGTTCTCGGTGGCGCCGCCGCCGAGGCCGCCCAGCTCTTCCGAGAACGGCGCACCCAGGATGCCCAGCTCCTCGGCGAAGGCCTTCCAGTAGTCGGGCCGCCAACCGGCCTCCGACTTCACGATCGCCCGGCGGGTCTCGAAGTCGTACTTGTCCTGCAGAAAGCTCGCGACCGTGTCGCGCAGCATCGATTGTTCTTCGGTGAAGCTGAAATCCATTTTTTCCTCGCCTGGCGGTCCCCGGCCGGGCTTTTTGGCCGGGAACGATGTCATTCAAACATACGTTCGAAACGCGGCCTAGAGCCCCAGCACCATCTTGGCGATGATATTGCGCTGGATCTCGTTCGAGCCGCCGTAGATCGAGGTCTTGCGGCCGTTGAAATAGGTCGGCGCGGTGTCGTGGGCGTATTCGGGGCCGATCGGATGGGCGTTGTCGCCATCAGTGGGGAAGCCGCGGAAATAGGGCGCGCCGTAGTGGCCTGCGGCCTCCAGGGCCAGCTCCTGCACCCGCTGCTGGATCTCGGTGCCCTTGATCTTGAGCAGCGAAGATTCCGGCCCAGGCCCCTTGCCCGCGGCCTCGCCGGCCAGGGTGCGCAGCTCGGTGTATTCCAGCGCAGTCAGGTCGATCTCGAGCTCGGCCACCTTGCGCTTGAAGAAGGGGTCGGCCAGCAGCGGGCCATTGTCGTCGGCGCGCTCGGTGGTGGCCATCTTGCGCACCCGCTCGATGCCGCGCTTGGAGCGGGCGACGCCGGCGATGCCGCTGCGCTCATGCGCCAAGAGGAACTTGGCCGCGGTCCAGCCCTGGTTCTCCTCGAAGATGCGGTTTTCCACCGGCACCTTGACGTTGTCGAGGAAGACGTCGTTGACCTCGTGCTCGCCGCCAAGGGTGATGATCGGGCGCACGGTGATGCCGGGCGTCTTCATGTCGATCAAAAGGAAGCTGATGCCGGACTGCGGCTTGGCGTCGGGATCGGTGCGGACCAGGAAGAAGCCCCAGTCAGCGAATTGGCCGAGCGTGGTCCAGGTCTTCTGGCCATTGACGATGTAGTAGTCGCCCTCGCGCACGGCGCGGGTGCGCAGGCTCGCCAGGTCAGAGCCCGAGCCCGGCTCAGAATAGCCCTGGCACCACCAGATGTCGCCATTGTAGGTGGGTTTGAGGAACCGTTCCTTCTGCGCCTGGGTGCCGAAGGTGTATATCACCGGCGAGACCATGTTGATACCGAACGGCAGGATCGGGATGGTGTCGGCGCGGGCCTGCTCTTCCGACCAGATGTACTTTTGGGTCGGGGTCCAGCCAGGACCACCCCATTCCTTCGGCCAACCCGGCGCAACCCAGCCCTTCTTGGCCAGGATCTTGTGCCAAGCCAGGTAGTCATCCTTGGAGAGCGCGTCCTCGCTCAGCTGCTTGTCGCGCAGATTGGCCGGATAGTTCTCGGCGATGAAGCGGCGCGCCTCGTCGCGGAAGGCGAGATCCTCAGGCGAAAAATCGAGGTTCATGGACGTCTCCTAAACTCCCTCGGCGCGCCTTCCCCGGCGCTCCAGCCGCATTCGTGACCGATGATAAGGATCGCTCCGGGCTTTGCATAGATGACGTTAGCGTCAACGTCATCTATGCCGCCCCCCGGAACACCCCTGGCGGCTCGATCATTGCGCCGGAGCCCGCCACGGTCCATCACCAAACCATGCCCCGCATCCTGACCTACAACGTCCATCGCTGCGTAGGCCCCGACCGGCGGCTCGACATCGGCCGGGTGGCGGATGCGATCGCGGCCTGCGAGCCCGACATCGTCGCCCTGCAGGAGCTGGACGTCGGCCGTCCCCGCACCGGCGGCCTGGACCAGGCGCACGAGATCGCCCAGCGGCTGGGCATGAGCTTTCACTTCAACGCCGCCCTGCGGGTCGAGGAGGAGCAGTACGGCGACGCCATCCTGACGCTGCTGCCTGAGCGGCTGGTCAAGGCCGGCCCCCTGCCGGGGCTGGATCCCCGCGTGCCGCTGGAGCCGCGCGGGGCGCTGTGGGTCGAGGTGACGGTGGACGGCCGGCCGCTGCAGGTGATCAACACCCATCTGGGCCTCGCCCCCGGCGAGCAGCAGCGCCAAGCCCGGGCCCTGGCCGGCGACGCCTGGCTGGGCCATCCGGAACGGCGAGACCCGGTCATTCTTCTGGGCGACTTCAATGCCGGCCCGGCCTCGATCGTGCATCGCACCCTGAGCCGTCGCCTGACCGACGCCCGCCGCCTGACGCATCATCGCCGGCGCACGCCGACCTTTCCGTCCCATCTACCCCTGCTGCGCATCGACCACGTGTTCGTCAGCCATGGAATCCGGGTGCTGCAGCTCGACGCCCCGTTCACGGTCCAGACCCGCATGGCCTCCGACCACCTGCCCCTGGTGATGGCGTTCGAGCTGCAATAGGGTTCACCCGCCCCGGCTCGGGATGGTCAGCCCCCGCTGCACCGCCGGCCGCGCCAGGCCGCGCTCCAGCCAGGCGGCGACCTTTTCGAACCGGTCGAACCCCACCAGCTCCCGCGCCTCGTAGAAGCCGATCAGGTTGCGCACCCAGCCCAGGGTGGCGACATCGGCGATGGTGTAGTCCTGGCCGACCAGCCAGGGCCGGTCCGCCAGCCGCGCGTCCAGCACGCCCAGGATGCGGATCGCCTCGTCGCGGTAGCGGTGCAGGGGCCGCTTGTCCTCGTATTCGCGCCCGGCGAACTTGTGGAAAAAGCCGACCTGACCGAACATCGGCCCGACCGCGGCCATCTGGAAGAACACCCATTCCAGGGTCTCGTAGCGCCCGGCGGGGTCGGTCGGCATCAGCTGTCCGGTCTTCTCCGCCAGATAGACCAGGATCGCCCCGCTCTCGAACAGGCCGATCGGCCGCCCGCCGGGGCCGTCCGGATCGATGATGGCGGGGATCTTGGCGTAGGGGCTCAGCGAGACGAACTCAGGCTCCTTGTTCTCCCCGGTCATGATGTCGACCAGATGCGGCTCGTAAGCCAGGCCCAACTCCTCCAGCATGATCGACACCTTGACCCCGTTGGGCGTCGGCAGGCCGTAGAGCTGGATCCGGTCTGGATGGGCGGCCGGCCAGCGGCGGGTGACGGGAAAAGCGGAAAGGTCAGACACGGGGAACTCCTGCCAGGAACAAGGTCGCTGAACCTAGATGGGGGCTCGCAGCACGGCGGAAAGGCGCCTCGCGGCGGGCAGGCCCCATCCCGAGCGTTACGTGTCGTTCACTTGTCCCGCGGCGAGGACGGGTGTTCCATCGTGCTCAAACAAGACCGATGGGAGGCCGGCCATGGCCGATGGCGCCATAAATCTCCTCAGCGCCGCGCGCGAGGAAGCCTATTCCACCCCGCTGGACCAGCTGGACGTCAGCCTGGGCGAGCGGTTCCAGCACAACGTGATGTGGCCGTTCTTCGAGCGCCTGCGCCAGGAAGCGCCGGTGCACTACTGCCGGACAAGCGAGTACGGCCCCTACTGGTCGATCACCCGCTATCACGACATCGTCGAGATCGAGACCAATCACGGGGTGTTCTCCTCGGAGGGCAGCATCACCATCGAAGAACAGCGCGACGACTTCGTGCTGCCGATGTTCATCGCCATGGACCCGCCCAAGCATGACGCCCAGCGCAAGGTGATCGCGCCGATCGTGGGGACCGAGAACCTGGCCCACCTGGAACCGATCATCCGCCAGCGCGCCGGCCTGATCCTGGACGAGTTGCCGATCGGCGAAACTTTCGACTGGGTGGACAGGGTCTCGATCGAGCTGACCACTCAGATGCTGGCCACCCTGTTCGACTTTCCTTTCGAGGAGCGGCGCAAGCTGACCTACTGGTCAGACCTGACCACGGTCGACATGAGCGACGTGATGACCGAGGAGGAGGCCAAGGCCGAGCTGATGGGCTGCGCCTTCTACTTCCAGAACCTGTGGAACGAGCGGGCCAACAAGCCGCCGTCGACCGACCTGATCTCCATGCTGGCCCACGGCGAATCGACCAAGGACATGCCGCTGATGGAGTTCCTGGGCAACATCCTGCTCCTGATCGTCGGCGGCAACGACACCACGCGCAACTCCATCACCGGCGGCCTTTTGGCCCTGAGCCAGAACCCGGACCAGTTCGCCAGGCTGCGCGCCAACCCAGGGCTGATCAGCTCGATGGTGCCGGAGATCATCCGCTGGCAGACCCCGGTCGCCCACATGCGGCGCACGGCGAAACGCGACTTCGACTTCCATGGCCAGACCATCCGCCAGGGCGACAAGGTGGTCATGTGGTACGTGTCCGGCAACCGGGACGACACCGTGATCGAGCGGCCCGACGCGTTCATCATCGACCGCGAGCGGCCCCGCCAGCACCTGTCGTTCGGCTTCGGCATCCACCGCTGTGTCGGCATGCGCCTGGCCGAGATGCAGCTGCGCATCGTCTGGGAAGAGATACTGAAGCGCTTTCCGGTAATCGAGGTGGCGGACGAGCCGGTGCGGCTGAAATCCAACTTCCTCAGGGCCTATCGCAGCATGCCGGTGCGGATTCCGGCGCGGGAGTAGGCTTGGGTTGGCTCCGCGGCGATCCTCGAGGGGGCGCTGGGGGACTACCGAGGCCCCTGCTCGCCAAAAGAAGCCACCAAAGCCAAGCAGAGCCTCGCCCAAACGCAAAGGCGCAAGCGAATTTTGGCCCGGGCGCGGCAAGCCGGAAAGAAGGCCTTAGCGGGGCTGTTGGCCTCATCGTTGGATCGTTGTGGAGCCAGCGCCGTCGCCTTGCAGTCATGACGCTTGAATTCGGCGGATTGCCTGGATCGCTTGAGGCCGGGCTCACCGCATCAGGTCTCGCGGGCGAGGTTGTCCGGCCGGCCCTGATCGTTGGGCGGGCAGAGCTTACGCAACCGCGATATCGCGTCGCAACAATCCGTCGCCCGACACGTTGGTCTGACGCCGCTCCTCCTCCAGGGTCAGGACCCCAAATGCGCCTGCCATTGATTGCGCCGGCCGATCTCACGCCTGAGCAAAGGCCGTTCTACGACGACATGCGCGAGAACGGCGCCCGAACATGAATAGGCCCGACAGCACAATTCCGCGGCCCCGGGGCGCCGCGCCGGCGGAGAAGGCGAAGCCCTGCGCCTCGCCGTTCCAGAGCATCGCCCTTCTGCTCCAGGGCGGCGGCGCGCTGGGCGCCTATCAGGCGGGGGTCTACGAGGCGCTGCTGGAGGCCGGCGTCGAGCCGACCTGGATCGCCGGCATTTCCATCGGCGCCATCAACAGCGCCATAATCGCCGGCAACCCCCGCGAAACCCGCATCGAAAAGCTTCGCGCGTTCTGGGATCTGGTCAGCGACGCCGGAGACGGCGGCTGGTCTGCGGCCTTGGAGGGCCTGGTTCGGGGGGAGGCCTTGCGCGGCTGGGTCAACCAGCTGGCCGCCGGCGAGGTCATGATCCGGGGCGTCCCCGGCTTCTTCACGCCGCGCCTGCCGCCGCCCTACCTGGTCCCGCCCGGCGCGGCTGGAGCCACCAGTTGGTACGACACCGCCGCGCTGCGCTCGACGCTCGAAAGTCTGGTCGATTTCGACCGCATCAACACCAGGGAGATGCGGTTCAGCATCGGGGCGGTGAATGTCCGAACCGGAAACTTCGCCTATTTCGACAATGAGACCGACACGATCGGCCCCGAACACGTCATGGCCAGCGGCGCCCTGCCGCCCGCCTTCCCGCCGGTGGAAATCGATGGTGAATTCTACTGGGACGGAGGCATGGTCTCGAACACACCCCTCGACTGGGTGCTGTCGGCGCGATCCAACCTCGACACGCTGGTCTTCCAGGTCGATCTCTGGAGCGCCATGGGCGAGCTCCCCCGCGACCTGGCCAGCGTGGCGGTGCGGATGAAGGAGGTGCAGTTCTCCAGCCGCACCCGGGCCGCCACCGACGATTTCCGCAGGCTGCAGGCCCTGCGCGCCACCTTCAACCGGCTGCTGGCCCAGATGCCGCCCGAACTCGCCGCAACGCCTGAAGCGCGTCTTCTGGCCAAGGCTTCCGACCCCGCCGTCTACAACATCGTCCAGCTGGTCTACCGCTCGCCCACCTATGAGGGCCAGTCGAAGGACTACGAGTTCTCGCGCCGGACCATGGAGGACCACTGGTCCGCCGGCCGGCGGGATGCGGAGATCACGCTCGCCCATCCCGAGGTTCTGACCTTGCCGACGGCTGCGAACGCCGTTCACGTCTACGATTTCATCACGCCCCGGCACGACCGCTCGGGCGTCGCCCCCGGCCCGGCGGCGGGGCCCGTCCGACCAGGTCATCGGTACGGCGCTTGAGGAGGGTTTGAGTGACCGCACTCGCGATCCGTCACCGCACCCGTTACCGCTACAATCAGGCTGTCAGCTTTGGGCCGCACCGGTTGATGCTGCGCCCACGGGAGAGCCGCGATCTCCGCCTGATTTCCTTTGAGTTGTCGACCTCGCCCGAGGCGTCGGTGACTTGGGCGCAGGACGTGTTCGGCAATGCGGTGGCGACGGCGACATTCGGGCCCATGGCCGACGCGCTGGTGATCGAGAGCGTCGTGGAGCTAGAACTCAGCGCCGAGGCTTGGCCTGTGTTCGACATCGCCGCCCAGGCCGTTTCCTATCCGTTTCAATATGCCGATGATCAATGGACCGACCTGGGCGCCTTGACGGTCCAGCAATACACGGACCCCGGCGCGCGCCTCGCGAACTGGGCGCGCGCCATCGTTCGCAGCCCGCGAACGGATACTCTTGCCGTGCTGAAAGATTTGAGCGCCAACGTCTCGGCCAGCGCGAACTACCAGAGCCGGGAGGATGAGGGCGTCCAGGCGCCGACCCAGACCCTGGACGGCGGCTGGGGTTCCTGCCGGGATTTCGCGGTGTTGTTCGTCGAGGCGGCGCGCAGCCTGGGTTTCGGCGCCAGGATCGTGTGCGGCTATCTCTATGACCCGGGACGCCAGCTTCAGGGAACCCGGGGCGCTGGTTCGACCCATGCCTGGGCGGAGGTGTTCGTCCCGGGCGCCGGTTGGATCACGATCGACCCGACCAACCGCAGCCTCGGCGGCTGCAACCTGATCCCGGTCGCCGTGGCCCGCGATCTGCGCCAGGCGATGCCCATCGCAGGCGGCTTCATCGGGGCGTCCGACGCCTTTCAGGAATTGGCCGTCGAGGTGCAGGTCGCCGGCTGAGCCGCCGGCCCGTCGCCAGCAAGTCTTTCGGCGAAGCCCCGTTTCAGAGGCCTCGCCAAAGCGAATTCAACGATCGCCGTCGAGAACGATGGTGGCGATCAATATTTATTTGAACTAGCTCAAATCCATCGGGCCGACTGCTGATCCGAGATCGGGGCGCCATCGTCGAGGCGCGCCGCCATGTAAGCGCCGACCGCCGCGCCCTGGGCGTCGAATTCACAGCCGTCAGCGTCCAGCGCGATCAGCGTGACCTCCAACTCGCCGCCGTCATCCAGGCGCAGGCGCAGGCCCATCGGCCTGGCGAACTCATCCGGATCGTTGGGGATCAGCGAAGAAAAGTCTCCTTCGAGATTGCCATTCGCCACGCGCAGCGGCCCACGGCCGAACAGGTCGAGTTCATAGGTCACCTGGACCGCACCGGCGGGCCAGACCAGTTCGCCGCCCCCGCGCAGCGCGCCCAGGAGGCGCAAGCGCGTCCGATCGTGAGCTTTGCCATGAACGCCCCAGCCGCCGCGGGTCTGTGGCGCGGCCGATGGTGCGGCTTTGGACCGATGGGCCACAGGGGGCGCGACGCTCATGACGCGACTTTCCAATGCGGATGCAGCTGCGCAGATATCGCGCCGACTTTCATCCTCAGGCGGCGAAGCGCCGCAATTAAGTAAACATAGCGAGAAAACATCAAATTGTCGCGCGATTTATCTCGCACGATTTCAAGCCTCAACGCATCATACGGTTTATCGCTTCGAAGTAATATCGAGGAATTATTCAATAGTAGCGCTGTCAATTTTAATGCTGGCGATGTATATTTCCAAACCAATCCAATTGCACGCTCTTGACCGGATCATTGATCCGCCCGAATGGCCGCCGCTGTGGCGGATTGAGCGTCACCGCCAAAGTCTGGAAACCCTCTGACAACCCGCACCAAGCGACACGTTGAACTGCTTGACCTGGCCGATGGATTACGCCGCTACGCCAGGGACAGGCAGGCCGACGCCAACGCCGCCTTCCTTCTGGTTCACCAGGCCCTTTCGGCCGCCTTCTCCGAGTCCCCGGATCAGCGTTCGAGCGTTTCGCTGGAAGCCTCGCTGCGACGCGATATCGATCGGGGTTTCGCCGCCCAGATGGGGGCCCGCCTCTCGATCTTGCGGCCATAGGGCCAAACGGGCCGCCTCGCACGCCGGCTCAAATCGCTGCCGTCTCTCAGTCCTCATCCCATGGGGGCGGCAGTCGGCCAGATTTGAACAGGATCAGCGGGTGCTCGTCATAGTCGCCCATTTCCACGTCTGCGGTCACGGAAAAGGCGACCACGCCGAGCCGAAGCGGCGCCAGCCGCTCCGCCTTTCGCCGCGCTTCCTCCGCCGTCTTGCAGCCCACCTGGGGCTCCGCCTTCAGGCTCTGGCCGCGGCCGGCGACATAGGCCTGAAGGATATGAACGGTCTCGCTCGGCATGGTGTGGCAAAGACCACATCCGGCGCCAGATAGCCATCCCAGCCAACCGCTCGCGCCTGAATCGGACCCGGCCGCTTCCCGGCTCCCGTCGCCCGAGATGTCCGCTGTCGAGCGCCCCCAATATTTCAGTTGGCCACCTGCAGCGGCCGCTCATCGCGATCCCACGACCGAACGGACACGGCCTAGGATCGCCGCTTGGCTTTTTCGGCGGCGGCTACGGCGAAGAGCCCGCCCAGCGCGAAGTCGACCAGGTGCTCGATCAGGTCCTGGTCGCCGCGGCCTTGCGGGTCCGAGGCCGGCAGCAGATGCGCCATCAGGTCTCGAGGGGCGATGAGCATTACCTGACATGGCGTGATCACGCTGAGGCAGCTGCGCGCCACGGCGGGATGGTCGGGCGGGAGCTCCATGATCTGGCCTATGATCGATCGCAGGATGGCCAGCTTGGGCAGACCCTCGGCCTCGACGAGCAAGCGCTCAAAAGTCGGCGACAGCGAAAGGGCTTCACGCCCTATCAGCCGCAGAACCCAGCTGCGCGAGGCCGGGCCCGACAAGGCGGTGATCGCCAGCTGCATGATCGCCCGCAGCTTGGACCGCGGATCAGTGTCCGCCGCCGCGATCGCCGCCAGATCGCCGATCCTGGGCAACCGGTCGCGCGCTTCGATCAGCACCGCCTCATAAAGGCCGTCCATGCCGCCGAAATAATAGTTGATCGCCGCCGGGTTCATCCCGGCCTGCGCGCAGATGTCAGCCCCCCGCGCGCCGTCGAATCCCTTGTCGGCGAAAACCTCTCCTGCGGCGTCGAGCAGCCGCGTGCGTGCGCTCGGCCGATCGGTCGCCGGCCCGGGATCCGCCCTGTGCGCGCTCCGTTTGATAGGCGTCCTCATGACTCATCATACGACAGCTTTGATCATCGTTCAAAATTCAATTTAAAATTTGAATTTGACAACACGCGGCCGGGGTAGACTATCGTCGCGCTCGAGGTGACGCATGAAACGAACTCCGGTGGTCATCGCCGTGTCGGCGCTCCTGCTAATGGGCGGCTTCTTCTGGTGGCGAAACCTCGATCACAAGCCGGCCAGCGAAATCACCCTCTATGGCAACCTCGACCTGAGGCAGGTCGAACTGGCTTTCAACGGCGCCGAACGCATCGACGAGGTTCTTGTCAGCGAAGGCGACCATGTCCATCGCGGCCAGATCCTGGCTCGGCTCGATACGGGCCGCCTGGCGCCGCAGGCCGCCCAGGCCCAGGCCCAGGTCGCGACCCAGCAACAGGTCGTCGATCGGCTGCGCCACGGCAGCCGCCCTGAGGAGATCGCGCAGGCGCGCGCCAACCTCGTCCAGGCCGAAGCCGAAGCCGTCAGCGCCAAGGCGCGCTACGAGCGCATGCGGGACCTGGCTCAGAACTCGAATGGGCGGGCGCTCAGCCGCCAGGACCTGGACGACGCCAAGGCCGCCGCCGACGCCGCCGCCGCTCGCGCCGAGGCCAGCCGCCAGGCGCTTCGCCTCCAGGTGATCGGCCCGCGCCGCGAGGATATCGCCCAGGCCCAGGCCCAGTTGGCGGCGAGCAAGGCCCAGGCCGCGCTGCTGCGCAAGCAACTGGCCGACGCTCAGCTGGCAGCGCCGCTGGACGCTGTAGTCCGCTCTCGCCTGGCCGAGCCGGGCGAGATGGCCTCACCGCAGAAGCCCGTCTTCTCCCTGGCGATCACCGACCCCAAATGGGTCCGCGCCTATGTCAGCGAGACCGACCTTGGCCATGTGCATCCGGGCATGGCCGCCACGGTCACCGTCGACGCCTTCCCGAAGCAGGCTTTCAAAGGGTGGGTCGGCTTCATTTCGCCGGTGGCCGAGTTCACGCCCAAGACCGTCCAGACGCCCGACCTGCGCACGAGCCTGGTCTACGAAATCCGGGTGTTCGTGAAGGATCCGCATGACGACCTCCGGCTCGGCATGCCCGCCACCGTCCATTTGCCTTTGCACGCGGGGGACACGGCGCGATGACCGCCCCCGCCCCGGGCTTGCCGGTCGTTGTCGGCCGCGATCTGCGCAAGCGCTTCCAGCAGGACAAGACCGAGGCTGTTCAAGCCCTCGCCGGCGTGTCGCTGGAAGTCGCGGCCGCAGGTGTCTCGGCCCTGGTGGGCCCCGACGGCGCCGGCAAGACCACCCTGATCCGCATGATCGCCGGCCTGGTCACGGTCGAAGAGGGCCAGTTGACCGTGCTCGGGCTCGATGTGGCCAAGAACCCGCAGGCGATCCAGGACCAGATCGGCTACATGCCGCAGCGCTTCGGCCTCTATGAGGATCTTAGCGTAAGGGAGAACCTGGACCTCTATGCCGATCTGCACGGCGTATCCGCTGCGGAACGGGCGGAGAAATATCCGCGACTGATGGAGATGACCGCGCTGGGCCCCTTCACCCGGCGGCTCGCGGGCAAGCTTTCCGGCGGCATGAAGCAGAAGCTGGGCCTGGCCTGCACCCTGGTCCGCTCGCCCCGGCTGCTGCTGCTGGACGAGCCCACCGTGGGGGTCGACCCGCTGTCGCGGCGCGAGCTCTGGGAAATCATCGCCGCCCTGGTTCGCGACGAGCAGGTCCCGGTGCTGGTCAGCACCTCCTATCTCGACGAGGCCGAGCGCTGCGACCACGTGGTGGTCATGCACAGGGGCGCCGTGCTCGCCCATGGCCGTCCGAGCGAGGTGACAGCGATGGCTCAGGGCCACACCTTCGCCGCCGCTCCGCCCCGGGATGAAGCGCCGCGCCGGCTGCAGGCGCGCCTGCTCGGCGATCCAGGCGTGACCGACGCATCTCCCGACGGCGGGCGGGTTCGGGTCGTGCGTAGCGCCCACCCCGGCGGTCCAGCCCTCGCCGAGCTTGATCTCGCCGCGGTCCGGGCAAGGTTCGAAGACGCCTTCATGATCCTGCAGCAGTCCGCCGATGCGCCGGCGGCGGATGGCGACGCTGCGCCGGCAGCGTCTCTGCGGCTGGAGCGGACGGTGACCGGAGCCAGGGACGAGGTGGTGGTCGAGGTCAGGGACCTGGTCAGGCGCTTCGGCGACTTCGTGGCCGTCAATCACATCGACTTCCAGGTGCGGCGCGGCGAGATCTTCGGGCTCCTGGGCCCCAACGGCGCCGGCAAGACCACCACCTTTCGCATGCTGTGCGGCCTGCTCACCGCCACCGCCGGCAGCCTGCATGTCGCCGGGGCCGACCTTCGCCGCAGCGGGGCCCGCGCACGGCGCAAGCTCGGTTATGTGGCGCAGAAGTTCTCGCTCTATGGCCAGCTGACCGTGGACGAGAACCTGGACTTCTTCGCGGCCGCCTATGGCCTGCACGGCGCCGAGCGGCGCCGTCGGATCGACTGGGCGATCGAAGAATTCGCCCTGCGCCCGATGCTCGACATGCTCGCTGGCAAGCTTCCCGGTGGGTTCAAGCAGCGACTGGCCATGGCCGCGGCCCTGCTGCATGAGCCGGAGATCCTGTTTCTCGACGAAGCCACCAGCGGCGCCGATCCCGTCGCCCGCCGCGAGTTCTGGCGGCGGATCAGCATGCTGGCCGACCAGGGCGTGACCGTGATCGTCACCACCCATTTCATGGCCGAGGCGGAATATTGCGACCGTATCGCCATCCTGGATTCGGGCCGGGTGCTGGTTCAGGGACCGCCCGCCCAAATTCGGGCGCTCGGAAAATCCGCAGGCACCCCTGACCCGACCATGGACGACGCCTTCATCGCCGTCATTGAAAAGGCGCGCGCCGAAGCCCCGCGGGAGCACGCCGCATGACTGCCCCCGGTGGTGCTCGCCTGACCGCCAAGGGGCGGCGGATCTGGGCGCTGGTGCGCAAGGAAGGCCGGCAGGTCGTGCGCGACCCGTCCAGCTTCGCCATCGGCGTGGTGCTGCCGTTGATGCTGATCCTGCTGTTCGGCTACGCCATGTCGCTGGACGTCAAGCATGTGCCGATCGCGCTGGTGATTGAGGACCGCTCGACCGAAGCCGCCGAGATCGCCGCCAGCTTCCAGCTCTCCCCCTATTTCGATGTCCATCGCGCCGGGTCGACGATAGAGGCCCGAGAGATGATGCTGGCCCAGAAGGTCGATGGCATCGTCGATGTGCCGGCCGACTTCACCCGCCGAGCCGCCAACGGCGACGCCAGCGTCCAGATCCTGGTGCACGGCGTCGACGGCAACCGCGCCCGGATCATCGAGGCCTACGCCGCCGCCGCCGTCGCCCAGACCAACGCCCGGCGCGCGGCCGAAGGCGAAGCGGGCGGGCCCGGCGGCGGTCGGGCGGTGGTCGAAAGCCAGCTGTGGTTCAACGCCGCCAACGACACCCGCTATTTCCTGGTGCCCGGCCTCATCGTGCTGATCATCACCCTGATCGGCGCCTTCATGACCTCGATGGTGGTCGCCCGCGAATGGGAGCGAGGTACTTTCGAAGCCCTGTTCGTCAGCCCGGTGCGCACGGACGAGATCCTGATCGGCAAGACCATCCCCTATTTCCTGCTGGGCATGGGCGGCCTGGCCCTGTGCATGCTGTCGGCGCGGTATCTGTTCGACGTACCGTTTCGCGGCTCGCTGTTGACCTTGATCGGCGCCTCGATGCTCTACCTGCTGGTCTCGGTGGCGACCGGCCTTTTGATCTCCTCGACCTTCAAGAGCCAGTTCCTGTCGAGCCAGGTCACCCTGGTCGCCACCTTCATGCCGGCCTTGATGCTGTCCGGCTTCATCTACGACCTGCACAGCGTGCCGACCGCGGTGCGGCTGATCAGCTATGGCGTGCCGGCGCGCTACTATGTCAGCCTGCTGCAGACCCTGTTCCTGGCGGGCGACGTGTGGAGCGTGGTGCTGCCGAACGCCGCCGTCCTGGCGGTCGTCGCAGCCGTCATGCTGGGCCTGACCCGCCGCGCCACGCGCAAGCAGCTGGGCTGAGCGGTCATGTGGGATTCAGTCCGCCGCGTCTTCGCCCTGATCCGCAAGGAGCTTCTCGCCGTCCTCAAGGACGCGCGCACCCGCAATATGCTGATGCTTCAGCCCGTGCTCCAGTGCCTACTGTTCGGCTACGCCGCAACCCTCGACCTGAGCAATGTCCCCTACGCCGCCTTCGACCGCGACCACAGCGAAGCCTCCGCCGCTCTTCTGGCCAAGCTCGACGGCTCAGGCGCCTTCCACCGCATCGCCAACCTGACCGAAGCGGCGCAGATGGCGCGGCTGATCGACAATCGGCGGGTGCTGATCGTGGTTCAGATCGATCCGAACTTTCAGCGCCGGCTCTCCGCCGGCGAGGATGCGCCCGTGCAGGTGATCGCCGATGGGCGCAATTCCAGCACCGCCGGCACGGCCATGGGCTATGTCAACACCGCGGTCGAGAGCTTCAACGCCGACTGGCTCCGCGACCACGGCCTGCCGCCGCCGCCCGTGCAGCTCGTCGCGCGCGCCTGGTACAACGCCAATCTGGAGACCCGCTGGAACCTGGTGCCGGCCCTTGTGGGCACCATCACCATGATGTCGACCCTTATGCTGGCGGCCCTGTCGGTGGCCCGCGAGCGCGAGGAAGGCACCTTCGACCAGCTGCTGGTCGCGCCCTACAGCCCCACCGAAATCATGGTCGGCAAGGCCATTCCCGCCATGCTGATCGGGGTCGTCCAGGCGACCAACGCCTTGCTGGTGGCGCAACTGTGGTTCCGCATCCCCTTCGCCGGCTCCTACGTCACCCTCTATGTCGGCCTGGTGCTGTTCCTGCTGGCGGCGGTAGGAATCGGCCTGTTCGTCTCGTCGATCGCGGCCACCATGCAGCAGGCCATGCTGTTCGCCTTTGTCGTGATGATGCCCTTCGCGCTGCTGTCGGGCATGACCACGCCGATCAGCTCCATGCCGCCGATCATCCAGAACTTCACCCTGATCAATCCGCTGCGCTACGCCATCGATCTGGTCCACCGGGTCTATCTCGAGGGCGTGGGCCTGGACCGTCTGGTTCCCGACCTTTGGCCGATGGCGATCATCGCCAGCGTGACCCTGGCGGGCGCGGCCTGGATGTTTCGCAATCGGCTCGAGTAATCGCCATGAGCAAGCCCGCCCTCCGCCGTCTCCTTTTCACCCTGCCGCCGATCGCGCTGCTGGCCGGCTGCGCGGTCGGGCCGGATTTCAAGGCGCCGAGGCCGGATGTCCCAGCGACCTGGAGCGCCAGCGCTTCCGCCGCTGGGGTCACAACCGCGCGGGCCGATGCGGCCGCCGCCTGGTGGACCAGCTTCAACGACGCCGAGCTGACCTCGCTGGTCAGCCGCGCCCGCGCCGCCAACCTCGACGCCCGTCAGGCCATGCTGCGCATCGCCGAGGCGCGCGCCCAGCGCGAGATCGCCGGCTCCGCCCAGTGGCCCCGCCTGACGGCCAACGCCTCGGCGCAGGACAACCGGTTGAGCGAATCGACCCCGACAGGCGGCCTGTTCAGCAAGATCGGCCAGTTTCCCGGGCTCAAGGGCGTCAGCATCCCCAACCCCTACAGCCAGTACCAGCTCGGCTTCGACGCCTCGTGGGAGATCGACCTGTTCGGGCGCGTGCGCCGCTCGGTCGAGGCCGCTAAGGCCGACACCAGGGCCTCGATCGAGGATAGCCGCGCCGTCATGGTCTCGACCCTGGGCGAAGTCGGCCGCGCCTACGTCGACCTGCGCGGCGCCCAGGCCAAGCGCGCGGTGCTTGAAGAGAGCGTCATTACCGCCGCTGACCTCGCCGCCCTGGCCGGCCAGCGCAACGCCGCCGGCCTTTCCAGCGACATCGATCTGTCTCAGGCCCAGGCCCAAGCCAAACTCGCCGAAGCGCAGATTCCGCTGCTCGACCGTCAGATCACCCAGGACATCAACCGGCTCAGCCTGCTCCTGGCCCTGCAGCCCGGGGCCTTGCGCGCCGAGCTGGACGCTGCGGCCCCGGTCCCGCCGGCCCCGCCGTCGGCGCCCATCGGCCTGCCGGGCGATCTGGCCCGCCGCCGACCCGATATCGGCGCGGCCGAAGCGCGGCTGCACGCCGCCACAGCCCGAATGGGCGTGGCCGTGGCCGATCTCTATCCACGGGTCACCTTGGGGGTTCAGGGCGGCTTTCAGTCCGAGGAGGCTTCCAGCCTGACCGACTGGGCCAGCCGCTTCTTCAGCGCCGGCCCCCAGGTCCAGTTGCCGATCTTCGACGGCGGCCAGCGGCGCGGCGCGGTCCGGCTGGCTGACATCCACGCCCAGGAGGCCGCGCTGGATTATCGCCGCACGGTGCTGGACGCTCTGCACGAGGTCGGCAACGCCCTGGCCGCCTGCGCCGCCGATCAGAGCCGCGACGCCCTGCTCGCCGCCACCGTCGCCCGCAACCGCGACGCGCTCGACCTCTCGCGCCAGCGCTACGCCAGCGGCCTGGCGAGTTTCATCGAGGTGCTCGACGCCGAACGGACCCTGCAACAGAACCAGCTTTCCCTCGCCGACGCGACCACAGCGGTCTCGACCGACCTGATCGGGCTCTACAAGGCGCTGGGCGGCGGCTGGTCATAGGATCACCCCTGGCCCAGGTCCCCGCCGAGCGCCTTGTAGATCGAGACCACGTCGACATTGGCGTTGACCTGGGCCTGGGTCAGGGCGTCCTCGGCCTCGAGGCGGCTGCGTTCGGCGTCCAGCACGCGCAGGAAGTCGATACGGCCCTCCTTGTAGCGGATGTGGGCCAAGTCGGCGGCCCGGCGGGCGGCGTCGACCTGCTGCGACAGGCTGACCACCTGCAGCTGGCGTTCGCGATAGGCGACGATTGCGTTCTGCAGGTCCTCGACCGCGCGCAGCACGGCCTGCTGATAGGCGGCCGCGGCCTCATCCTGGCGCGCTTTCTGGGCCCTCAGGCGTGCTCGGACCGTGCCGAGGTCGAGCCCGGGCCAGGACACCGCCGGGCTGACCGACCAGGCCTGGGAGCCCTTGCGGAACAGCGACGAGACGTCGCCCGACAGGAAGCCGACGAAGCCGGTGACAGTGATGCGGGGAAAGAGGTCCGCCGTCGCCGACCCGGTCCGCGCCGTCTCGGCCGCTAGCCGCCGCTCGGCCGCGCGCACGTCCGGCCGCCGGCGCAGGAACTGCGAGGCCTCGCCGATCGGCACGGCCGCCGGCGCGGCGGGCCCGACCGCCGACGCGGCCAGTTCCGCATCCAGCGCGCCCGGGCGCACCCCGGTCAGCACCGCGAGCCGCTGAGCGGCTTCGGATTCGGCGGCGCGCAATTCCGGTATCGTCGCCTCGGTAGCGTTCAGCCGGGCGCGGGCGCTCTCCATGTCCACCGGATCGCCGGTCCCGACATCCATACGCACCTGGGTCAGGCGCAAGGTGTCGCGTGAGGTCTCTGCGTTCTCTTCAGCCACCGCCCGCCGCGCCTGGGCGCCCCGCAGAAGGAGGTAGTTGCGGGCGATCTCGGCGGCGACGATCACCTGCGTATCGCGCAGGTCTTCTGCCGAAGCCTGGGCGTCGGCCCTGGCGGCCTCGACCTGATGCCGGACCCTGCCAAAGAGGTCGATCTCCCACGCGGCATCCAGGCCCAGCTGGGCCTGCTCGCCGTCGACCGGCTTGGTGATGAAGCCTGGAACCTGCTCGCGGCTGCGAGCATAGGCGCTGTCCGTGGTCACGTGCGGCGCCAGGTCCAGCTCGGCGCCGCCGAACAGGGCCCGCGCCTCGCGCACATGGTCTAACGCAACGCGGATGTCGAGGTTGGAAGCGAGGCCGCGGGCGATCAGCGAGTCCAGCTCCGGATCGCCGAAGGCGCGCCACCAGCCGCCGGCGGGCGCGGCGGCGGCCGTCAGGCGCGGGTCCGCCGGCGCCAGCGCCACCGGCGCTTCCTGCGGCGCATGATAGGTCGGCCCCACGCTGAAGGGCGCGGCGCCGGCCGGCGATGCGGCCAGGCTCGCAGCCAGGGCGGCGGCCGGGAAGAAACGGCCAGATCGGTTCATGGACAAAGCTCCTTGCATGGCCCGGCTCATTCGGCCGGAACCAGGACGTCGGACTTGGGCGCGCTAGCCTTGGTTCCACCATGGGTCTTGTGGCGGGAGCGGGTCAGGCGGCGGACGGTCCAGTAGAAGACGGGGGTCAGGGCGAGGCCGAACAGGGTCACCCCCAACATGCCGGAGAACACTGCCACGCCCATGGCCCGGCGCATCTCCGCCCCCGCGCCGGTGGAGACCGCCAGCGGGGCCACGCCCATGATGAAGGCCATCGAGGTCATCAGGATCGGCCGCAGGCGCAGGCGGCAGGCGTCGAGGATCGCCTGCAGCAGCGGCTCGCCCTCCTTCTCGCGCTCGCGGGCGAATTCGACGATCAGGATGGCGTTCTTGCAGGCCAGGCCCACCAGCACGATCAGGCCGATCTGGGTGAAGATGTTGTTGTCCCCGTGGCTCAGCTGGACCCCGACCAGGGCGCATAGCAGGCACATCGGCACGATCAGGATCACCACCAGCGGCAGCGTCCAGCTCTCGTACTGGGCGACCAGCACCAGGAAGGCCAGGAGCACGCAGAGCGGGAAGACGAACACCGCCGTATTGCCCGCCAGAATCTGCTGGTAGGTCAGTTCGGTCCATTCGAAGCCCATGCCGGGCGGCAGGTCGCGCTGGACGATCGCCTCCAGGGCCTTCTGCGCCTGGCCGGTGGAATGACCGACCGAGGGGCCGCCGCTGATCTCCGCGGTGAGCAGGCCGTTATAGTGCGCGGTCCGTTCCGGCCCCGTCGCCTCATGGGTGGTGACGAAGGCGCCCAGGGGGATCATCTGGCCGGCGGCGTTGCGCGTCTGCAGGCTGAGGATGTCCTCCGGCTGCAGGCGGAAGCGCTGGTCGGCTTGCACGTTGACTGGATAGGTGCGGCCGAAGCGGTTGAAGTCGTTGACATAGAGCGATCCCAGATAGACCTGCATGGTCTCGAACAGGTCGGTCAGGGAGACGCCCTGCGCCCTCGCCTTCTCCCGGTCGATATCGGCGCGGATCTTCGGCACGCCGATCTGGTAGGAGGAGAAAACCCCGGCCAGGTTTGGGTCCTTGGCCGCGTCGGCCGTCACCTTCTGCGTCGCCTGGAACACCGCCTCCGGCCCGAGGCCCGAACGGTCCTCGATCTGCAGGCGGAAGCCGCCCAGCGTACCCAACCCCTGCACCGGCGGCGGCGGGAAGACCGCGATCTGAGCCTCGGGTATGGCCGAGAGCTTCTGGTTCAGCTGGGCGGCGATGGCCGTGGCCGACAGGTCCTTTGATCTGCGCCTGTCGAAGCTCTCCAGCGGGAAGAACACCGCGCCGGCGTTGGGGCTGTTGACCAGGCCGTTGACCGAAAGGCCCGGGAAGGCCACCGCGTGGGTGATCCCCGGGGTCTTCAGGCCGATATCGCTGATCTTGCGCACCACCGCCTCGGTGCGGTCGATGCTGGCCGCGTCCGGCAACTGGGCGATGGCGACCAGGTAGAGCTTGTCCTGCTGCGGCACGAAGCCGCCGGGAGTACGGGCGAAGGCCAGCACCGTCAGGCCGATCAGGCCGGCATAGAGCACCAGCGCGATCGAGCTCTTCCCCAGAAGCCGCGAGACGCCGCCGACATAGCAATGGGACAGCCAGGCGAAGCCGCGGTTGAACGGCCGGAACAGCCAGCCGAAGCCGCGCTCGATCAGGCGTTCCAGACGGTCCTTGGGCGCATGGTGCGGGCGCAGCAGCACCGCCGCCAGGGCCGGCGACAGGGTCAGGGAGTTGAAGGCCGAGATCACCGTGGAGATCGCGATGGTCAGGGCGAACTGGCGGAAGAACTGGCCGCTGAGCCCGGTGATGAAGGCGGTCGGCACGAACACGGCGCAGAGGACGAGCGCGGTCGAAATGATCGGGCCGGTCACCTCCTTCATCGCTTGGCGCGTGGCGTCGGGCGGGGAGAGGCCGAGGGCGATGTTCCGCTCGACGTTCTCGACCACCACGATGGCGTCGTCGACCACAATGCCGATGGCCAGCACCAGGCCGAACAGGGTCAGGGCGTTCAGCCCAAAGCCCAGCATCAAAAGGACCGCGAAGGTCCCGACCAGGCTGACCGGCACGGCGGCCAGCGGTATCAGCGAGGCGCGCCAGTTCTGCAGAAACAGGATCACCACCAGCACCACCAGGGCCAGGGCTTCGAACAGGGTGTGCACGACCGCGTTGATCGACTCGTGCACGAAGCCGGTGGTGTCGTAGACGATGTGGTAGCGGACCCCTTGGGGGAAGTCCTTGGCCAGCCCGTCCATGGTCTTCTTGACGCCATCGGCCATCTGCAGGGCGTTGGTGCCCGGCCGCTGGAAGATCGGCAGGGCGACCGCCGGCTTGCCGTCCAGCAGCGAGCGCAGGGCGTAGCTGTCGGATCCCAGCTCGATGCGGGCCACGTCGCGCAGGTGGCTGATCTCGCCGTGGGGCCCGGCGCGGACGATGATGTCGCCGAACTGCTGCTCGGTCTCCAGCCGCCCCTGGGCATTGATCGAGATCTGGAAGTCGGCCTGGCCGGGCGCCGGCGGGGCGCCGACCTGACCGGCGGCGACCTGCACGTTCTGCTCGCGCAGGGCGGCGACCACGTCGCCCGGCGTCATAGAGCGGGAAGCCAGCTTTTCCGGATCCAGCCAGATCCGCATCGAGTACGGGCCCTGGCCGAACATCTGCACGTCGCCCACGCCATAGCTGCGGGCCAGGGCGTCCTTGACATGCAGCTGGGCGTAGCTGGCCAGGTAGCCCATGTCGTAGCGGGTATCGTCCGAGGTCAGGTGCACCACCTCGACTAGGGTCGGCGAGGCCTTTGTGGTAGTCACGCCCACCCGCTGCACCTCGTCCGGCAGCTTGGACAGCACCTGGGCGACGCGGTTCTGCACCAGGACCTGGTCCTTGTCCGGGTCGGTGCCCAGGGCGAAGGTGATGGTCAGGGCCATGGCCCCGTCGGGGGTCGACTGCGAAGACTGGTAGAGCATGCCCTCGACGCCGTTGATCGACTGCTCGAGCGGGGCGGCGACGGTGTCGGCGATGACCTTGGTGTCGGCGCCGGCATAGGCTGTGCGCACCACCACGGTCGGCGGCACGACTTCCGGATATTCGGCGATCGGCAGGATCGGCAGGGCGATCAGGCCGGCGACGAAGATGACGATCGACAGCACCGCGGCGAAGCGGGGCCGGCCGATGAAGAAGCTGGAAAAGTTCATGGAATTGGCCCCGTCAGGGTGAGCGGAAGGCTCCGGCCGCTGAAAGGCGGCCGGCGCTGGGCGTTCAGAAGAAGAGGTTTGATCAGCCGGCGGCGGCGAGGCTGCCCAGATCGGCGGTGTTGAAGCGGACCGTGCTGGGCTGGGGTTGAACCTCGTCGCCGGGCTTCACCTTCTGCAGGCCGGAGACGATGATCCGGTCGCCGGGGTTCAGGCCGGCCGTCACGATGCGATACTCCCCAACGGCGCGGCCCAGGGTCACCGGCCGGTACTCGACATGGTTCCCCTGCCCCACCACCAGCACGAAACGCTTGCCGAGGTCGGTGCCAAGCGCCTGTTCGGGCGCCAGGGCCACGGATTGCGTCTTCTGGCTCATCAGGCGAATGCGGGCGAACAGGCCCGGGGTGAAGGCGCCGTCGGCATTGTCGAACACCGCCCGGCCGCTGATCGTGCCGCTCTTGGCGTCGACCGCATTGTCCAGGAAGCGCAGCTTGCCGGCGTGCGGATAGCCGGTCTCGGTCATCAGGCCCATATAGACCGGCGCCGCTTCGCCGCGCTGCGCGGCGGCGTACTTCAGATAGGTCTGCTCGTCGGTGGTGAAGGCCGCATAGATCGGCGTGTCGGAGACCACCGTGGTCAGGAGGTCGGCGGGCGTGACCAGGTTACCGCGGGTGATCAGGGCCTTGGACACCCGCCCGTCGATCGGCGCCACGACACGGGTGAAGGAGAGGTTCAGCTGGGCGGCGCGCAAGGCGGCCTCCGCAGCGCCGACGTCGGCCCGGGCTGCGCGGGCCTCGGAAGCCAAGCGCTCGGCCTCCTCCCGGGCGATAGCGTTTTGTGCCAGAAGCCGCTGGCCGCGCTGGTCGTCGGCGGCGGCCAGTTCGGCCTGAGCCCTGGCCCGCTGGGCCGCGGCGGTCAGCCGGTCGACCTCAGCCTGGAACGGTCGGGGATCGATCTGGAACAAGAGCTGGCCCTTGCTGACCCTCGCGCCCTCGGCGAAGGGCGTGGCGATGACCTCGCCCGAGACGCGCGGGCGCAGGTCGACCGTATCGACGGCTTCGAGCCGGCCGGTGAAGTCGTCCCACTGCGGCAAGGCGCGGAACTCGACCGGCGCGATCGAGACGACCGGAGGTGGAGCCGCCTTCGGTGGGGCTTCCGCCGCCGCGCCGCAACCGGCGAGCAGGAGCAAAGACAAAAACGCGAGCGCGCGGCCGGAAGAGGCGCTATTGGACATCGATGTTCCCCGGAGATTATAAGGGGCGGCGTCGCCAGCCCCATTACGTACCTATCGGTATAGATTGGGGTCGCAACCCAGCCTTTCAAGGCCTTCCATATCGATCGATAGAAAAATTCTCGGTTGAGCCTAGCGGCCCGGCCAGAGATCCAGCGTGGTCTCGACCAGGCTGTGCAGTTGTTCCGGCGTGGCGTCGGCCCCGGCCTGCAGGCAGAGCCCCTGGATCACCGCGGTCAGGTAGCGGACCATGCCGTCGGCGCTCACGTGGTCCGGCAAATCGCCCTCGGCCTTTGCCCGCTCCATGCGAGCCAACAGGGCTGCATCGGACGAGGCGCGGCGCGCGATAACCTCGGCCCGCACGCTCTCGGCCTCGGTCCCGCAGGCGACGGAGCTGATCACCCCCAGGCAGCCCTTAGGATCGGAGCGCGACAGCTGCATGTCCAGGGCCCCGCGCAGCAGGCGCTCGGCCACGCCCCGCGCCGTCGGCGCTTTCAGCGCCTCGGTCACATAGGCCAGCTTGTCACGCTCGTAGAGGTCCAGCGCCTTGCGGAACAGGGCCTCCTTGTTGCCGAAGGCGGCGTAGAGGCTTGGCCGGGTGATCCCCATCGCCTCGGTCAGATCGGTCAGCGAAGCGCCTTCATAGCCCTTGCTCCAGAACACGCGCAAAGCCGCCGCGAGCGCCTGTTCGGCGTCGAATTCGCGCGGTCGGCCGCGATGGGCGATGGAGAAATGCTCATTCATACCGATCGATATGTAATGTGCGCTCCGCTCCTAACAATGGCTTGCGCGCAAGCCAGCCTCAGAAATGCTCGTCGCACCTCCAAACGGGGACCACAGCAGCCCATGCGGGGCGACACCGATCGTTGGCGGCGACAAGTCCGGCTTTTTTGGCGCGCCTGTCCAGCGCGTGGGAACGAGCCAGAGCGACGAGGGCGCCGGGAGTTGTCGACCGCGCAGGCTCGACTTGGCGGTGGACCATTCGCCTGCGATCGTGATGGAGTATCGTCTGGTTTCATAGCGAGGCGCCGGTGAGCCATTCAAAGCCATACGATGTTGAAGCCGCCCGCGCGCAGTTTCCGGCCCTGGCGCAAAAGGATAGTCCCGCGCCGCGGGTCTATTTCGACAACCCCGCCGGCACACAGGTCCCGCATCAGGTGATCGCCCGCACGGTCGAGTGCCTGGCAACAAAGAACGCCAACCTGGGTGGATATTTCGCCACCACCATTCAGGTGGGCGAGCTTGTCGACGCCGCCCATCAGGCCTGCGCCGACTTCTACAACGCCGCATCGCCGGACGAGATCGTCTTCGGCCAGAACATGACGACGCTGACCCTGCACATGTCGCGCTGCCTGGGCAGGCGATTCCAGCGCGGCGACGAGATCGTCCTTTCAGGCATGGACCACGACGCCAATGTCGCGCCGTGGCTGTTGCTCGCCGAGGACCTCGGGCTCGAGGTGCGCTGGATGGAGTTCGATCCGGAAACCTACGAGTTTCCCGACGACGCGCTGGAAAAGGTCCTGACGGACAAAACCAGGCTGGTCGCCCTGGGCTATGCCTCGAACTGCACGGGCACCGTCAATCCGATCAAACATTTCGCCGCCCAGGCGCGGGCCGCCGGCGCGATCGTCTATGTCGACGCGGTCCAGTTCGCCCCGCACTACGCGATCGACGTGCAGGATCTCGGCGCCGACATCCTGGTCTCGTCGGCGTACAAATGGTTCGGTCCTCACCAGGGCGTATTATGGGGCCGCGGCGATCTGCTGGCCGAGACCTTCAGCTACAAGGTTCGCCCGGCCGGTGACGAATTGCCCCACAGGTTCGAGACGGGCACCCTCAGTCACGAAGGCATGGCCGGAACGCTCGGCGCAGTGGAATACCTCGAACAGTTCGGCGACGGCGCCTCGCGTAGCGCCCGTCTGAAATCGGCATGGGACGCGATCGCCGCGTATGAGCAGTCCATCACTCGCCGGCTGATCGAGGGCCTGAGCGGTTTCAAGGGGCTGACCATCCGGGGGATAACCTCGGCCAACGCCATGCACCGGCGGGTTCCCACAGTCTCTTTCACCATCGATGGCCGCCATCCCGACGATCTCGCCAAGGCCTTCGCCGCCGACAACATCTTTGTCTGGTCGGGGCATAACTATGCGATCGAACCGATCAGGCGCATGGGCCTGCAGGACCGTGGCGGCGTGCTCCGAGTGGGGCTGGCGCATTACAACACGGCGCAGGAGGTCGACGCTCTGCTGGCGTCCCTCGCGCGGCAGGTCGGGGCCGGATAGGTCGCGGCCACGATTCCGCCGCTTGGCCGCTGTCGGGGGGCTGCACGAGGCGACGTATGGCCGACAGGCTCATCCCAAAAGCTGAGGGACCGGCTGGGAGGCTGGAGTCCCGCGCAACTTTTGAAAGCTGGCATGCACCGTCGCATCGAGGCTGACCAAGCGCTTCGAGCCCCAGTCAGTCCCTCAGGGCGATTTTCCAGGTGTCGAGCGTGGCGCCCAGCTGCTGATCGAGTGTGGTCAGGGCGTCGAGATAGCTGATTTCGGCCGACAAGGCCTGGGTTTCGGCCACGCGCAGATTGGACACATAGGTTAGCACCTCGAAGTTGGAGGTCCGCCCCGCCTGCAGCCGCTCGCGCTCCATCTGCAGAGTCTGGGCCGCCAGGCCGCGCGCGATTTCAGCCGCCTCCACCTGGCGCCAGCTGAGCTCGACCCCCTGGACCGCGTCGCGCACCTCCGCTTCGACCCGCTCTCGCAGGTCGGCCAGCTGCATCTCCTGACTGCGCAAGGCGGTGGCGGCGGTCACCTCTCCCTGCTGTAGGGTGTAGTCGCCCAGCGGAATGCGCAGCTCCAGGCCGAGAGCGCCGCTGGTCCCGGGCAGGCCCGCGACGCCGGTCAGCGGCGTCCCCGGAGCCGGACTGACCACCACCCCACCGCCGCGCTCGGTCTGGCGCTGCACCCCGCCGGTCACCGACAGGGTCCACAGCCGGTCGTTCCTGGCCACGATCAACCCCTGGCGCGCTTGCTCGACGGCCGCTCGCTGCGACAAGTAGTCGGGCCGGGCGTCCAGCGCCATCGACACCGCCCTGTCGACGTCGATGGCCACATGCTCGGCCTTCAGTGAATCGGCGGCGACGATATTGACGTGCAGATCCATGGCCAGCAGGCCAAGAAGGGCCAATTGCGCGCTGTTGCGCTGCTGCTCGGCCTGCAGCAGGGCCACCTGTTGGCTGGCGATGTCGGCGCGGGTCTGCACCAGGTCCGCCGCCGCCATCCGGCCGGCGTCGACCAGGGCCTGGTCCGTCTGCATCTGATCCTGGGCGCGCTGCAGCGACTGGCGGGCGATGCCCAGCTGCTCCTGCGCCTGCAGCAGGTTGCGATAGGCCAGGATGATGGTGCTGACCGTGTCGGTGACGGTCGATTTCAGCTGCAGCCGGTTGATCCGCTCCTGCAACTGCGCCTGCTTGATCGGGGCGGCGTTGACCGCCAACCCGCCGCCGCGCAGCAAGGGCTGGGTGAAGCTGACGCCGGCCACGTCGCTGACCGCGTCCGCGCCGCCGCCGCGGGTCTGCAGCCTGGACCAGGAGAACTGGAACTGGGCCCCGGTGGGCGTGAGCCAGGAGACGGTCGGGTTGAGCGTGGTCGCCGTCCCGGTCACCCCGCCCTGCCGCGTGGCCTCGATGCTGGCCGACAACAGAGCCGTGGGCCGGAAGCGCTGTTCGGCGACGAACAGGTCGAATTTCTGCGCCACCCGCTCGATATAGGCCGACTTGATGGTGCGGTTGTCGCGCAGGCCCAGGAACACGGCCTCGACGAGGCTCATTTTCACCGGCGGCCCGATAGCCGAGGCCTTGGGGGCCGGCGGCGACGCGACCGGCGGATGCAGCGTCTGCCCCTTCACGGCGCCGCCGCCAAGGGCCAGGATCAGCGCCAGGGCCAGGCTGGCCCACGGTTGGAAGGCGAGGTGGCGATGCGCCGAGGACCGAAGTTTCGTGAACTGTCGCTGGCCCTCGCGATCGCGGGCCTTTGGCTCAGCGCCTGCGCGACGCCGCAAGTCCTGCGCCGTCCGCCGGCCGGTCCGGTGATGGCGCCGCCCACAGAGGCCAATCCGCCGCCCACCTATGCTCCGCCAGCCCCTAGCAACCACGCGCCGCCTCAAGAAGATTGAAGCGCGCGCCGGACTGGGCCCCTGATGATCCGAAAGGACGCTGCACGCGCATGGCCCGGCCTCCCCGCCGACACCTGATCGAAACGCCAGTCCGATAACGCTCAAGCCAGGCTTTGGTGCGGCCGATATTTGCGATTATTGAGCGAGCCTTCTACGGGAACGGCCGACGGCCCCGGCGTGTTGTGCAAGCGTGGCCGCCCAATGCGCTCGAGGGCCGCCCGGCGGGCGATCGCATGCTGCAATTGCAGGACGTGACCAAATCCTACGGGGCCGAACGGCCGACGCCGGTGCTGCGCGGGGTCAGCTTCACCCTCCAGGCCGGCGGCTTCTGCGCCCTCTTGGGTCCGTCCGGCTCCGGGAAGAGCACTCTTTTGCAGATCGCCGGCCTGCTCGACCGGCCGTCGGCGGGCCATGTGCGACTGGACGGCGAGCCGGTGGAAGCGGTCTCGCCCGAGGCCGCGGCGCGACTGCGCAACCGCGCCCTGGGCTTCGTGTTCCAGGCCTTCCACCTGCTGCCGCGGCTCAGGGCCTGGGAGAATGTCGCCCTGCCCCTGCTCTATGCCGGGACCCCACGCGCCGAGCGGCGGCCGATGGCCTTGGCGATGCTGGCCCAGGTGGGCCTGGCCGCCCGGGCCGAACACCGGCCGGCGGAGCTGTCCGGAGGCGAGCGCCAGCGGGTGGCGATCGCCCGCGCCCTGGTCCGGCGCCCCAAGCTGATCCTGGCCGACGAGCCGACCGGCAGTCTCGACAGCGCCAACGCCGCCGAGGTCATGGCCCTGCTGCGCCGGCTGAATCAGCAGATCGGCGTGACCGTCCTGATGGTGACCCACGACCGCGACCTCGCCGGCCAGTGCGACCGGCGCATCGAGCTTCTGGACGGCCGCATCGCCGCAGACTCCGCCCCCGCATGACGCTGCGCCGACCGCCGCTGTCCAACTTGCCATTGGGCGAAACCGTGGCCGAAGCCATGGCCAACCTGTTCGTCCAGCGCGAGCGCTCGGCCCTGGCCCTCCTGGGCATTGTCATCGGCGCCGCGGCGATCGTCGCCATGCTGACCATCGGCCACATGGCCCAGCGCGAGACGCTGAAGCTGTTCAGCCACATGGGCGCGGACATGGTGCAGATCCACGCCACCCCGGCGGGCGACGCCAATCCCGTGCTCGACCTCGCGACCGTCGAGCGCCTGCCGCGCAGGGACCCGGACGTGCTGGCGGCCGCGCCCATGGCCATCGACCGGGCAACCGTCGCCGCCGGCGGCCAGACCGCCGACCTGGGCCTCGCCGCGGTGACCCCCGCCCTGGTCAGCCTGATCGGCCTGCAGCCCAGCCAAGGCCGCCTGTTCGGGCCGCTCGACGACAGCGGCCTGGTGGCGATCCTTGGCTCGGATGCGGCCAGCAAGCTGTCGGCTCCCGGGGCCCCGGCCGCGCCGGGCAGCGAGGTCCGGGTCAAGGGCTATGTCTATCGGGTGGTCGGGATCCTGGCGCCGGCCCCGAACACCGCCCTCGATCCGACAGACTTCAACAGCGCCGTGCTGATCCCCCTGGCCGGGGCCCGACGGGTGGTCAATCCACCGGATCCGGTGACCGCCCTGTTCCGCCTCCGGCCCGGCGCCGACACCCCGGCGGCGGCGCAGCGGATCCAGGCCGAGCTCGCCAACCCTACCGCAGCCCTGCAGGTGATCAGCGCGCAGGAACTGATCCGCGGCCTGAACGCCCAGAAGGCGATCCACAGCCGCCTGCTGACGGCGATCGGCGCCATCTCGCTTCTGGTCGGGGGCATCGGGGTGATGAACGTGATGCTGATGGCGGTGATGGAGCGCCGCCGCGAGATCGGGCTGCGCGCGGCCATTGGCGCCAGCCCTCGCGACCTGCAGCTGATGTTCCTGGTCGAGGCCGGGACCCTGGGCGCGGTCGGCGGCCTGGCCGGCCTGGTCCTGGGCCTCACAGCCGCTTTCGCCGCTGCCAGAGCATCCGGCTGGAGCTTCAGCCTGCCGCTCTACGTCCTGCTGCTCGGGCCCGGCCTCGCCGCCGCGGTCGGCCTGGCCTTCGGCCTCTATCCGGCGATCAAGGCCTCCCAGCTCGACCCGATCGAAGCTTTGCGCGCCGAATAGCGGACCCATGCAGCCAAGCTGCCGCTGCTGCGTTTGATCGGTGCTGACATTCTTGTAGATTTGGGCTGTCGAATTTGTCCGGTCTTTCGCCGCTGGAACTGGAGCCATGCACGCCCGGCTGACGACCCTTCAACGGCTGCGGGCGCGGCCCCGTACGATGGCAGCCGTCGGGGGCGGCCTGCTGGTCGTGATCGCCTTGCTGGGGCTCGCCCTCAAGCGCCCCGACACGGCAGAAGCCGACCGGACGCCCCTGCAGAGTCAGGAGGTCGAGCCGCGGCCGTTCGCCTCCACCCTCACCGTGGTCGGCGCCGTCACGCCCGGCGACACCGCGGACGTCGCCGCACCATTCGAGGGCGTGGTCAAGTCGGTCTCGTTCGCCTATGGCGATCACGTGACCCAGGGCCAGGTCCTGGCCGAGATCGACACCACCGACCTTTCCCAACGCCGCGCCGAGGCCCTGGCCGCCTATCTGAAGGCGGCGCAGAGCGCGGCGGAGATGGCGGACTGGTCCAAGGGGCCCGACATGTCCCGCGCCCGGCGGGCGGTGTCGGCGGCCACGTCCGAGCTCGAAGACACCCGCCGCAAGACCCAGGAGACCAAGGCGCTCCTCGATCGCGGTCTCGTCGCCCGGGCCGAATACGAGGGCCTGATCCAGCAGCAGCGCAGCGAAGAAATGAGCCTGGCAGCGGCGCAGCAGGATTTGTCCGTCACCCTCGCCCAGGGCCGCGGCCCCAATCGCCGGGTGGCCGAACTCGAGCTTGCCGGCGCCCGCGCCCAGTTGGCCGCGCTCGACGCCGCCCTGGCCGGGGCGGTGCTGCGCGCGCCGGCGACCGGCGTGATCGTTCGCCCGCCCTCGGACAAGGCCGGCGAGGGCGAGGGCGGCGGCGGGGTTCACGCTGGCCAGCAGTTGTCCAAGGGCCAGCTGATCGGCCAGGTGGCCAGGCCCGGCGGCCTCGCGGTCGCCTTCCGGCTCGGCGAGACCGACGCCGACCAGGTGCGGCCCGGTGACCCGGTCACCGTCAGTGGGCCAGGCTTCGGCGACCTCCAGGTCAAGGGCCACATTGCCTCGGTGGCGGGCGAGGCCTCGCCGTCCTCGGCCAACAGCGGCCCCCTGGCCAGCTTCGCCGCCACGGCCCGGCTGGATCCCCTGCCCCCGCAGCAGGCCGCCACCATCCGTATCGGCATGACCGCCAACATCGCCATCGATCTCTACAGCAATCCCCGGGCGCTGGTCGCGCCGCCGGGAGCGATCGAGGGATCGGGCGCCTCGGCGACGGTCACTCTGCGCCAGGCTGGGACGGGACGGCTGGTCCGCACCCAGGTGCGCCTGGGCCACGTCGCGCCGGATGGGGTGGAAATCGTCTCGGGCCTGAAGCCGGGCGACGTGATCGTCTGGCATGAGCGACCTGCGAACGCCGGCGCCGCACCCGGTTCATAAGCGCAAGACGCAAAAAAGCCCCGGCGAGCGGATGGGGCTCGGCCGGGGCAGATGCAGGCCGTCCGCAGCGCGAGGCGGACGGCCGTGCGAGAGGTCAGGGGCTGACGATCGTCACGTGCGGGGTGGTCTGGACGTTGCCGCTGACCACGCAGTTCGGTTTCAGGGTCGCATTGCTGAAGGTGATCACGCCGGTGCTGCTGACGGTCACCGGCACGTTGCTGGGGCCACAGGTCCCGAAGATCGAGGCGGTGACCTCGGCGTTGTAGACCGTAGCGCCGTGCAGGCTGGTCGCCAGCGCGTGCCAGGGCAGAGCCGCCGCACGGATCGCCGAGCAGGCCGAGCTGCCGCTGAAGCTGGCGGCGGTGATGTAGCCCTTGCCCAGCGAGTCGGTGTGGCCGGTGAAGTGTGCGGTGCAGGGAACCGACAGCAGGCCCTTGGTCAGTTTGGTCGAGCCGACGCCGGTGAAGCTGGTGCTGCGCGGATGGAAGGAATAGGCCGAAGCGGTGGCCGCGAAGCCGAACGAGACCAGCGCCGTAGCGGCGATCGTGGCGAGAACTCTCATGGCGTTTCCTCTTGGGATGTTGAGACGCTTGCAAGCAGGGCGACCAACACGCCAGTCTCTGGTTCGCGGAAGTCACCTATTCAGAAAGACGCCCGCATTGGGCGAAAGGGGGGATCAACAACTCGAATTTTTGAAAATAATTCGATGATCCCGGTACGGATACTTCGATAGATGTTGCGCCCAACGCGCAACGCGCCTCTTGGTTTCTTGAGATAGCTTGAATTCCAAAAAAATTTTGCCGCGGAATGGCGCTAGACCATGACGAGGAGCGCTCGAGCCCGTCATGGCTCGGGGCAGGCCGCCAAGGATGCGCAATCGACGGCCTGCTAGGCCTCCACCCGCAGCACGTCGCTCACACGGTCGCTCGCCCGCCGTAGCAACTCCTTCACCGACTCCCGCGAGATGCCCATCCGGTCGGCGATGGCCGCATAGGTCAGCTCTTCGAAGCGGTGCAGACGGAAGGCCGAGCGGGCCCTCGGCGGCAGATCGACGACGGCGCGGATGGCCCGGGCATAGTCCTGTCGGCCGACCAGAATGCGCTCTGGCGACAGGTGGCTGACCGGCTCCGGCGCCTCCTCCAGCGCGGCGTGCCGCGCCGGGCTCTTGCGCCGCCGACTGGCCAGGACATGCCGCGCGACGGTGAACAGGTAGCGCTGGGCGTCGGCGATGGGCGCGCCGAACCTTGCGGACTGCAGCCTGAGGAACACATCCTGCACCAGGTCGTCGGCTTCGCTCGCCGGCGCCCGGCGGGCGAAATAGCGGCGCAGTTCGCCGCCATAGGCGCCCATCCAGGCCGCCAGGTCGGGCGCGGCCTCACCGGGTCCCTGTGCGGAAGCGATCTGCGCGACGGTCATCGGGCAACCTCCCAAAGAAGCGCCGCCGGACCCCTGCCCCGAGGCCCAGGCGGCCTTAGGGTCAGAATTTCTTGCTGACGCTGAATCCGATCAGGCGTGGGTCGAGGGTGAAGACATTGGTGGTCAGCGCCGTGTCGTCGCTGTTGATGAAGGCGCCGGTGATCGGCGTGTCGTCGAGGAGGTTCTTGACATAGACCTCCATCTCCAGCCCGGCGTCGGGCTTGGCGACGGTCAGGCGCAGATTGACGTTGTACCAGCCGTGCAGCTTGTCGATCGGGTCCTGATAGACCCGCGCCCAGGACTGAGACTGATGATAGACGTCGCCGCGCAGCGTGGCGATCCATCCCCCGCCCACCTCGCGGGTGTATTCGGCGCCCAGCGACTGGGTGAAGTTCGGCGCATTGGGCAGGCTGTGGCCGGTGAGATCGGCGTAGAAGCCGCGCCCGCCGTTCGGGAAATCGGACGCGGCCGGCTGGAACGGCAGGCCCAGGCTGAAGATAGTCCCGGGGCAGATCGCCGCCAGATTGGCGTCGTCGGTCAGGCCGTTGGCGCGGTTATAGGCGAGGATGCTCTCGACGAAGCTCTTCGAAACCACACAATTGGAGGGCAGGAATTCGTTGCCCTTCATTGTCACATAGGCCGGATTGCCCTGGGTGCGGTTCTCCACGTCGATGGAGCGCGAGCCCTTGGCCAGCTGGCTGTGCTGATAGCCGAGAGCAAGGTTGAAACGCAGGTTGTGGGTCGCCTGCCAGACGGATTCGAGCTCGGCGCCCCAGATCTTGGTGTTGAAGTTCTCGTTGATCGCCGTGCGATCTTCGATCTGCGAGACCTGATAGCCGCTATAGTCGTAGTAGAACGCATTGGCGTTGACGATCAGCGTCCCGCCCATCAGCGCATTCTTGGTCCCCACCTCGAAGGCGTTGACATATTCGGGCTTGAAGGTGGTCGGATAGGACAGCAGCTGCACCGTCGGCGGCAGCCCGGGAATGCTGGACTGGCTGCTGTAGCCGATCGGGGGCGGATTGGCGCCGCCGGCCTTGTAGCCGCGATTGTAGAAGGCATAGACCAGGGTCTGGTTGGTGAAGGACAGCTTGGGCTGCCAGTCGATACCGAAGCGGCCGGTGACCGCCCCCCAGCTCTGCTTGATGTCGGGCGAGACGGGATAGCCGCCGTCGACTGTGCCGCCATTGGCCGAGGACAGCAGCACCTGGGACGGGACCGGAGTGAAGGTCTTGGTGTCGGCGGTATAGCGCAGGCCGGCGGTCAGCTTCAGGTCGGGGGTGAGCTTGTAGTAGAGCTCGCCGAACGCTGCCGCCGAGCTCAGCTTGTAGGGGTTTTCGCTGCGGAAGTAGTTGTGCCCCAGGCCGTTGATTTTGCTGAGCTTGTTCGGGTCTATGTAGATGCAGCCGCTGGTCCCGTTGGGTGTCACCGGCCGTGGCGGGCCGTTGCCGTCGTCGCAGAAATTGTAGGCGGCGTTGTTGTTGCCGACCGGGCCGGTGCTCTGGGCGATAGCGCTGATGACATTGAAGAAGACGAAATAGTCCTCGACCGTCTTGTAGGTGACGTAGTTGCCGCCGACGCTGAAATTGAACGGGCCGGCGAACGAGGACTGCAGGCGCAGCTCCTGCGAGAACTGCCGGCTGGTGGCCCGCGACATGTCGAGGCCGACGATGGTGTTGGAGCAGCCCAGCTGCGGGTCGCAATAGACCCCGCCGGGCGTGATGTTCGGCGCGGCGCCCGAGCTGATCGCGTTCAGGAGCCCGGTGGAGTCGTTGAACACGCCGGGCACGGTGTTGAACCGGTTGTAGTCCTCGGTCGAGAAGTAGCGGTCTTCATCGAACGCGGTCTGCGAGGTCAGGGTCAGGTGCGGGGTCAGGTCGAAGTCGGCGTTCAGTTCGATGACGTCGGCCTTCGCGCGATAACGAGGGTCGAACAGCGAGGCGATCTTGCGCAAGTCCGGCGACTGCATCTGGCCGCCATAGGGATCCATCACCTTCAACAGCTGCACCGCATTGAAGGTGTTGGGGTCATAGCCGAGAAACTGGGTGTTCTGGGCCCCGGCCAGGACGAAAGGAATCGACAGGCCGTTAGGCGTGCCATAGGCCGTGGGCGAGTAGAGCGAGGCGTCCTTGCAGCCCTGACTGAAGAAGGCGCCGGCCAGGGGGCTCAGGTCCTGGATCGATCCCAATGACGTCAGGCCAGGGTCGCGGGTGCAGAGCTGTTTGGTGCTGCGTGCGCGGCTGTCGTTCTCGTTGAAGTGCTCCCAGATCAGGTCGGCGCGCAGGTGCTCTGTCGGCTTGAAGCCGATGGTCACCCGGGTCGAATAGAGGTCGCGCCCGTCGATCTTGTCGCCGGTGGTGGTGTTCTCGGCGAACCCGCTGCGGCTGGTCGAGGCGCCGGCGATACGCAGGTCGAGCTTGTCGCCGATCACCGGGATGTTCAGAAACCCGCTGATCCGGCGCGTGTCGTAGTTGCCGACCTCGCCTTTGATGTCGCCCTCGAACACGCCGGTAGGCTTGGCCGAGATCACGTTGACCGCGCCGGCGGTGGCGTTGCGGCCGTACAGGGTGCCCTGCGGACCGCGCAGCACCTCAACCCGCTCGATATCGAAGAATTCCTGTTCGAACAGGCGATTTCGGATCAGGGCGGTGCTGTTGAAATTGACCGAGACGCCAGGATCTGTGGCGACGGAGATCGCCTGGGTGCCGATGCCGCGGATGGTCAGGTTGTAGCCGGCGAAATTGGTCTTGGTGAAGCTGACATTGGGCACCGCCTTCAGAAGGTCAGGCCCGCCCTCGATTTTTTCCGCCTGCAGGGTCTTAGCGGAGAAGGCCGAGATGGCGATCGGCACATGCTGGGCCATTTCCTGGCGCCGCTGGGCCGTCACCACGACCTCGGTCACCGCGCTGGGGCCGGGGGCGGTCTTGCTCTGTTGAGCCAGGGCAGGTCCGGCGCTCAGGGCCAGCGCGACAGCCGAACTCCCAACCAGCAGGCAAGCTCTCACCGTCGGTTGATGCCCCATGGCGCCCTCCGTTTCGACCGGACCTAGGCCCGGCGCCTGTCGTTTCCATGCCGCTCGATGGTCGTGCGAGCCCGCCGGCGGCTGGGACGTGCTCCTCGGCTAACCATGCCACTATTCACTTGCATGTCAATAGCTATTAACGACAATGTCGATTGTCAGAGGAAGGTGGGCAAAAGATGGATCGCGATGCGCCGCACGGAATCGCGATCACGGCCCAGCATGTCGCGCAAAGGCCCGCCGATAATGGCGTCGCCGAAGGCGCACAAAGAGATCAACAACAGAGCCGAGGAAATGTGCCGTGGGGGATCGTCCGGCGTGGCGCGGACCTGCTCGTCCAGGGCGCTGACAAGGTCGCGAACCGCGTCGCGAACCGGCTCCAGATGTTCGTAGCGATTGGACAGGGCGATCCAGGCTGCAAGCTGAGCTGCACCGCCCTGGTTGAACGCGTCGAACACGATTTCCACTACAGACTTGGCCGCATCGCCGTCTGAGCGAAGGCGCGCCACCGCCACCTGCAACGCTGAGGCGAGATCACGGACCATCACCCCCATCAAGGCCGACTGTAACTGAGCCGCTGAACCGAAGTGATGTATCAAATTACCGTGAGTTACGCCGATATCGCCCGCCACCGCCTGCAGGGTGACCCCGCGCGGGCCGTAGGCGATCAGCCGCCGCCGGGCGCAAACCAGCGCCTGGGCCCTCGCCTCTTCCGGCGACCGGCGCCGCCGACGCGGCGCAGGGTCGGCCTGCGGATCAGAGTTCGCCGTCATGGCGGCCGCACATATTTATATTGATGTTAATGGCAACATGGCGCGGTTCGCGCCGCGGCGCAATCGCAACTGCGAGACCCGGCCGCCGGCGACCGGCTTCAGGCTAATAGAGGAAAGTCGGCAGCAGCCGCGCGACCATTCGCCGGGCGCTGTCCTGGTCGCGGCCGAGCATATCGCGCAAGGGCGGTCCGATCACCGCGTCGCCGAAGGCCGAAAGGGCGATGAACAGCACCGCGGCGGTGATCCGGTGGCGGGCCTGTTCGCCCTCGGCCTGGAATTTCTGATAGATCGCCTCGACAAGGTCGTGGACGGCCCCACGCACCGGCTCCAGAAGCTCCAGGTCGCCGGACATGACGATCCAGGCCGCCAGCCGGCCGGCGCCGCCCTCGTCGAAAGCATCGAACACCTGGTCGACCAGCGCCCGCGGCGCTCCGGCGTCGGAGCGCAGATGCGCGACGGCGGCGTCCAGGGCCTGGATCAGGTCGCGCACCATCGACTCCATCAAGGCCGACTGCAGGCCCGCCGCAGAGCCGAAGTGATGGATCAGATTGGCGTGGGTCACGCCGATCTCGTCCCCCACCGCCTTCAGCGTTATCGCGTCCGGCCCGGACTCGAGCAGCAGCCTTCGCGCCGAGACCAGAGCCTCCTTGCGAGCCTCATCGGGCGCGCGACGGCGGCGCGTCAGCCGCACTGCGGTATCGGGGTCCGGTATTGACATCACAGTAACTTACATTTATGTAGATAGCGCAAGCGAAGCCCTCAGCGAAGCTTTTTCAGGCCCAGCTTGAGCCGATCCCACCCCCGTATTGACAGGGGAGTCTACAAGATGCCGCAAACTTGGCCCAGCCTCCTTGCGGCGCAAGCAGCGAAACGCCCGGATCGGGGCGTCGCCGGCGACAATATCCACGCCCTTTCAAACCGGGAGCTGCTCCATGCGCACGGCCACGCCCAGTGACCTGACCATCACCCCGCGCGACCTGAGCTTCGCCGCCAGCGCCCCCACAAGCCGCTGGTGGTTGGGCGGCGATCCGGTGGCGACCGCCTTTTTCGACGCCCTCTCGGCGACCTTTCCTTATGGGGAGCGCTATTTCATCGAGTGCGTCCGCCGCTATCGGGGCGCTGCGGAGCCGCCGCTTCAACAGCAGATCGCCGCCTTCGTCGCTCAGGAGGCGATGCACACCCGCGAGCACGTGCGCCTGAACGGCCAGATTGCGGCGCATGGCTTCGACGTGGCGGCCATGGAGGCACGCACCAAGCTGCGGCTGGACTATGCGCGCGCCCAACCGCCGCTGAAACAGCTGGGCGGGACCATCGCGCTGGAGCATTTCACCGCCATCCTGGCCCATGCCTTGCTGGCAGACCCTCGCCATCTCGAGGGCGCCCCGGCCGAGGCCCAGGCCATGTGGCGCTGGCACGCCATCGAGGAGCTGGAGCACAAGGCGGTGGCCTTCGACACCTTCGTCGTCGTCGCCGCCAAGCTGCCTCCCTGGCGGCGCTGGCTGCTCAGGGCCTCGACCATGGGCATCGCCACCAGCCTGCTGTTCTCCACCGTCGGCCGCAACATCGCCGACATCTTCACTGCGGGCGGAATCAATCGGCCCGGAACCTGGGCTCGGCTCGCGGCCTACCTGTTGGTGAAGCCCGGCATCCTGCGCCAGGTGTCGGCCGAATATCTCGCCTACTTCCGGCCCGGCTTCCATCCCTGGGCCCGCGACGACCGCGCGCTGGCCGCCGAAGCCGAGCGGGCCTTGCCGGCGATGGCCGAGTTGGGCGTGCAGATGTGATCGGCGCCCTGGCGAGCCTGGCCGTGGCCGCAGCCGGCGCCGACCCCTCCGCCGTGCTGGGCCTCTGGCGTTCGCCGGAGGACGGCGGCGCCCTGGTCCGCATCGAGGCCTGCGGCGCCGCCGTCTGCGGACGCATCGTCACATCGCCCCGCCTGCAGGCGGTTCCGGACCAGACCGACGTCCGTAATCGCAATCCGACTCTGCGCTCGCGCCGGCTTGCAGACCTCTTGATCCTCAAAGCCTCGCCGAAGGCCGCGGGCCGCTGGGGTGACGGCTGGCTCTACGACCCCGAGAAGGGCGGCGTCTACACAGGCACGATGGAGTTGACGCCCGACGGACGGCTGCGGCTGACGGGCTGCATCGTCGCACCGTTTTGCCGGACCCAGGTCTGGACCCGCGCTCGGGCGCTCACGGCCGCTGAGCCCGCCGCAACGGGCGCTCGCACCGCGATCGACAATCGGTGAAGGGTCGCTGCGTTCAATCAGACCTAGCCAAGCTCGTAAGCCTCTGCTGAAGCGCCACCGCCTCATAGCGACGCTCACCAGGGCGGCGACCGACGCCGGCCAAGGTGGACATTGTTCGACTTGCTCAGGATCAACACGGCGAGACCCCAAGCCGGGTAGTAGAGTTTATAGGTCCGCGTGCTTGGGGCTAGATCATGATCAGAGAGGAAATTCTCGATGGGATTGGCGATGCTACGTATGGCCTCGCTGCAGATTGGACGGTCACATTTTTCAATCGGCAAGCCGAGCATTTCTTCGGATACGATCGGAAGGATGTAGTCGGGCGAAGCCTATGGGAGACATTCCCGGCCGCACAAGAAACGAAATTGGCGGACGCCCTCCGCCAGGCCATGAGAACCCGCGAGGCCATTCACCTCGATCTCCTTAGCCCGACCACGGGCAAATATGCCGAGACCCGCATCTTCCCCTTGAAGAACGGCGGCCTTGGCGTGAGCTGGCGCGACATCACCGACAGGAAGAAGCTCGAGACCGCATTGAAGGAGGCGGTCGAAAACCAGGATATGCTGTTCCGAGAACTGGCTCACAGGGTCACGAACAATTTCCAAGAGGTCGCCGCGCGGGTGACTCTCCAGGGCCGGCAACTTGAGGACCCTATCGCTCGTGAAATGTGCGAGAAGATGGCGTCCTCAATCCGCTGCATGGCTCTCGTCCACCGACGACTCTACCGCAACCAAGCGCACATCGATGAGCAGGATTTGGGCGAGTACTTACGCGCCCTCTGCGAGGACCTGTCATCGGGCCTGCCCGACAATATCACCCTTTCGGCGGTCACCGAACCCGGCTTGACGGTCTCGGTCGACGTCGCGACAACCGTCGGCATGATGGTCGCCGAACTGGTGACCAATTCCCGCAAGTACGCGTGGGAGCCTGGAGCATCGGGACGGATGATCGTCACGATGCGTCGCGACGGCGGCGTCGTCGAGGTCGAGCTATGGGACGACGGCAAAGGCGTGCCCCAGGGTATGGACCTGCGCAAGTCCGCCGGGCTCGGCCTCAAGCTGCTGGGCTTACAGATCAGGCGCCTGGACGGGACGTTCACACACCGAAACGTCGAAGGCGGAGCTATTTTCCTGCTGCGATTCCCCACGCCAAATCGCGATCGTCCGCCGCATCCCGGTCGCGCCGTGGAAAGCCGCCTCCGAACCCAGGAAAGCGCTGGGACCGGAGCGGAAGCCGGCGATCAAGTCTTCAGCCCAGAGCCGCTATCGGTGTCTGCAGGAGTTGAGGACTGGCTAAACGCGCTTGACGGCGTTTGTTATCTCGTCGCCAAGGACGGGACCATTCTCGCGGTGGGGGACGAGGGGTGGACCAACTTTGGGCGCGATCTCGGGTCCGCGCCCCCAAAAACCGAGATGGTGGTCGGCCGGCTTCTGTTCGACATGATCGCCGACCCCGAGGCGAAGAGCGCGTTCAGGGCTGTCCATCGGCGGGTGGCGACGCTCGCGACGAGGGCTCTGACTTACGAGTACCGGTGCGACGCCCCCGATCTCGAACGGCTCATGAAGATGTCCGTCAGTGCGCTCACCTGCCAGGAACGCCTGCTCGGCGTGCTTTATCAATCAACGCTGCTCTCCGCCAAGGAGCGCGTGCCGCTGGCCTTTCTGAGCAGCCGAGAAGCAGCGCGCGAAGAGGAACGTGTCGCCAACCTGCCCATCGTCACGACTTGCCAGTTTTGCGCAAATGTCACGACGAAGGCTTGGCGGGGGGAATGGGTGAAGCCAACCGACTACTATCGTCGTGGCGGCAGCGACGCCGTCCGCATCAGCCAAGGCATCTGCCCAGAATGCGCCCGCGCCCGCCTTGCTCCCTTGCTAGGCAAGTAGGGGGGAGGGTTTGTTTGCCTGACTTCCCCAGCAACCCTCAAAATCCGCTCTCTATGGCGAGGCGTATGGCTTCGGCCCCGGATCGAACCTTAAGCGCCTTCAAAAGCGCGGCGCGGTGCATCTTTACCGTTCGTTCGGTCACTCGAAGTTCGCCGGCGATCTGCTTGTTCAACCGCCCGAGCGACATGGCCGCCAGCACCTCTCGCTGACGGGGGCTCAGCCCCTCTATCTTCGCCTTGGCGATTTCGGAGCGGGACGGGCGGGCCTCGGGGTCAGGCGCGGCGCTTTGAGAGCCGAGGAAATAGTCGAGCTCGCCCTCGGCGTCGAAGATCGGCGCTACGAGAACCGCATTGAGGAACGAAGTTCCGTCCTTGCGGTAGTTGCGGATGTCGACCAGCACAGGAATCCGGCTGCGCACGCCCTGGCGGATCTTATCCGACAGCTCAGGCTCGGTTGTCGGGCCCGCGAGGAAGCGGCAATTGCGGCCGAGGACCTCTTTTCGGTCATAACCGGTCAGATCGAGAAAGGCCTGGTTGCAATGCACGATCGGGTTGTCAGGCTGGCGCGGGTCGCTCAGCACAGCGGCGATCGGGCTCGCATCGATCATCTGGGTCAGCGCAAGCGGCGCACCCCGCCTCGATCGCCCCCGCCTGACTTCCCTTTTGGACATGTTGGCGAGGATGAGAGGGCCTCGCATCATTATCAAGCCCGACAGACGCGCAGGTTCGTCACCCGCCGGCGGGCTGAAGAGGCTTCAAGACCATGAACTACATCGCGCCCGATGCGAGGCTGTTCGATAAGGACGGAAAGCTTTTTGTGCCTGAAGAGGTGCTTGACGCCGTCCGCAAGATTATCCGCTGGGCCGGGGACGATCCCGAGCGCGAGGGCCTTGTCGAAACACCGGCGCGCTTTGCGCGGGCCTGGCGGGAATATTGCCAGGGCTACGAGGAGGACCCGGGCGTTCATCTGTCCCGCACCTTTGAGGAAGTCGGCGGCTACGACGAGATCGTGCTGCTCAGGGACATACCGTTCCAATCTCAATGCGAGCACCACATGGCTCCGATCGTGGGCAAGGCTTCCATCGCCTATCTGCCGAAAAACCGGGTCGTGGGCATATCCAAGCTTGCGCGGGTTCTTCAGGGTTACGCCTCGCGGCTGCAGGTGCAGGAGCGCCTGACGGCCGAGGTGGCCCAGTGCATCTGGGATCACCTGCAGCCCCTCGGCGTCGCGGTGGTGATCGAGGCGCAACATGGCTGCATGACCGGCCGCGGCGTGCGAACGCCCGGCGTCGCCATGGTCACCAGCCGCACCCTGGGCTGTTTCCTCGATGACCCGATCAGCCGCAAGGAAGTCATCTCGCTGATGGGACGCTGACCCGATGCGGGTGGCCATCATCGGCGCCGGCCTGGCGGGCCTTTCGTGCGCCAAGCGGCTGCGCTCCGTGGGTCTGGAGCCCTCGTTGTTCGACAAGGGCAAGGGACCGGCCGGACGTATGGCGTCGCGGCGCCTGGCGACCCCGCTCGGCGAGGCGGCTCTGGACATGGGCGCACCGTATTTCACAGTGAGAAACGCGAAATTCGCCGAACAGGTCGCCGATTGGGCCTTGGCCGGATTGGCGGCGCCCTGGCCGGACGCGGCCGCTGACGCCTGGGTCGGCGCGCCCCTGATGGCCTCTCCCCTGAAAGCTCTGACGGAGGGGCTGAACGTTCGCTGGAATGCGTTCGTCGGCGGTCTCAGCCGCAAGCCCGACGGCTGGCGCCTGCATCTTCCCGACCAGGAACAAGGCCCCTTCGACGTCGTTGTGATCGCTCTGCCAGCGGAACAGGCGACGCCGCTCCTGGCGCTGAACGACCTGACGTTCATGAAGCAGAGCGCGCAGTCGATCAGCCTGCCCTGCTGGACGGGCCTGTTCGCTTTCGATCGGGTGCTCGAGACCACCGCCCCGATCCTCCGTGACCAGGGCGCAATAAGCTGGGCGGCGCGCAATGCTGCGAAGCCGGGACGGACGGGCCCGGAAGCGTGGGTGGCTCACGCCAATCCGGTCTGGTCGCTGGACCACCTGGAGGCGGAACCGGCGCAGATCGCGCAGCATCTTCTGATCGAACTGCTGAGCCTGACCGGCGCGGGTGAGGTAAGGCCAATTGCGGCCCAGGCGCATCGGTGGAGGTTTGCGAAATCATTCGGCCTTGGCCATGGCGAGTTGTGGAATCCGCTCACCGGACTGGGCGTTTGCGGGGACTGGTTGCTGGCGCCCGGAGTGGAGAGCGCCTGGCTGTCGGGATTTGGACTCGCCCAAAAGATCATTCATGGCCCGGCGAAGCGGATACGGCCCCATGCCGTGCGAGCCTAGCCGCCGCGAGCGAGATCGGCCGCCGGCCGCAGCACGCCTTCTGGGGTGGCTCGGCGTCGCGCCTTTCCTGGCGCCGGCGGCCGCCAAGCTGCTCGGCGCGCCGCTTTGGGGGCCTGAAATGATCTGGCGTTCCTATGGCGCCATCATCCTGGCGTTCATGGGCGGCGCGCAATGGGGCTTGGCCGTGGGGGCTGATCCTGGAGACGCGCACGGACAGCTACGACGATATTCGATCAGTATCCTCCCTGCGCTGACGGCGTGGGGTAGCTTGGCTTTGGCGCCGCGGCCCAGCCTGGCCGTGCAGCTCTGCGGCTTCGCGGCGCTGCTGGCCTATGATCTTTGGACGGTCCGGATCGGGCGGACGCCGTCCTGGTATGGGAGGCTGCGCATCCAGTTGAGCGCAGCGGTCTCAGCTTGTCTGGCCGTCGGCGTGGTCCGCGGCGGTTGGTCCTGACCTTGGCGGCCCTCAGTTCCATCCCGGCTGGCGGCGTCGCCATCGTGGTCGGCTCGAGCGGCGGCATCGGCGAAGCAGCCCGGTCCGCCCTTTCCGCGACGGGGAGATTTGAGCGCGTGATCGGATGGTCGCGAAGAGGCCCCGATGCCGTGGATATCACTCAGGAGGCGGACGTGGCCCGCGCATCGAGGGCGGCGGCGGATGAGGGTGAGATCCGTCTGGTGCTGGTCGCGACAGGGACGCTGTCCTTCAATGGCGCCAAGGCCGAAAAGGGTCTGCGGAACCTTGAACCCGAGGCCATGATGGCCGCGTTCCGAACAAACGCGCTTGGACCTGCCCTGGTCGCCAAACACCTGCTTCCGCTTTTTCCACGCACCGGCAAATCAGTCTTCTCTGTCCTTTCGGCCAGGGTCGGCAGCATCGGCGACAATCGATTGGGCGGCTGGTACAGCTACAGAGCCTCCAAAGCGGCCCTCAACCAGCTTATCCGGACAGCCTCGATAGAGCTCGCCCGGCGGGCGCCGGACGCCATCTGTCTGGCGATGCATCCAGGGACGGTCGATACGCCGCTCTCTCGCCCTTTTTCCCGGGCGGGCCTGACGGTGCTCACGCCGGCTTCGGCTGCGGCGAAGCTTCTGGAGGTGATCGACTTAGTCGGCGAAGAGCAGTCCGGAGGCTTTCTCGACCAAGACGGCTTGACTATCCCCTGGTGAAAACTGCGGAAAGCCATCAATGGAAATAGGGATTTATTTATATATGCTCGCCTGATGGCAAGCCAATGCACAATTAACTCACTTCAAAGCGAAAACGAAATTCGACTACTGGATCAAATGCCCACAAATATTATTCGCCCCACCAAGATCTGCAAGACTTGTGGCCGACCTTTCAGTTGGCGCAAGGCCTGGAGAAACTGCTGGGAGGATGTGCGCTATTGCTCCGAGCGCTGCCGTCGCGGCTCGAAGGCGGCGGAGAAGCGACCTTGAAGCGCCTGCGGTTGGTTCTCGGCGACCAGCTTTCGCTGTCGATTTCCAGCTTGAAGGATTTCGACCGCGACAGGGATGTGGTGCTGATGGTCGAGGTCGCCGCCGAGGCGAAAGCAGCGCCCAACCACGTCCAGAAGCTGGTGCTGATCTGGTCGGCGATGCGCCATTTCGCCTCCCAGCTCAGGCAGGGCGATATCGCCGTCGATTACGTGCGCCTTGATGATCCATCGAACAGGGGTGACCTGGTCGGTGAACTGGAGCGGGCGGTCGAGCGCATCCGACCGGATGAAGTCGTGGTGACCCGGCCGGGCGCCTGGCGCGTGTACGAGCTGCTGAACGGCGCTGCCGAACGGCTCGGCGTCCCGGTCACGATCATCGAGGACGACCGGTTCTTCTCCTCACCGGCGGACTTTTCGCAATGGGCCGCGCCACGCAAGCAGTGGCGCATGGAACACTTCTATCGGGGCCTGCGCATCCGCACCGGGCTTTTGATGAAGGATGGCGCGCCAGTGGGCGGCGTCTGGAACCTGGACGCCCAGAACCGCAAGCCCCTCGCCAAGGGCCTGCAGACGCCTCGCCGCCAGGCGACGCCACCCGACGCGCTCACACGCGAGGTGATGACCATGGTCACCAAGCGGTTCCCAAACAACTTCGGGCAGCTGGACGGCTTCGGGTGGGCTGTGACGCGGAGCGGCGCCCTGGAGGCCTTGGGGCGGTTCCTCGACGAAGGCCTGGCCAGGTTCGGCGACTACCAGGACGCCATGGCGCGGTCCGATCCATTCCTGTTCCACAGCCTGATATCGCCCTATCTCAATCTGGGCCTGCTGGAGCCACGAGAGGTCTGCGCCGCCGCCGAGGCGGCCTACTGGCGGGGCGCGGCGCCGCTCAATGCGGTGGAAGGGTTCATCCGACAGATCCTCGGATGGCGAGAATATGTCCGCGGCGTCTACTGGGCGCTGATGCCATCCTACCCGCGAACCAACGCCCTCTCCGCCACACGGCCGTTGCCGGGCTTCTATTGGACAGCGGACACCGACCTGAACTGCATCCGAACGACGGTGGTCGACATTCGTCGCAATGCCTACGCCCACCACATCCAGCGGCTTATGGTCACCGGAAACTTCGCGCTCCTTGCCGGCGTCGCCCCCGGCGAGGTCGAAGCCTGGTATCTGGGCGTATTCGCGGACGCCTTCGAATGGGTCGAGTTGCCCAATGTTCACGGCATGGCGCTTTTCGCTGACGGCGGGCGGCTGGCCTCCAAGCCCTATGCAGCCTCCGGCGCCTACATCGATCGGATGTCGGACTATTGCCATGGATGCCGGTTCGACCCGAAGCAGCGAAGCGGCCCCGAAGCCTGCCCGTTCAACTATCTCTACTGGGATTTTCTGATGCGTAATCGTGCGGTCCTTGGAAGAAACCCCCGGCTTGCCATGCCGTATCGCTCGCTGGACGCCTTCGACGCCGGGCGGCGATCGCAAATCACTAAGGAGGCCGCCAGCTTCCTGGCGAGCCTCGACGGAGGCGCCGCCGATGAATAAGGGCTCGAAGACAACGCCTTCCCGGCTCGGCGCCGCGATCTACCCGGCGATCGGCCTGGGCGTTTGGCTCAATGGCGCCGTACTTTTTCGCATGGGCGGGCGCGCGCTTTTTGCCTCGGGGCCGGCGGTGGCGGTCCTGACGGGGTTGGGCGTAGCGGCTGCGGTGTGCGGCGTGTTTCGAACCACGCTAAGTTGGCGGAGGGCCGATCCCAGGAACGCGGTTGCGATAGCGGCCCTGATGGCCACGCCGGGACTGTTCGCCGAGTCTCTTCGAATGCTCCTGCTACACCCGGCGACCGGTCTTGACCCGAACCAGGCGGCGACCTTCGCGTCGGTCATATTCTTTGGCAACGGCGCCCTGTTCGCCTATGCCCTCGCCATACAGCTTTCCAGGGCCAAGGCCCCTCTCTAGACCGTCGAAATGGCCGCTCGCTGGCCAAGTGGAGCGTATCGCGCGCCTTCACTCTCGAGTTCCTGCCCAGTCAGTCAAAATTGATGCTGCTCTCGCAGATCCACTTTCCACGTCTCGACGTAAAAATATCCGGATCGGCCCAACCAGAGGCGAAGATGCTGCGCTATTTGATTTGCTTCGCGCTATGCGCCCTGCTTTTTTTGGGCGCTGACTTCTGCTGGCTAAATCTGGCCAGAGATCGCCTCTATCAGCCGAATATCGGATCGATCCTGGCGGATCGTCCAAATCTCGCCGCCGCTGCGGCCTTCTACTTCATATATATTTCAGGAATAATCTACTTTGCCATAACCCCGACGTCGAAGACCGGAGGCGTGCGGGCGGCGTTTTGGCGGGGATTGGCGCTCGGCCTATTTGCTTACGGCGCCTTCGATTTGACAAGCCAGGCGATCATGAAGGTTTGGTCGACTACGCTAACCGTTGCTGACATGACCTGGGGCGGATTGCTTACGGCGGTCACCGCCGCTTTCGGATATCAAGTCCTCAATTGGTCGAGGGAAAGAACGACGTCTGCAAAACCATTGTGACGCGCCTCGCGAACGGCGTCAGATCGACTGGTCGGCGGAACGGTTCCCCACCAAACGATTGATTTTACTACGCCGAAGCAGCGGCCCTGTCAGCGAGTCGAAAATCCGGGGCCGGCGGCGACATCCCATTGATGATCTCTCGTCGCAGCAGGGCCGATCGCTGCGGGTTGAGAACGCCAGCGACGCCGCGCGCCTCCTCGTCGAGATGGGCAAGCGCCTCCCCATCGACCTCGAAAATGAGATAGTCGAATATGGCCCGCCACTTTGCCTTCTCGGCTGCCGGCAAGCTCTTCAGGCTCAGGAGGGCATGGCGCAGGCAGAGTTCCGGCGCCCCGAACCAGGATGGGGTCTCATCCCACCAATAATTGACCAGGACCCCGAAGCCGCTAAGCGCGTCCACCCCGTGCCACCAGAGGCTTGGGATATAGAGCACGTCGCCAGGCGACAACTCGGCGACCTCCGCGGCGGCCAGCGCCTCGACGAAACGAGGATAGCGGTCCAGGTCCGGCGCCTTGGGATCGACAAGACTGATAGGTTGGCCGGCAGGGGTCAGGTCCAGAGGGCCCATATACAGGTTCGCGGTCTGCTCGGGCGGGAACAGGGTGAAGACCCGCTCGCCCGCCACGCAGCAGGCCAGGTTCTCTGGCCGGTCGAAATGGGGCGAGATTCGCGTGCGGTTGCCGACCCAGATCGACTCCAGGAAGTTCGAGGCGGGAATCATCCGCGCCAGGCTGTTCTCGACGCGGAATGGGGCGAAGTACTTGCCCATCGTCAGGGAGCCGGCATAGAGGGCAGGCGCGCGCGCCTCGCCCGCCAGCGCCTCCAGCCGGCGCAGGAAAGCCTCGCTGGAGCCTTCGTGGCGGGCGAAGTTGAAGCCGTCGAAGCGGTCATTGTAGAAGATGCGCCCTTCGGCCTCGGGCGGGGCCTCGAACCAGGTCAGGGTCGGGTGCGAGCGCCGGGCGTCGAGATAAGCCGCCAGGGCCCCGACCCCCTCACGTCCCGCCGCCACCGCCGGCCAGTCGGCGACCAGGCCCTGGAGAATGGCCGGCCGGCCGAGCGGCTTGATCTCGTTCAGGAACCGTTTGGGGGTGACCTCGGCGAACCGGGGGGTCTTCTTCATGGGCGCGCTCCAGCGCGGAGGCGGGCGGTCAGAGGGCCTCGAACCGCGCCAGATTCTGCAGATACTGCCGGTGAGTCGGCAGCGTGGCGACCATCCGCTTCGCCTGCTCTCTGGTCTCGGCGATCTTTTCCGCCAGTGTCAGGGCCAGGTCGGGTCGGTCGAAAGCCGGGTTCTCGGCGCGTTCGAAGCTCATGCCGTTCAGGACGTAGTGATAGCTGGAGGCCGAGAACAGCTCGTCCGCCCGCGGCAGGTCCAGCCGGTGCGGCGCGCGCTGGGCGAACAGGGCCAACCGATCCGGGAACCCGTCCGGCTGGGTTTCGGCCCGACGGTGGTCGCGCCAGTAGTCGCTGTCGCTGCGCCGGCTGATCGCATAGTGCAGCTTGAGGAACTCCACCACGCCGGCCCAGCGGGCCTGGGCGGCGGCGTTGAACCGAGCGGCCGCCAGCGGCAGGGCGTCCGTGGTCCGCGGCAAGCCCTCGGCCAGATCCTTGGCCGCCATCTCGATCATCACGATCGCCGAAGCCTCCAGCGGCTCGACGAAGCCGGCCGAAAGCCCGACGGCCACGGCGTTGCCGACGAAGGGCGTGGGGCGATAGCCGGGCTCGAACCTGAGGGCACGGGGTGTGATTCCTTCGGCCTGGACGCCCGTCCGGGCCAGATAGGCCCTCAGCGCAGCCTCGGCTTCGACCTCGTCGGCGTGGCCGCTGGAATAGACGCAGCCGACGCCACGACGGGCGCCGAGGCCAATGTCCCAGATCCAGCCCTTGGCCCAGGCGGTCGCGCGGGTGACCGAGGCCACCGGCGCAGCCGGATCGGCATAGGGAACCTGCACCGCCAGGGCGCGATCGTTGAACAGCTGGCCTTTCAGTGAGACGAACGGCGCGCCCAGCTTGTCGCCCACCAGCCGCGCGGCGAGGCCGGTGCAGTCGACGAACAGGTCCGCTTCCAGCCGCCGACCCGCCTGGGTGTTGAGGGCCGCGATACGGCCGTCCTCGCAGGTCACCGCCTCGGTGACATCGTCGCGGATGTGCTCGACCTGCAGCCGCCTGACGGCATGGTCGGCCAGCAGCGCGCCCAGCTTGCCGGCGTCGAAATGGTAGGCGTAGTTGGCGGGCGCCTGGTATTCGCGCGCCGAGAACGGCCGGGGCGCAAGCGACTGGTCGCATAGCGCGGCCTGGAAGCTCAGGTCGTGGGCGAAATCGCCGCCGCCGCTGTCAGGCCGCCAGGCGTCGATCACGCCCCAGCTCTCCCAGCCGAGCGGCGCGGTGAAGGGATGCAGGTAGCGCTCCTCGCCGCCATGCAGCCAGCCGCGGAACTCGCTGCCCTGCTTGAAGGCGGCGTCGCAGGCCTTGAGGAAGTCGAATTCGGAAATCCCCACCCCCCGCAGGGTCGAGCGCAGGGTCGGCCAGGAGCCTTCGCCTACGCCGATGGTCGGCACGCTGGGGGATTCCACCAGGGTGATGGCCATCCCCTGGCCTTCGCGCCGCGGGAAGCGGCTGGCCAGAACCGCGGCGGTGAGCCAGCCGGCCGTGCCGCCGCCGACGATCAGGATGCGCCGGATCTGCCCGTTCGCCATGGGCTCAGGCCGCCGCACCGGCGAGGCGGGCGTTCTTCAGGTCGATCAGCCGCCGCACATGGCTCAGGCTGGCGGCCTGCAAGACGGCCAGCTCCAGAAAGCCCTTGCCCCACAAGCCCATGACCTCGGCCTCCGGCAGGGCGTAGAGCCGCGCGCGGTCCACGCCCAGAAGCCCGGTCAGGGCCACGGTGCGCCCGTCGGCGAGTTCGGCCTCGATCCGCAGGGGCTCGAGCAGGCCCAGGCGGAACAATTCCCCGGCGAAGGCTCTCGCCTGGCCGACGCCCTCGAAATAATCCAGCACCAGACTGCGGGCGGCCTCCAGGAAATCGGTGCGCAGCCCTTGAGCAAAGAACAGCCGTTCCCCCGCCTCCTCGGAGACCCGCGGATGGGCTTCGTCCAGCGCCAGGGACAGGCGCGGCGGCCCATTGGCTTCGCCCGGCGCAGGCGCCAGCAGGAAGGGCTGGCGGCGCAGGTCCATGGGCACGTGGCTGGCCCGCCAGGCCTCGCCTTCCAGATAGAGGTTCTCGTCGGCCTGGAAGCCCAGCAGCGCCACCGGCTCGTGCTCGCCGCTGACGCCGTTCAGACGGAAGGCCAGCGGAAAGGCGGCGGCGGCAAGGGCGAACTCGCGCGGCGTGATGGGACAGAGCCCGACATCCGAACCCAGCGCGCGAGAGTGACCGGTGGCCACGCGCAGGTGACGATGGCGGTCCTTGTCGAGCACGACGACATTGGCCAAGAGGGTCGGATCCTTCAAAACATAAGCGCCAATGCCGGCGGACCGCCCCTGGGAGCGGCCGCCGGGCAGGCTGACGCTAGAACTTATACTTCAGTCCGAATTGATAGCGCGCCTTCAGCACCTGGGCGCCCATGAACTGGTCCTTGTAGCGGCCGTACGTGCGCTGGCCCTCGTTGGTGATGTTGATCGCGTCCATGAAGACGCTCCAGTTCTTGGTCGGGCTGTAGGCCGCGCTGGCGTCGAGCTGACTGCGCGCCTCGACGAAGATCGGCTCGTCGGGCGAGGAGGATTGGCCCCAACCGGCCAGGTAGCTCGAACGGTAGTTGTAGGCGAGGCGTCCCGTGAAGCCGTACTTCTCGTAGAAGGCCACCACATTGACCGACTTGGACAGGCCCGGCAGCACGAACTGGTTGCCGGTGACCTTGGGATCGAAGTGCGGCCCGCCATAGGGCAGCGACACGTTGACCTGTCCGCCGAAACCGCTGTCGCCGAACACGTGCTGAATAGCGAATTCCCAACCGTGGATCTCGGTGGTCTGGGCGTTGGAGGGCTCGGTCAGGTCCCAGACGATCGCCGGATCCGTCGGCAGGCCGGTCAACACCGACGTGCCGGCGTCGGTCTGCATCCGGGCGAAGATCTGCTGCGACGACGGATTGGCGATGCCAGAGGCGATCAGCTCGTTCTGTGCGTTCGTATAGCGGGGCCCGGCCGAAGGGTCGGTCAGGTTCGGGTAGGTGACCTGGCTGGTCTTGGTGATCAGGAAGTTGTTGACGTACTTGCTGAAGTAATTGACCGAAACATAGCTGTTCTTGCCGTAGTACCACTCGGCCGACAGGTCGGTGTTGTAGGACTCGTAAGGCAAGAGGGCTGGATTGCCGGCCGAAATCGAACGCGCGCCTGGCTTGGGCGAGTTATTGAAGGTCTCCGTGCCTACCAGCGCGGTCAGGTCCGAGCGGGTGATGGTCTTGGAGAACGAGGCCCGGAGGATCAGGTTCGGCCGCACGCCCAGGCTCATGTCCAGGCTGGGCAGGAACTCGTCGTAGGACTTGCGGATGTTCGAAAACGAGGTCCCGCCGCCGAACACCGTCTGGTACTCGCTGGCCGAGGTCTGGGTGATGGCGGTCGGCACCTGGACCAGGCTCTTGGCGGTGGTCTCGGTATGCTCGAACCTCGTCCCGACCAGGGCCTTGAACGGCATGCCATTGAACTCGGTGGCCAGGTTCATCTGGACGTAGGCGTTCCAGGTGTCCTCGGTGATGTGGTCGTCATTGGTCGGGGTCGCCGGCAGCACGAAGCTGGAGGAGCCCAGGTACTGAACGGCCTGGTTCATGTTGTAGGAATAGATGTACGGGATCGGATTGGCCGAGCCGCCGCCGGAAAAGCCCTGGAACAGGCCCGAGGTCGGCACCACCGTGTAGGGAATGCCCGAAGCGTTGCCGATCGTGCCGTAATAGTAGGGATAGAGATTGCCGCTGTTGAAGCTGCGGTTGCGGGTGGTCGAGATGGTCTCGCCGCCCCCGAACCTGATGCTCTCCAGCGCGCTGTCCGAGCGGTTGCGCCAGACCAGGTTGCCGCCCCACTGCTGCACTTCCGAGCGGAAGATGGTGCCGTTGTCTTGGCCGAACAGTTCGGAGGCGTTGGCCGCCGAAAGCTGATTGAAACCGGATATGCCGCCGTTGCCCCCCGCGGCAGGGGACAGCACGTTGTTGAAGGCGTAGGTCACCGTCGGGATCTGCAGGTTGCAGAGGCAGAAGGTCTTGGTGGCGAAGATCGGATTGCCGTTGGGCGCGCTGTTGAAGCCCATGATGTTGAAGCCGCCGTCGCCTTCCGAGCCAGGGTCGCCCGAGGTGGCGATCGCGTCGTCGGCGTCGAAGGTCAGGGTCACGTTGTCGGTGGCGTCCCACTTGGCGTTGACGCCGATCTCGTTGGTCGAGGCTCGGTAATGCTGGTAGGCCGACTCGAAGGCCAGGTCGTTGCCGGCCGCAACCATGTTGGTGACCGTGCCCTCTCTGTTCACCGTGGCGGTGCGCAGGTCGTTGGGCATGCTGAACCAGGCGCCCACCTGATGCTGCTCGGTGGATTCGCGCAGCAGGGCGTAGGTGTCGTCGATGGTGAAGGTCATCGAATCGATGGGGCGATACTGCAGCACCACCTGACCGTTCTCGCGCACGCGGTTGGCGTCGGCGTAGAACCAGTTCTCGCCCTGCGGCGACCAGATGTGGCCAGCGGGATTGGTGTTCGAGCTGGTCACCCCCGGCGTGGTGTTGGTCAGCAGGTCTTGCTGCCAGCCGTTGATGTTGACGTCCTGCAGCTGCGACTGGCGCTCGGAGTAGCTGCCGCTGACCAGCAGACCGAGCTTGCCGTCAAAGAAGGTGTCGGACAGCAGGCCCGAAACCTCCGGCTTTAGGCTATCCTTGGGCGAGCTGGTGTCGTCGGTGCCCTTGACCTGAAGGGTCGCCTGCAGGCTGTGATAGTCGAAGGGCCGCGCGGTGCGGATGTCGACCGTGGAGCCGATTCCGCCGGACTGGATGTCGGCGCGGCCGGTCTTGTAGACCTCGACCCCGCTGATGCTGTCGGCCGAAAGGTTTTCGAAGTCGAACGAGCGGGTCACGCCCAGGCCCGAACCCAGCGGCGGGTCGGCCGTGCCGGGCATCACCCGTCCGTTCAGGGTGACCAGGTTGTACTCTGGCCCGAAGCCGCGAACGGTGATGCGGGCGCCTTCGCCGTTGTTGCGGTTGATGGTCACGCCAGGAATGCGCTGGATCGATTCCGCCAGGTTGGTGTCCGGGAACTTGCCGATGTCGTCGGCGCTGATCGCGTCGACCACGCCGCTGGCGTTCTCCTTGATCTTCATGGCGTTCTGCAGCGAGCTGCGCAGGCCGGTCACCACAACCTCGCCCACCTGCTCTGGCGCGGCGTTGGTAGCAGTCGCGCCAGCGGCCTGCTGAGCCGCGGCGGGCAGGGCCGCGCCGAACGCCGCGAGCGCCAAGACGGCGATCGAGGCGGTGTTGGATAGGCGGGTCTTCATCAGGTCTCCCCTCTTGGATTGTCTTGCCAGTCCCCGGGCGGCCCTGGCCTCGGCGCCGGCGCGATCGCGACGGTCCTGGCCTTGTTCGGCTGTGTTCAGTTGCAGCTGCGGGCGCAGGAGGGCGCGAACGATCGTCCGGCCGGCGCTCTGACGGCGCTGGGTCATGACTGGCCTCCCCTTTCGTTTCACCGTTCCTCAGCAAGGTCCGGCGAGCGCCTGTGACCGGCGCGCTTCGCAGCTGGCGATCTTGTAACGCCCGACTGACAACCTTGTCAATTTATCAGGCCAAAAATCTGACAACTGGACATAAAAATTGAGAAATCCCCCAGGAAACCTCGCTGAAGCGCCGAAAGCGGGTCAATGGCGGGGACGTTTTGCCCTCAAAGCATCCGAACCGACGCCACCAGGGCCTAGCCCAGCCACCAGAGCCCGGGGCAAAATGAGCCAAATAAGACAACGAAGCCCAATTGGCCAGGCAGCGCCAGAGAGCAGGATGCAAAACTTACTTTCTGTTTTTATTGATATTTTTTCAGGCTCGGCAGAGGCGGTCAACTTCGCCCGACCTCTTTCGCTTTACATTTGTCCGGCCTAGCCATACGGATAAGGTCAATTTTCAGACAGGAGAGCTCTACGATTTCGGCCAAAGACGGTCAGTCGTCCGCGGCCGCACTTCCGCCGGCGCCCCTCACCCCCGGGCGGGCGCCGGCGCTTTTCCGATCAATTCGACGACAGTTCCGCTTCAGAGAGCTCGCCCTCGCATGCGCCGCATCCGCTCCGCCCTTCTCGCTGTCACGAGCAGCCTGGCGCTCTGCGCCGCGCCGGCGCTCGCCCAGTCGCCGGCGCCGGCCTGGCCCCGGGCCGAACGGCCGGTGCGAGCCGACGACGCCAAGGTCGAGGCGCGGGTGCGCTCGATCCTGTCGCGGATGAGCCTGGAGCAGAAGGTCGGCCAGATGATCCAGGGCGAGATCAAGGCCATCACGCCCGAAGAGGCCGGCGCCTATTACCTGGGTTCGATCCTCAATGGCGGCGGATCGCCCCCCGACGGGCACGCTCATGCCTCGATCGACGATTGGCGGAGCCTCGCCGACCGTTTCCGCGCCGAGAGCCTGAAGGGCGGCGGCGTCCCGATCCTCTGGGGCACGGATGCGGTGCATGGGCACAACAACATGTTCGGCGCGGTGCTGTTTCCGCACAACATCGCCCTGGGGGCCGCGAATGATCCTGGCCTGACCGAGCAAATCGGCCGGGCCGTCGCCGCCGATGTGCGTTCCAGCGGGATCGACTGGGCCTTCGCCCCCACCGTGGCGGTGGCCGACAATCCGCGCTGGGGCCGCACCTATGAAAGCTTCTCCGAGGACCCGGCCATCGTGCGCCGCTTGGCAGAGGCCATGGTGCGCGGCCTGCAAGGCGCGCCGGGCGCGCCCGACCAGTTCGGAGCTGACCATGTCATCGCCACGGCCAAGCATTTCATCGGCGACGGGGCGACACGTGACGGCGTGGACCAGGGCGACGCCCAAGTCTCCGAGGCCCTGCTGCGGGACCGCTACGCCGCCGGCTACTACGGCGCGATCAGGGCCGACGTGCAGACGGTGATGGCCTCGTTCTCCAGCTGGAACGGCGAGAAGATGCACGTGCAGAAGCATCTCCTGACCGACGTGCTCAAGGACCAGATGGGCTTCGACGGCTTCGTGGTCAGCGACTGGAACGCCATCGGCCAGGCGCCGGGCTGCAGCAATTTCGACTGCCCAGCGGCGATCAACGCCGGCATCGATATGATCATGGCCCCCAGCGACTGGAAGGCGGCCTATGAAAGCCTGCTGACGCAAGCCAAGAGCGGCGCGGTGCCGCTGAGCCGCATCGACGATGCCGTCAGCCGCATCCTCCGGGTCAAGATCCGCGCCGGCCTGTTCGAGGAGGGTCCGCCCTCCACTCGCAGCGGCGCCCCCCGGACAGAGGCTCCCGGCGGAGCAGCCGAGCGGGACCTGGCGCGGCAGGCCGTGCGCGAATCCCTGGTGCTGCTGAAGAACCGGGGCCATGTCCTGCCCCTGTCGCCCACCTCGCACATCCTGGTTGTCGGCGAGGCGGCTCGCAGCATCCCCCAGCAGGTCGGCGGCTGGTCGCTGACGTGGCAGGGCTCCGAGACCGTCAACGCCGACTTCCCCGGCGCCACCAGCCTTCTGGCCGGGATCGAGCAGGCGGCCAAGGCAGCCGGCGGACAGGCCGCCTTCAGCGCCGACGGCCGCTTCGAGCATCGCCCCGACGCGGCCGTGGTCGTGTTCGGCGAGGAACCCTACGCCGAGGGCCGCGGCGACGTTCCCGACCTCGCGGCGCCGCCTCAGGCCGAGCAGGCCCTGGCGATCATGAAGCGGCTGAAGGCGCAAGGGGTGCCGGTGGTCGCGGTCCTTCTTTCAGGCCGGCCGCTCTATGTCAGCCCCGAACTCAACGCCGCCGACGCCTTCGTCGCGGCCTGGCTGCCCGGCGCCGAGGGCGAGGGCGTGGCCGACATGCTGTTCGCCGGGCCGCGCGACTTCTCAGGCCGCCTGCCCTTCCCCTGGCCGGACCAGCCGGCGCCGCCGAAGATCGTGGACGGCCGCCCGGATCACGCCCTGTTCCAGATCGGCTACGGCTTGACCCTTAAAGGCGCCGAGCAGGGGCCGGACCACGTGGCCGAGGCGCCGCCGTCAGCTGCGCGCCGCGCGGACGGCCGCATCCGGCTCTATGACCGCGGCGCGCTCTCGCCCTACCGCGCCTATCTGGGCGACGACCAGGACCCGGCGGTGGCGGCGTCATCCGGCGAGAGCCACACCCCAAGCCTCAGCCTGGTGGTCACCCCCGCCGACCATCGCGTGCAAGAGGACGCCCTGAAGGCGGTCTGGCGGGGCGACCGGCCGGCGCGTCTCTACCTCGCCGCCGCCGAGCCGCAGGACCTGGCCGCCGCGTCCGCCGGCGGGCTCAGCCTGGTGTTCGAGGTCCGCGTTGAGGCGCCGCCCGCCGGCCCCGTGCGTCTGGGCGTCGACTGTACGGGCGCCTGCCCGAGCGGCCTCGACCTCGGACCGGCCCTGAGCCGCGCGCCGCGCGGCGGCTGGGTCACCATCGCCGCGCCGCTGAAAGGTCTGCTTCCGTCCGGTCCGGTCCGGGCGCCCTTCGTCCTGGCCGCCCAGGGGCCATTCAGCCTGGAAGTCAGCGACGTGCGGCTCGAGGCCGCCCCGGGCGGTGCGGAGGTCTTGACCCGATGACACGCCCGCCCGACCGCCGCCGCCCTCGCATTTGGCGCGAACGAACAGCTCCACTATACCGGGACCAACGCATGGCTATGGACCGCAACCAGGGACGCCCGTGACCCGCAGACCCACCATCAGCGATGTGGCGGAAGCCGCCGGGGTCTCGATCAAGTCGGTCTCCCGCGTAGTCAACGGCGAGCCGCACGTCAGCGCCCGCATGCGCCAGCGCGTGAACGCCGCCGTCAACGCCCTGAACTTCCAGATGAGCAGCCAGGCCCATGACCCGCGCGCCCGCGCCGCCGGCCGCTCGCTGGTGGTCGCCCAGCTCTATGGCGACCGCGGCGGCCACTATACCAACGCCGTGCAGATCGGCCTGCTCAGCCGTTGCCACCACTACGGCTATCATCTCGTGGTCGAAGAGCTCGACTATAAGAGCGCCCAGTTCGAGCGCCGCGCCCGCGCGCTGGTCGAACACCTGCAGCTGGCCGGCGCAGTGCTGACCGCCCCGGTGACAGAGAGCGACATCATTCAGGGCGTGTTGGAGCAGGCCGGCGTGCCCTTCGTCTGCATCTCGCCGCTGAAGGAGGCGGCTCACGCCCCCTCCGTGCGCATCGACGAGCGTCGGGCGGCCAGCCAGATCACCCAGCACCTTTTGGCCTATGGACACCGCCGCATCGGCTTCATCCGCGGGCTCGCCAACCATGCGGCGACCCATCTGCGCCAGCAGGGATTCGAGGATGCGATGAAAGCCGCCGGCATCGCCCCCGATCCGCAGCTGATCGAGAATGGCGACTTCAGCTACGCCACCGCATCGATCTGCGCCGAGCGCCTGTTGCGCCGCCCCGACCGCCCGACCGCCATCTTCGCCAGCAACGACGAAATGGCCGCCGCCGTGATCAAGGTGGCGCACGAACTGGGCCTGTCCCTGCCGGACCAGCTGTCGGTGGTGGGCTTCGACGACATGCCGGGCTCGGACATGCTCTGGCCGCCGCTGACCACCGTCCGCCAGAACGCGGTGGCCCTGGGCGAAGCCGCCGGCGACCTTTTGTTCGCCCAACTGCTGGCCGAACTGGACCCCGCGCCGCCACAGCCGCCCGCCCGCCAGATCCTCAGCCACGACATCGTGCTGCGCAGCTCCACGGCGATCTGCCGTTCAAGCAATCCCGCGGCGCCGGACGACCCAACCAGGCAACAATAGGCGGCCCTGATCCCGAGCAGCGCCAGTTCGAGGCGCTGATCGAGGCGTTGGTCGCGACGCCGGAGGAGCCAATGGCAACAACTCTTCCGTTAATGCTCAGCTTCGCCCGCGCCCTAAGGTAGGAGCAGGCAAGGTTCGGCCGTCAAATGTTCAAATTGCGCCGAGAGCCACCTTCTCTTGTTGACTGCACGTGTCCGCGCTGTGTTCGGCCGCTAGCCAGGCCCGCACTGAGATCAGTCCCAACTAAACTGACGTCCCGGATTTTCATGACGCGGATCTCACTGTCCTAGCCGGATCTGTCCATTGCCCAATCGTCGCAACAAGCTTGGCGGGTACGATCGGCTTGGACAGGTGATCGTCCATTCCGGCCTCCAGGCAGGACGCGATATCGGCGTCCAGCACGTTCGCCGTGAGCGCAACCACGGGTGTGTCGCAATTGAGCGCAGAGCGCGCCCGAATTTGGCGCGTCGCCTCTAGGCCGTCCATGCGGGGCATATGCAGGTCCATCAGGATGAGATCGAAGCGCAACCGATGAGCGGCATTGACCGCCTCAAGGCCGTCGCCGGCCTCCTCGACCCGGTGGCCCATCGCCTCCAGCATGGCGCGGACCAATTCGCGGTTGGCGGGGACGTCGTCGACGACCAGGATGTCGGCCTGACGCTTCGGCTCGCCGGGCGCCCGGGATGGCGGCGCGGCGCGATAGTCGTCTTCCGCCTCCGGCGCGGGAATTGTGAACCAGAAGATCGAACCCGGACCGTCCCGACTTTCGACGCCGATGTCCCCGCCCATCAGGTCGACGAGGCTCTTGCAGATCGCCAGACCCAGGCCGATGCCGCCATGGCGGCGGGTGTTGGAGCCGTCGACCTGCGAGAAATGCTGGAACAGTCTATGACGCAGCCGCTCCGGCACGCCCTCGCCCGTGTCCGCCACAGTCACCCATAACCAGCTGCCGACGAGCCCGTCATGGCTGACCCTGACGTCGACCGAACCCGTGTCGGTGAACTTGATTGCATTGACCAACAGGTTGAGCAGAACCTGTCGAAGTCGTGCGCTATCGGCCCAAAGCCGTGGCGGCAGGGCGTCGACCTCGAGCCAAAGGGCGAGCCCTTTTGCTGACGCCTGGTCGGCCACCAGGTCCACGGCTTCACGGACCAGCGCGGCCGGATCGAAGCTGTGCGGCTCCAGGCGTGTATGACCGGCGTCCAGTTCGGAGAAGTCGAGCACGTCGTTGACGATCGCCAACAGCGCCCGACCACTTTGGCTGATGCGCATCACATGGGCGTGCGACTTGGGCGAAAGCTCAGGCGCCCGTTCCAGCAGTCCGGCGAATCCGATCACGGCCGTCAAAGGGGTCCGGATCTCGTGGCTCATATTGGCCAGGAATTCGGACTTGGCGATCGACGCGGCTTCGGATTCGAAGGTCCGACGCAGCAGCGCCTCCTCCAGCTGCGCGCGCCTCGCGACAGCGGCCGCAACCGGCAACACCAGCAGCGTCGCCGCGGCAAGGAACAACTGCAAATCGACGACGGCGTCGCTGAAAGGCATCCGAGACAAGGGTTCGGCGCGCAGGCCGACAACGGTTGGAATAAGCACCGCAAAGGCCGTGCACAAAAGGGCGAGAGCAGCGCCCGTCAGCTGAAGGTCGAACGCGACGTAGACCAACGCGCCCGGAACCAGGAACAGCGCCGGAAAACGCGTCTGGCCGAACACCAACGCCAGACTCAGCACCAGCGAGAGGATGGCCAGCGCGCCGCGGCCGCTGCGCACTAAGCGCCAAAGTTCGACGAGCGCTGGCGGCGTCAGCGCCAGCAGCGCCGGCGTGACGATCAGCAGCCCCAGCCCGTCAGCCGTCCACCAATCGATCAAATCGCTTATGAAGGCGTCGTCCCGCCAAGTAGCCAATACGGATACGGCGAGCAGGCCGGACGCGATCGGGGCGATCAGTCCCGCCGACGCCACAAAGATGCGCAGGTGGCTCGGGCGCGACAGATCCACTTGGGCCCCGGCGAACCGCCTGACGATTTCGGCGCATATCCAGATCTCCACGCTGTTGGAGATCGGCAGAACGAAGCTTGGGATGAAGTGACTTCCAATGATCAATTTGGCGGCGACATTGCCGACCAGACTCGCCGCCAGGACTTGCGGCCAGAGGCGCTTTGGGGCCCGCAGCAGAACGGCCGTCACAACGGCGTTGGCAGGCCAGATTGCGGCGAGCCGACCGAAATCCTGGCGTGCAACCAGGCTCATCAGAGAGAGCCCAAACACGGCCGCAGTAACGCCTGCAGTCAATAGGATCGCGCGCCGATCTCGCGCGAAAGCAAGCGCATCAGCCTCCATGGCGCATTCGATCTCCGGCGCGCTGAAAAATCACTGACGGTGAAATTGATGGATTGGCCGGACGCGGGGCGCGTCCGGGCCTGCGGTTCTGCGCCAACAAAGCCTTCAATCCATGTGATCCGGCTTGTAGCCCGGCGTCGGCGTGAGCCCGACCATCAGTTCGAGGCCGGCGATCGCGATCAGCCAGCTTGCGGCCACCTTGACGGCGACGCCGCGGCCGCTGACCGCAAGCCAATGGCTCGGCAGGCAAAGCAGCAGCAAAGGCAGGGCGATCATCAGCGTCGGTCCATCGCCGCCCGCCTTGGCCACCATGCCGGCCCAGACCCCGCCATTGACCGCCAGCAGAACCGCGCCGGGCAGGCCTATCCTGTGCGGAAGATGCACACAGGCGGCGCTCAGCGCGACGCTGATCCAACAGCCGGCGAAGATCAGATCCGTCCAGGCCTGCGGAAGCGACAGGATCGACACCGCCGCTGAGACGGCGGTGACCACGAGGCAGGCCAATAGCCCGGTCCGCCACGGCGCATAACCCAGCGCAAGGCCGATCGCCGCGCACAACAGGGCGGGAGGGAGCGGACCTCCGCGCATCAGGCGAGCACGCGGTAGAGGAACACCATCCCAGCCAGGGCGATGCCGCCGCCAAGCCCGCGCACCATGATGGCGCCGTCCCTACGATCGTTCAGCGCGCCCAGGCCGATGCCGGCCACATGCAGCAGGCCCGTGCAGAGCACAAATCCGGTGCTATAGCCCACCGGGTCGGCCGCCGAGGGCAGCTCGCGCCCGTGGGCGTAACCGTGGAACAGGGCGAAGCCGCCGACCAGGATGCAGGCCAGCCAGACCGGCGCCCGGGCGCCGAAGGCGATCACTGCGCCCAGCACCAGGACCGAGACCGCGATGCCGAGCTCGACCGGCGGCATGGGCGTATTCAACATCCCGAGCGCGGCGCCCGCGGCCATCATCGCCGGAAAGATCACCGGCAACGCCACCAGCAGCGGCCGTCCGAGAATTGCGCCCCAGAGCCCCACCGAGACCATGGCCAACAGGTGGTCCAGTCCGCTCAAAGGATGGAGGAAGCCGGAGACGAAGCCGCCGGCCAGGCCAGTACCTGTATGGGCCTCGGCCGGGCTGGCCGCCAGGCTAAGCGCGAAGGCGGCGGAAGTCGCCGCGACCGCCAGTCGCCGCACGTCGAGGTGAGGCGCCCAATTGGAATTTGCGCGCCCATGCGCCCGGATCGCTCCCGCCCTCGTATTTCCGTCGACGATCGACTGAGGACTCCGCAATGACATCTTCGAACTCCGGCAGGGACAATTCGAACAGACCTACGGGCCAAGACGGCGGATCGACGCATCGACCGCGATGGATCTGGCGAGGCCGCGCCGGCCAGCTCCGGACGCTGCTGGCGCTGACCGCGGCGATCGGTGCGCCGACCTTCGCCGCCGCCCACGACTTCTGGATCCAGCCGGCCGCGTTCTGGCTGTCGCAGGGCGGGACGACGACGATGACGATCCTGGTCGGCCACGGGCCATACCGCGAAAAGTCGCTGATCCCCGCCGATCGCATCACGCGATTTGAAAGCTTCGGCCCCGACGGTCGCTCCGATCGCCGTGGGGAATTGAGGCTCGGCGCGGCGAATATCGACACCCAGCTGCCTTTTGCGCGGCGCGGGGAATATGTCCTGGCGCTGGAGACCAATCAGACCCAGAGCGAACTGCCGGGCATCCGCTTCACCGACTACATCAAGGCCGAGGGCCTGACCCAAGCCATCGAGCTGCGCGCCCGCAACAAGACCACTGAAGCGCCCGGCCGCGAGGTCTATAGCCGGCGAGCCAAGGCCATCGTTCAGGTCGGCTCAGCGGAGCGCCAAGGCCAGCCGGTCGCCACCCAGCGGCTGGGCCTCAGTCTCGAAATCGTGCCGGAGGCCGATCCCTACGCGCCGGGCGCCGGCGAGGACCTTCCGGTGCGCATCTATTATGAAGGCCGCCCCCTGGCGGGCGCGCTGGTCAAGCTCAACAACCTGGATTTCGACGCCCGGCCCATGGCCTCCCGCCTAACCGATCAGGCGGGGCGCGCCTTTTTCAAGGTCCCACGCATCGGGAATTGGCAGTTCAACGTAGTCTGGACGAAGCCGATCGTGGGCGATCCGAGGGCGGATTTCGAAACCACCTTCTCCAGCCTCACCCTCGGCTTCCCGCGCACACCTCCGCCTCGCCCGAATTCCTAGGCCGGCGCGGAGCGAGCGCGGCAGACCAACGGTGCGTGGTCGGGGTCGATCCGAGCGCCTTTGACAGGGGTCTTTCGATGAACCGCATCCCCGCCAGGATGGGAGCGTTGGCGGTCGGCCTGATCGTGGCCGGTTGCGCCCAGGGCGCCTCAGCCCAAGTGATCGAAGTGGGCGCCGACGGCGCCGTGGCGGTCTTTGACCGACCGACCGCCTTCACGGCTGACGGAGCCCGGGTCATCGCCCAGTCACCCGAGCGTCCGCTCCCTCGATCGGCGCCTGCCCCCGTTCGGGCGGCCCAGGCCGCCCAGGCCGCCGGCCTCAGCGCTCAGCTGATCGAAGCGGTCGCCTGGCGGGAATCTCGCTTCCGGCCGGGCGTGGTCTCGCGCGCCGGCGCCATTGGCGAAATGCAGCTGGTGCCGGCCACCGCCCGGGCCCTGGGCGTCGATCCGTTCGACTCGGCGCAGAACTACCTGGGCGGGGCGGCCTACCTGGCCGGACTGATGCGTCGCTACAACGGGGACCTGGTCCTCAGCCTGGCGGCCTACAACGCCGGGCCGGGCGCCGTCGATCGCTATGGCGGCGTCCCCCCCTTCAAAGAAACCCGCGCCTATGTGGCGGCGGTGCTCGCCCGCCTCAGCCAGAGCCAGGCGCCCGCTGTCGGCGTGCAATCCGGAACCACCCAAAAATGAAACTCCGTCCCAACTCCCGCACCCTCGCGCTAAGCCTTCTGATGGTCGCCGAAGCCGGCGCCGCCCACGCGCAGTCCGCCGCCCTCGACCCGTCCGGCTCCGGCGCCATCGTCTCAGCGGTGGGCTGGATCCAGGGCACGCTCCTGGGCAATGTCGCCACCTCGCTGGCGGTGATCGCCGTGGGGGCCACCGGCCTCGGCATGCTGACGGGGCGCATCGACTGGCGACGCGGCGCGACGGTGATCCTCGGCTGCTTCATCGTGTTCGGCGCGGCGGCGATCGTCGCCGGGATCAAGACTGCGGCTTCCGGGACGGGCCTCTGAGATGAGCCGTCTCGACCGAGATCCGGTGTTCGTCGCGCTGACCCGCCCGCAGATGTTCGCGGGCGTGACCTACAGCTATTTCGTGCTCAACGCCGTGGCCAGCATGGAGGTGTTCCTGGTCACCAAGTCGTTCTGGACACTCGTCGTCTCGGTCGCGATCCACATCGTCGGCTATCTGGGATGCCTGAAGGAGCCGCGCTTTTTCGACCTGTGGCTGATGCGGCTGGCCCAATGCCCGCGTGTCCGCAACCACGCCTTTTGGCGCTGCAACACCTACGGCGCGTGACCGATGCTGGCGCGAACGCCAAAACCTGGACTGGCGCTGAAGCCCGGCCTGGAACAGCCAGCGGGCGCACGCCTGCCCTATGCTCGCCACCTCGACGAAGCCACGATCCAGCTTCGTGACGGGCGGCTGATGCAGGTGCTGCGCCTGCGCGGCTTTCCCTTCGAGACCGCGGACAGCGACGAGCTGAACTACCGCAAGACGGTGCGCGAGACCATGTTGCGTGGCGTCGGCAATCCACGCTTCGCTCTCTATCATCACATCGTCCGCCGAGAGGTCGAGCCCCAGTTCGACGGCGCCTTCCCGGATTCGTTCAGCCGCTCGCTGGATGCGGCCTGGCGGGCGCGGCTGTCGGTGCGCAAGCTCTACGTCAACGACCTGTTCCTGACCCTTGTTCGCCGGCCCGCCCCCGGGCGGCTGGGCTTGCTTCAGGGCGCGTTGAACGGGCTCGCCCGGGCGAGCGATCGCCATGAGGCCGCGGCGAGCCAGGCGCGCGAACGGGCGGCGCTGAATGGGGCCCGCGACCTCTTGCTGTCCGCACTGGAGCCCTACGGCGCGCGCCTCTTGGCCGCCTATTCGAGCCCCACCGGCCGATGCTCCGAGCCGCTCGAGTTCCTTTCGCTGCTGTTCAATGGGGAGCTGCGCCCGGTGCTGGAGCCGAGCGGCGACGTCGGCCTCTACCTGCCCTATCGGCGGGTCAGCTTCGGCGCGGATACGCTGGAGCTCGGCCCGTCCGGCGATCTGGCCAGGAGCTTCGCCGCCATGGTTTCGCTCAAGGACTACCCGGCCCAAACGGCGCCGGGGATGCTGGACGACCTCCTGCGGCTGCCGGCCGAAATGGTGATCAGTGAAAGTTTCGCCTTCGTCGACCGTCAGGCCGCGCTCGACCGCATGAACCTCGCCCTGCGCAGGATGCGGGCGGCCGATGACGAAGCCCTCAGCCTCCGCAACGACCTGACAGCCGCCAAGGACGATGTGGCCGCCGGCCGCTCGGCTTTCGGCGAGCACCACCTGACGGTGATGGTCCGCGGCGACAGTCCGGAAGCGGCCAGTCTTGCCGCCGCAGACGTGCAGACCGCCTTCACCGAGCTGGGCGCCATTTCGGTTCGCGAGGACGTCAACCTCGAGGCCGCCTTCTGGGCCCAGTTTCCCGGCAATTTCAAGTTCATCGCCCGGCGGGCGCTGATTTCCAGCGGCAATTTCGCCAGCCTCGCCAGCGGCCACAACTTTCCAGTGGGCCAGGCCCAGGGCAACCACTGGGGGCCGGCGGTCACGCTCCTGGAGACCACGTCGGCCGGACCCTACTATTTCAACTTCCACAAGGGCGACCTCGGCAATTTCACCGTGATCGGCCCATCCGGGGCCGGCAAGACCGTGGTGCTGGCGTTTCTTCTCGCCCAAGCTCAGAAGCTCAGTCCACGAACGGTCTATTTCGACAAGGATCGCGGCGCCGAGATCTTTCTGCGCGCCATCGGCGGTCGCTACGACCTGATCAGGCCCGGCCGGACCACAGGCTTCAATCCGCTCCTGCTGGCGGACGGCCCGGAAAATCGGCGCTTCCTCTGCGAATGGGTGGTCAAGCTGGTTTCGCGCCAGGGGGAGATCCTCAGCGCCGAGGATTTGGCCCAGGTCGCCGACGCGGTCGACGCCAACTTCGCTCAGCCGCCCCAGCTTCGCCGGCTGCGATATTTCGCCGAGCTGTTCCGCGGCCGCAGCCGACCGTCCGCGGCCGATCTGGCCGCCCGCCTCGCCCCCTGGTGTGAGGGCGGCGACTACGCCTGGCTGTTCGACAACCCGGAAGACCGCCTCGATCTCGACGCGAGCACCCTGGGCTTCGACATGACCCAGGTGCTGGACGATCCCGCCGCCCGCACGCCGGTGATGATGTACCTGTTCCATCGGGTCGAGCAGCGGCTGGACGGGCGGCCGACCATCATCGTCATCGACGAGGGCTGGAAGGCGCTGGACGACCCCGCCTTCGTCCATCGCATCAAGGACTGGGAAAAGACCATCCGCAAGCGCAACGGCGTGGTGGGCTTCTGCACCCAGAGCGCATCCGACGCCCTGTCCAGCCAGATCGCCAGCGCGATCATCGAACAGGCCGCGACCCAGATCTTCATGATCAACCCCAAGGCCCAGGCCGAAGACTATTGTGGCGGCTTCGGTCTGACCGCCCACGAACTCGACATCATCCGCACGCTGCCGGACGCCGCCCGGTGCTTCCTGATCAAGCACGGGACCGACAGCGTCGTGGCCCGGCTCGATCTTTCGGGCATGCCCGGGCTCTTGACCGTTCTTTCAGGGCGGGAGAGCTCGGTGCGGCGGCTGGACGAGATCCGCGCCGAAGTGGGCGACGACCCGGCGGCCTGGCTGCCCCTGCTGCAGGAGCGAGCGTGATGTCCAGCGCCTGCGCGGTCCCCGCGGCTGACGCGCCTCTGGTGCGCAGCCTGTTGTCGCAGTCCGACTGCCACGTGCGCGAGCTGGTTCACTCCGGCTACGCCTCGCTGTTCCAGGGCTCGGGCGGCCTGGCTCCGGCCCTCACCACGCTGATGACCCTGTTCGTCGCCCTGATCGGCTATCAGCTGATGCTCGGCCGCATGGAGCTGCGGGTCGGCGAGGTGACCCTCGCCGCGATCAAGCTCGCCGCGGTCACCGCGTTCGCCAGCCAATGGGACAACTACCAGGCCCTGGTGTTCACGAGCCTGTTCGATGGTCCAGCCCAGATCGCCACCGCCATGCTGCGCAGCATCGGCGACAACCCCGGCGACATCTTCGACGGCTTGCAGGCCGCGATCGACGCCCTGACCGCGGCCTCGGCCGCCTATTCCCAGCACGCCGGCCTGGCTGCGGCGGTCCTGGTCGGTGGCGGCGGCTTCGCATCGACAGCCCTGACCGCCGCGGCAGGCCTGCTCCTGCTGTCGAGCCTTGGCGTGGTGCTTGCCGCAAAGATCGTTCTCGGCGTGCTCCTGGCGGTCGGCCCCATCTTCATCGCGCTGGCCCTGTTCGACGCCACCCGCGGCCTGTTCGAAGGCTGGCTGAGAGCGGCGCTCGGCTTCGCTTTCGCCCCGCTGTCGGCGATGCTGCTTCTGGCGGTGATCCTCTCGATCCTCGAACCGAACCTGACCCAGCTTGCCGAACTGAGGGCCAAGGGCGATTTCAGCCTGGCGCCGGTCTACAGCATCCTGACCCTGTCCATCGTATTCGCCGCCGTCACCGCCGGATCGATCGCCGCCTCGGCCATCGTATTCGGGGGCTTCCGCCTGCCAGCCAAGGCATGGCCCGGCCGGTCGCCGGCGCCCGCCGCACCGGCCGTACAACGCGCACAGGCTGACCCGGCCGCATCGCGCTCGACCCGGCTGGCCGCCGTCGTATCGGCGCAGGTCCGTCGCGAACAGATCTTCGTCTCGGATCGACATGCCACCGCGGGCGCGTCGTCGACCATTGGCGGGATCGGCGCCGCCTCCGCCGCCGGCCGCGGCGCAGCACCCGCCCCCTTCGCCGAGCCACGCCTGGGCCAAGCCCCGCGTCGCCGTGCGGCGCCCCGCACCTCAGGGCCCAGGAGGGCGAATTGAGAATGACTGGATCTTCCTTCATGCGCTTGCTCGGGCCGGTCGCCGATATCGGCGGTGACGGCTGGAACGACGACCCGGTCGAGCGGATGCGGCGTTCGCGTCGCGCCGCGTTGACGATCGCGGCCGCGGCCGCATCCGTGGCCGCGCTCGAAGCCGTCGCCCTGGCCGCCATGGCTCCGCTCAAGACCGTGGTTCCGTACACGATCGTGGTCGACCGTCAGAGCGGCTATGTCGAGACGGTCAGGGGCCTGCAACCCGGCCCCCTGCCCCAGGACCAGGCGCTGACGCAGTCGGCCCTCGTCCAGTACGTGATCGCGCGCGAGACCTTCGACGCCACGGACCTGCGGGAGAACTATCGCAAAGTCACCCTATGGTCAGACGGCGAGGCGCGCCGCCAGTATCGCGACAGCCTGGACAAGGCCAATCCCGCCAGCCCGCTGAAGCTCTATCCGCCGCAGACCGTAGTCTCCACGACGATCAAAAGCGTCTCGCTGCTCGGCCCCGGCAGCGCCCTGGTGCGTTTCGACACCCTGCGCCACGACGCCGGCGCCCAAGGCGGGGAGCGGCGGGACTGGACGGCGGTGGTCGGCTTCCGCTTCACCGGCGCGCCGATGCGGATGGAGGACCGGTTCCTCGATCCGCTCGGCTTCCAGGTGCTGAGCTATCGCCGGGACGCCGAGACCATCGCGCCGACGCCTGTGCGCTTCGACGGCCCCCTGGGCGCGCCGACGCCATGACCCGCGCGCTCGCCCTGGCCCTGGTCGCCATAGCCGTGGCGGCCGCGCCGCCCGCCCTCGCGGTCGAGGCTCCAAAGCCCGGAGCCGTCGACCCGCGCATCCGCACCCTGCCCTACGACGCCGACCAGCTGGTGCTGCTGCGCGGCCAGCTGGGCTTCCAGATGATGGTCGAATTCGCCAGCGACGAGCGGATTGAGAACGTCTCGATCGGCGATGCGCTTGCCTGGCAAGTGACCCCGAACAAGCGGGCCAACCTGCTGTTTCTCAAGCCGCTCAGCGCTGGAGCCGTGACCAACATGACTGTCGTCACCGACCAGAGGCGCTACGCCTTCGAACTGGAGACGCCCCGCTCGAAGCCGGCGCGGAACACGGACCGCACCTATGTGGTCCAGTTTGTCTATGCCAAGCCCCCAGCCGCGCCCCCTGCCCCGCCGGCCGCAGCGCCCGCGCAGCCGGTTCGCGCCAACACGCGCTACAGCTATCTCGGCGGGCGCGCCCTGTTGCCGTCGGTCGTGTTCGACGACCAGCACTTCACCTATTTCCGGTGGCCCGAGGCCACACCTACGCCGGCGATCTTCGCCGTCGCCGGCAAGGGGGGCGAAAGCCTCGTCAATTACGGCGTGCGCGACGGCTACCTGGTGGTCGAACAGATCGCGCCGCGGTTCGTGCTGCGTAATGGCCCCGACTCGACGACCGTCATCAACGACGGCTGGCGCGAACCCGACCCCGGCCCCGAAGCGCCGAAGCCGCATGTCGCCGCAAACGCCAAGGCCACGGAGATCGAACCATGAGCGGGCCGGGCCAGCCGCAAGGTGACGACGTCGAGGCTTTGCGACCTGTCGTAGCCGCCTCCCGGCCCCAACGTGGCGGGGTTCTGCTGATGGCCAGCGCCGGCGCACTCGGCCTCGCCGCTTTCCTTTGGCTGAGCCATCAGCGCACGCCGGCGCCAGCGGGCCACGCCGCGAAGCCGGGCGCCGTGCAGATCGCGGCCCTCGACCCACCGCCCGGGCTGGACCTAGCGGAAGCTGCGGCGCGCGGGATCGCGACCACTTCGCCGGCGGCTCCGCCCGCGCCGCCGATCGCTTTCGGAACGCCAGTGGCGCAGCCCTCCCTGGCCCTCGGCAAGCAAGCAACCTCGCCCACCGCCGCTGAGCTTGCGGGAGAGGCCGACCAACAGCAGCGCCTGAGATCTCCAGCGCTCATCGTCGACTTGGCGCCGCCCGGCGAAGGCGGATCGGCCGGAGCTGCCGCAGCTGGCGCGCCCCAGGGCTCGGCCAAGAGCGAAACCGGCAAGGCGGCGGACAAGGCCGCCCGACTTTCCGGCGACGAGCAATTCGCCGCGCGAATCGGCGGCGCCGAGCCCGACCAGGCCCACGCCACCCTGCTGGGCGACACGGCGCACGTGGTGCCGCAAGGGGCGATCATCCCGGCCGTGCTGGAGACGGCGCTGAATTCCGATCTGCCGGGGTTCGCCCGCGCCGTGGTCAGCCGGGACGTGCGCGGCTTCGACGGCTCGACCGTCCTGATCCCCCGCGGCAGCCGCCTGATCGGCCAGTACAAGAGCGGCGTCGCCCAAGGCCAGTCGCGCGCCTTCGTCATCTGGACGCGGCTGATCCGGCCCGATGGCGCGTCGATCCAGATCGGCTCGCCAGCCGCCGACACGCTGGGACGCACGGGATTGCAGGGCGCCGTCGACCGTCACTTCATCGAACGCTTCAGCAATTCGGTTTTGCTGAGCGTGGTCGACGCGGGCGTGGCCTCGCTGTTTCGCGGACCGAACACCCAGATCCTGGTCGGCTCCAGCCAGGAAGCCGCCGGGCTCGCCGCAACGATCGCGACGCCGGCCGCGATTGCGCCGACCATCAAGGTCCCTCAGGGCGCCCCGGTGCGGGTGTTCGTCGCCAAGGATCTCGATTTTTCCACTGCGAGCGGGGCCAAGCCGTGATTGTCACGAAGGTCGGGGCCTATCTCGAAGCCTACCTCCGTCCGCTGGCGCCTTGGCTCGAACGGGAAGACATCACCGACATCTTCATCAATCGGCCCGGCGAGCTCTGGGCCGAGACCCTTGGCGGCGGATGCGAGCATCATGCCGAACCCGACCTGACCGAGGTCGCCCTATGGCGACTGGCGACCCAGATCGCCGCAGCCACACACCAAGGCGTCAGCCGCGAGCATCCCCTGGTCGCGGCGACCCTGCCGGGCGGCGCCCGCGTGCAGATCGTCGCGCCGCCTGCCACCCGTGGCCCCTTGGCCATGGCCATCCGCAAACAGGTCGTGCGCGACCTGTCGATCGGCGACTATGCGGCCGCCGGAGCCTTCGCTGCGGCCATGACCGACGCCGATCCGGCGGCGAGCACGGTGGACGACGCCCTCGCCGCCCTGCTCGCCAAGCGTGATCTTGCGGAATTTCTGGCCCTGGCTGTCCGGGCGCGGAAGAACATCCTGATCAGCGGCGGCACCTCGACCGGCAAGACTACTTTCCTCAACGCCCTGCTTAAAGAAGTTCCCGCGCAGGAACGCCTGATCACCATCGAGGACACCCCGGAGGTTCGCACACCTCACGCCAACGCCATCGGCCTGATCGCGGTCCGTGGCGAGCAGGGCGAGGCCAGGGTGACGGTGGAGGATCTGCTGCAGGCCTCGCTCCGGCTTCGCCCCGACCGGATCATTCTCGGTGAGCTGCGCGGCGCCGAAGCGTTCAGCTTCCTGCGCGCCGTCAATTCCGGCCATCCCGGGTCGATCACCACGGTCCACGCCGACAGCCCTGCTGCGGCGATCGACCAGATCGCCCTGATGGTGCTGCAGTCCGGCGCGAACCTCGGCCGCGCCGAGATCGGCCAGTACGTGCGGGGCGTCATCGACATCGCTGTGCAGCTCGGCCGCGTGGACGGACGTCGCATCGTCAGCCAGGTGACGTTCCGAAGGGGCCCGGAGGCCTAGGCCCTCGGCGTGAATGGGTCCCGTCCCCAGGGTCAGACTGGGGCTCAGTTCCGCGGCCGCGAACCTGCCTGTCACCTCTGGCAAAATATATGGCGGCGCACCGTTCTACGGGTGCGCCGCCTTGGTTCTTGGTTATCGGATGATCGGGCGCCTCGCCGCGGGGAGGCTACGAGGCGCCTTTTGATCAATGCAGGTTCGTAGCCGGCGTCGCGGTCGGATCGACCGGGACGACGTCGCCGGATTTCACCGGATTGGGCGCCGCGCTCGAACTGACGTGGAAGTCCGTATCGAAGCCTGCGCCGAACTGGGCATGCGGCGACGGCGGCGGCGGAGGCGGCGCCGGGGGATTACCGCTCTTGCAGGCCGAAAGGCCCACAGCCAGCGTTGCCACCGCTCCGAGTAGCGCTATTCGTTTCATGGCTTTGCTCCTTCCGCGGACCGGGTCATTCCCCGATCCGATGGGCCGAAAGGGGCGAGCCGCCGAGCGGAGCATTCAGATAGGGGAAGGCGTTCTGAACGTCCGTATCGTGGATCGGGGCCCCGTCGGTGTAAGGCACCTGGCCGGTCGGCGCGTCGGCGGGCTTGCACAGTCCAAGATCGGTCGGCGCGCCATTGGCGCCGATCGGCACCGGATAGCAGAGCGCGCCCATGGCCACGCGCAGGGTGATGTCGACGGTGTCGTCACCTGGGCGGCGGCCGTTTGGATAGCCGGCCAGGTCACCGCCGGCCACGCCGAAGGTCGACTGGCTGCCTCGCGGCGTGACCGGGACGCCCATGTTCAGGCGGGTCATCTCCGACGGGGTCACCGTCGAGAGCTGATTGAGCCCCGGGAACCCTTTCAAGAACGTCGTGACCAGGTCGTTTCGCGGGAAGTTGCTGGGAGCCAGGTTCGTGAAGTTAGCGCCGGCCAGTTGGTTCACCGGGGCCAGGAACAGCTGGTTGAGGATCGCCGGATAGGTCGGGTTGGTGACATAGGCCAGGAACTGGCCATCGTCCTTGGGATCCGAGCCGTTGAACTTGTCCTTGTCCGGCAGGCCGATCACCAGTTCGTTGACCAGGGGCATGCCAAGGCGCGAGACCTGGGTGTAGGCGCCGCCCGACGGCGTCGGGTTGGCGTAGCCGGGTTTCGGATCGATCAGCCGGGCCTGCGGCAGGCTGGCGGTCTGCCATCCGCCGATCACGCCGTTTCCGGTCCCCTTCAGGCAGCTGATCGGCACTTCGAGGGCGATGCTGGTGACGTTCTTCTTGCCGACCAATTCGTCGTTGGAGCGGCTCTGGGTGATCCCGTGCGGGAAGCCCTTGCCGTCGCCAGCGCCCGGCGCGCTGTCGCCTTCGATCGGGACGATGTTCACCAGGTCGAAGATCGAGCCCAGGTTGACGGCGAAGGCCTCGGCGCGTTGGCCGACGAACACCCTGCCCTGGGTCGGGCAGCCGGGGATGTTGACGTTGTAGATGAACTGGTTGGCGTAGGCGTTGTAGTTGGAGAAGGTCTTCAGGCCGGTATTGTCCAGCGGCTTGGTGAAGGTGCTCGTCCCGTCGGCCGCGTTGGTGATCGCCTCGCGCTTGCCGCTGTGACGGTCGCCAGTGATCTGGGTGACGGTATAGGTCTCGACCTCGCCGAGGTTCGCATCGCCCGCCTTGGTGACCGGCCCGTTCTGGCGCAGAGCGATCGCGTTGGTCGTGCCGCCAATGTTGAGGGTGATGCCGGTCTGGTTCTGCAGCGTGTTGCTGAATTTGAACTGGTAGGTCAGATGCTCCTTGGCGTCGCCGACGTTGTCGACGTGGATCTCATAGACGGCGTCGGGATCCATGGTGAAATAGTTCGGGCCGCCGCCCGGATCCTGCAGCGGGATGTAGTTGGCGATGAAGGTCACATATTGGTCCCGGCCCGGCTCATAGCTGCGGAACATGTAGAAGTCGGTCGAGTCGGTCTTGGGCAGTTTGGTGATGCCAGGGGCTTCACGGTGGCTGGACGCGAAGCTCGGCGATGCGCCGATCAAGGCTGTCCCGGCCAGGAGGAGGGTTAGTCCTCCGCGGATTGGTCTCTTCACAAGTGCCTCCTGATCGCGAGCGCGATCCTGAAATTGACGACCCCTGTCGCCGTTACGGACGGAAGACGGATTGGGATGTCGCCCACGCTCAGAAAGCCGTGCAGGCCCTCAGCGAATCAGGTCGGACCATCGCCATTGGCCGGACCCCACAGCGAGCAGGGTCGCCGGGACGCTGGGCGCGAAGAAGAACATCGGGCCGTTGTTCAGCTGGTCGCGGCAATCGGGGCGAGCTGCTCCCACCTCGCGCGCGACGAGCCCGCGGAGCAGAGCCGAACCCTGGTCGGGATGCGAGGGCCAGGACCCGTTCCAGAGCAGCACGGTGTTGGAGACCGACCTGGCCGAGGCCGGGATCAGGCTCACCCCCTGCCGGGCCAATGCGCTGGCCTGAAAATCCTCAGCCAGGTTCTTGGCGAGGTCGCAAGGCCCGTCGGGAGGGCCCATGGCCGAGGCAGGCTCGAAGGCCGCCATGGCCGTGGCGATCTCGGCCGCCTGCGCCTGATCGGCGGCTTGCTCCGCCTGGGCGTCGGCAGGTCGGGAAGCGCTGGGAGGCGGCGGCTCGGCCTGCTCGGCTTCGGCCTGCGGCGGCTCATGCTGCGCCGAGGCCTTGGCGGACTTTGGGCGAGGGAAGGACGCAAAGCCGACGATCATCGCATCCGGTGTCGTACTGGCTTCGCCGGCCGGCGGATTCGGAGCGTGGAGCCAAAGGCTCGACAGCAGGAGCAGGTGAAGGCCGACCGCGCTGAGGGTCGCGGCCGCGCGAACTTGGCGGCGGCGTCCAAGCAGCCTCGCACTCCTTCCAACGCGGGTGCTCTGCAGGTCGGCGGGGCTGCGCGGCCAGGTCATGGATATGGCTCGAGCTGTCGAGGAAATTCGAGTTGATCCCTGGAATACGAAATAGCCGGTCCGGCCGGATGCGCCTTACCCGCCTCGGACGCGCCGAACAGCGCCGGCCGGAAATATTCAACCGCCAGCGCATCCCACGCCGGGTTCGGCGCGTAGCGGAATAGCCTGACGGCCAATCGGCTGTCGGCGCCTCGACACTTCCATGGACGCCGGGGCGAAGACTGACGCTCCCGACGCCGGGCGCCGCGATGCAGGTCTCGACCCCCCAAAGGCGTCGTGATCGCCCGCGCGTCGACGGCCCGTCAGGGACGCGGGGGGCGCAAGCCCTCCGCGTCCGCACCTGCAGCTCCCAGCCAGGGCCAACCATTCGAATTTCAACGCGGCGGGCATCTGTCGCCAATTCCCCAGCCGTAGGTTCGTCGGGGTCGTCATACACGACGCAGGCTTCACCCCCTGCGTCGCCAAATGCAAAGCCGCCTCGATGACGCCGCCCAGCTTGCGCTCGACCTTTTCCCAGTGCGCCTCGCGATGAACTCCCCTCGCAAAACCGACGCACTGCAGACCGGCGACGAACAGATCGCCATCGACCTGGCGCTCGGACTTCTATCGGAAGACGACGTGAAAGCGATCGAACGGCGCGTGCGCGCCGAGCCCATCTTCGCCCGGTCACTGAGGTTGCGCCTGGGCCGCCTCGCCGAGATGGGGCGCGCCTTCGGCGACGCACGGCCGTCGTCGACGCTGTGGGACCGGATCGCCGCGATCATCGCCCGGCTCGACCAGCAGAGTTGACGTTCCAACCCGGGGCATCCGGGCGGCGGCGCGGCCCGTATCGCCGAAGCTATCTCGCAACCACGCCGAGGATCCAGATGACCGCCGGGCGCCACACCCATTGGCGGCGCGCGTCAGCGTCAGCGTCAGCGCTCGCGGTCGCCTTGGCTACGGCCGGCGGCGCGGCGCGTGCGGATACCGCCGCTGCCGACATCGACACCATCGTCGTCACCGCCAAGCTCCGCGACGCCATCGGCGGACCCGACTCGGCCAGCGCCGGCGTCGTCGGCGGGGTCGAACTGTCACAGCGGCCGATCCTGCGGCAGGCCGAAATCCTGGAGGCCGCGCCCGGCATGATCGTCACCGCCCACACCAGCGGCGGCAAGGCCAACCAGTACTATCTGCGCGGCTTCAACCTCGACCATGGGACAGATTTCGCCTCCAGCGTCGATGGCGCGCCGGTCAATTTAGGATCCCACGCCCATGGCCAGGGCTATATGGACCTGAACTGGCTGATCCCCGAACTCGTGGCGAGCGTCAGTTATCGCAAGGGTCCCTATTATGCCGACGCCGGCGACTTCGCGGCGGCCGGCGACGCGGCCGTCACCTATCTGCCCAAGCTGCCGAGCAATTTCGTTCAACTCGAAGGCGGAACGGACGACTACGCCCGGGTGCTGATCGCCGGCTCAGGCGATCTGGGGCCTGGGCGCCTGCTCTATGCCGCCGAATATATCTACTATGACGGCCCGTACCGGGAGCCGGGCGCCTATCGGCGTCCCAACGGCGTCCTGAAATACACCTTCGGCGACACGAGCCGAGGCGGCGGCCTGACCTTCCAGGCCTATGACGCCCATTGGACCGCCAGCGACCAGATCCCTGTCGCGGCGATCCCGACCCTGCCCAGCGGCCAATATGGCGCGATCGATCCCACCAGCACAGGCGCTACCGACCGGTACAGCGCGGTCGGCGAGTGGCATTGGCAGGAGGGTTCGATCAGCCACCAGGTGCGGCTCTACGCCATCAAGTACGGCCTGAACCTCTATTCCGACTTCAGCGCGTTCATCGACCAAGCCCACGGCGACCAGTTCCGCCAGTTCGACGACCGCTACATCGTCGGCGGGGCATGGAGGACGACGATCTCCGGCGACTATCTGGGGGAAAGCGACATCGACGCCGTCGGCTTCGAGACACGCAACGACTTCGTCAAACTCGAGCTGGATCACACCCAGGCCCGGCGCTTCCTGCAGAACTATCGGACCGACAGGGTCAGCGTGAACTCGGCCGCCGCCTGGTGGTCGAACAGCGTCCGCTGGACGCCCTGGCTTGCGACGCAAGCCGGGTTGCGCCTGGAGGCCTTCCACTTCAACGATCACAGCAACACCGCGGCCAATTCGGGCGACACCAGCATCCTGCGGTCGGCGCCGAAATTCGGGATCACTGGCTCCCCGCGTTCGGGTATCGACCTCTACGCCCAGGCCGGGATCAGCTATCGGAGCAACGACGCACGGGGGATATTCGACGTGGCGCCGTCCTATCGCGGCGGCCCCGTCCCCAACCAGAAGTCAAAGGCGATCGTCCGCTCCGAAGGCGTCGAAGTCGGCCTTAGATTCAAAGCGGCTCACGGCCTGACCAGCACTGTGGCGGTCTGGTACCTGCAGAGCAACTCCGAGGCCTTCTTCTCGGGCGACACGGGCTCCAACACCGACACCGACCGGCCCGGCCAGCGCTATGGCGTCGAGTGGAACAACATCTACAAGCCGACCCCATGGCTGACCATCGACGCGGACGCCGCTCAGTCCCAGGCCTTCTTCGCCGATCACGACAAGGCTGTCGGCGATCGCATCCCGGAGGCCATCAAGACCTCGGTGTCCGCATCGGCCACAATCCATGACCTGAACTTCGCGCCAGGCCTCACCGCGAGCCTGCGCCTGCGCTACTTCGCGCCGCGGGACCTGACCCAGGACGGCGGCCAGCGGTCCGCGCCATCCACCGTGGTCAATGGCCGCGTGACCTATGATGTCTCACGAAACCTGACTGTCGGCCTGGAGGCCCTGAACCTTCTGGACGTGAAGTACAACGACGCGGAGTACTACGACGCCTTCCGGCTCAGGGGCCAGCCCGCCAATCCCGCCAGCGCCGACGGCAGCTATCAGGGCCACGTCATCCACGCCGGCGAGCCGCGCGAGATCCGCGCCAGCCTCACCGTGAAATTCTGACAAACCCGGCCGCGGTCAGACGCCCGCATACCACTCGTAACCCCGGTCTTCCCAATAGCCGCCCTTGCCGCGCCCGATACCGGCGAAGCTGTCGACGGCCTCGATACGCATCACATATTTGGCCATCTTGTAGCCGAGCTGGCGCTCGACCCTGAGCCGCAATGGCGCGCCGTGAGCGATCGGCAGCGGCTGGCCGTTCATCTCGTAGGCCAGAATGGTCTGCGGGTGATGGGCGTCGATCAGATCGATGCTCTCATAGTACTGGCCAGTCCCGTCCAGGGTGACCTCCAGGCTGTCGGCGCAATAGAGCACCACGAACCGCGCCGCCGGCTTCAGCCGGGCCTCGGCGAGCAAAGGCCCCAAGGGCGCGCCAGTCCACTCGGCGACGCCGCTCCAGCCCTCGACGCAATCGTGCCGGGTGATCTGGGTGCGAGCGGGGCGATGGCGCAGTTCCGCCAGCGACAGGCGCAGCGGGCGTTCGACCAATCCGCCCACCTCGAGCCGCCAGTCGGCGAAGCCGGCCGCGGCCAGGCGCCGATAGTCGTCATCGTCCGGATCGGTGGTCCCGTTGGCGCGGAAGTCCCCCGAAATATCGGCTCGCGTAAACTCGGCGGCCAGGGCTGTGCGCGGGACAAGGAACCGCTGAGCCCGACGCGTCAGGGCTTCAGCCCGACCGAGCCCGGAGATGACACCCGGGGAACTCGACAGGCGGTCGCAGCCGGAGAGCGCCGAGGCGGCCAATGCGGCCAGGCCCCTCCAGGTCTGGCGGCGGTCAGGACCAGCCATGGTCGTCCTCGTCAGACACGTAGAGGGCATAGCGCCCGGTGATGATCGCCCGCAGATTGTTGAGCGGGCCGGAGAGCGCCACCATCGCCAGGTGAACAGCGACAAACAGCCCGATGCTCATGGCGCTCAGAAAATGGATCGTGCGGGCCGTCTGTCGGCCTCCGAGCAGCATGGGCAGCCACGGCGCCGCTGCGTCGATCGCCGGCGACATGGCCAGGCCACTGACCAGCATCAGCGGCAGAAGCCCACCGAGCACGGCTGAATATGTCAGTTTCTGCAGCACGTTGTAGCGCCAGGCCTCTGGCCCATGCGGGAACCGCAGCCGCAGGTGATCCCAGATCGAAGCGCCGATCCGGGACAGGTCGCTCCGGGTCGGCGCCAAGGTGCGCCTGAAGCGCCGCGTGAGCACGCCGTAGGAGATCAATACGGTAAGATTGGCGGCGAACAGCCAGGCGAAGAAGAAGTGCCAGCGCCGCCCGAGAGCGAGGTCCTGGAAGCCCGGCAGGGTCATCCAATGCGGAAACGCCCGGGCTGTCGGCGATCCGTCCGCTCCGGGCGAGACGCCCAGGACGCCCGTGGTCTGGACAGCGACGCCCAGCAGCCTCAGATGGCCCCTGGCCGCGCGGCCGGCCGGCAGGTCAGAGGTTATCGCCAATACCGGGCGGCTGAAGTTCGAGGATTGGCCGAGATAGAGCGCGGGGTGGGCGTTGAAGATCTGCAGCCCGCTCGCCAGCAACACCCCGACGCAAATCGCATTGACCCAATGGGTCACACGAACGGCGACGGGATGCCGGTAGATGTCGATGCGCCGACGCCGCCCTGTCCGCTCCTGTGGGTCCGCCATGAATTCGGCTCAGCGATGCAAAGGCGAACCGGCGCCCGCGACCGCGGGCGCCGGTCCATCGCCTGGGTCAGCCCGGCAGCAGGACGGTGTCGACCACATGGATCACGCCGTTCGACTGCAAAACGTCGCCGATGGTGACGTGGGAGACTCCGCCTTTGGCGTCGGTCAGCAGGATATGCTTGCCCTTGGCGGTGACGGTCAGGGTCGCGCCTTGGACGGTGGTCAGGGTCGCAGTCCCGCCGCCCTGCTTCACCTTGGCCAGCAGGTCCGCCGCGGTCAGACGTCCCGCCACCACGTGATAGCCGAGCACGGCGGTCAGCTTGCCCTTGTTCTCCGGCTGCAACAGGGTGTCGACCGTGCCCGCCGGCAACTTGGCGAAGGCGGCGTTGGTGGGGGCGAAAACGGTGAAGGGCCCGGCGGTCTGCAGGGTGTCCACCAGGCCGGCCGCCTTGACCGCCGCGACCAGGGTCGTGTGGTCCTTGGAGTTGACGGCGTTTTGAATGATGTTCTTGGAAGGATACATCGGCGCCCCGCCGACCATCTTGGTGTGTTCCTGGGCCATGCCGCCCATCGCGCCCGACATCTGGGCGTTGGCGGCGGCGCCGGTCGCGCCGACGACCAGGATCGCAAGGCTGGCCGCAGCGATGCGGCCAAGGGTGTTCGTGTTCATGTGATGAGGTCCTGTCTGAGCCTCCCCTCCTGTGGGTGGCCTGCCGCCTCTACGACCTGCCGCCACGATTTGGATGCAACCGGGTCCGCCAAGCGGGGCTGAAATTTTCTGCCATGGACCGTGCATCCGAAATCGCGCGATCTGCGTAGCCCGGTGCAGGCGCCTGGCTTGACTTGATCTGTGGCTATGGCCTTTCTCGGCGGATCGCCACCGGGGATGGTCCAGGCGCCGCCTACTGATTGGAAGGGTCTTGGTCCTATTATGACCGACATGCATGACACGGACGCACACGACGGCGATCCGGCCTTCGAGGCTCTTGCAGCGCTCTGGGATCGGCGCCTGGCGGAAGCGGGCGATGCCCTCGACGCCCATGAGCCCTCGCCCAAGGTATGGGAGTTGATCAGCGCGCGGATCGACCATCTGCAGGCGTCTCAACCCACCCTCACCGTGCCCAGCAGTGAAGGCGTTTGGGAGTATTTCGCGCCTGGTGTGCTGAAGAAGGTCCTGCACGTCGATGCGGACGCCGGATGGCAGGCCTACCTGGTGAAGATAGAGCCGGGCGGAGGCGTTGCTCCGCATAGTCACTCTCGGCTCGAAGAATGCTTTGTGTTGGAAGGTGAATTCCAGATCGGCGGCGCCACTGTCCGAAAAGGCGACCTGCATCTGGGCTTCGCCGGTCACGACCATGGCGCTCTGGTCAGTCCAGCGGGGGCGCTACTTTACATCCGCGGCCAGATCGACGGCTGATCCGGCAGGCGCTTCGGCTCGTAGACCTTGCCGGCGCTGGGACGAAACGCCTCCATCCACTGACGATCTGGAAATCGAAAACCTGGTGTTGACTGGAAGCAAGATTTAATGTCATGAATAGTGACATCATTTATGAGTCGATGCTGCGACTTGCTGCCTTGAGCTTCGGCAGCGTGACGCCCTGGCGTCCATGCTTGGAAAAGGTGGAAAGGTGATGTCGAAATCCCAGCCGAACCTTGCAGAGCCCGTCCCGGAAACGTCTCCGGCGGAGCGCGAGGCCTCTCCCGCGCCGGAACTTTCCGCGCTCCTGGTTGCGACCGCGGCAGGCGACCGCCGGGCCTTCAAGGCGCTCTACGAGGCCACGAACCGGAAAATGTTCGGCGTCGCCCTTCTCATCCTCAAGCGTCGCGAAGCCGCCGAAGATGTACTTCAGGACGCCTATGTCCGTGTCTGGACGGAAGCTCGCCGATATGATCCGGAACGAGGCCCTCCCCTGCCTTGGCTGTCGCGCATCGTCCGCAACCTGGCCATCGACCATCTGCGCCGGGACCGCGGCCTGACCGAGGACATCGCCGATCAGGCCGAAATCCTGGCTGCGCCAGCCCTGCCCGTCGCCGAACGGGCGGACCTCAATCGGGGGCTGGCCCGGCTAGGCGCCGACCATCGCGAGATCCTGACCCTGGCCTTCGTCCACGGCTATACGCACGAGGAGCTCGCCGACCGCCTTGGCCTGCCGCTCGGCACGGCCAAGTCCCGGGTCCGTCGCGGGCTCCAGCAATTGCAGGCCTACTTTGAGGGCGAGAGTTCCGGGGCTGGCGTTTTGAGAATGGCGTGACAGCCAGTCGATTTAGCGTCACAATCCATGACATGAATACCGAAAGCCGGCGGGCGCGCTATACCAGCCTTCTGAGAACGCGCCAGAAGGGACAGACGACGGTCCTGATCCTTGAGGCGGTGGCGAGTATCCTTCGTCGCGCCGACGTGTCCGCCGTGACGATCTCGGAGGTCGCTCGTGTGGCCGAGGTGACCGAGCGCACCGTCTACAGGCACTTCAAGACCCGCGATGAACTTTTGAAAGCCTTCTGGCCCTGGCAGCTGGAGCAGATGGGCGGACCGTTCACGAACCGGCCGCGCTCCCTAGAAGCCTTTCTCAAAACCCTGCCGGTGCTCTACGCGGGCTGGGAGCGAGAAGAGGGGTTGGTGAGGGCCATATTCTTCTCGGCCGAGGCGCGCGCAATCCGTGGCCCCGTCACCGCCAACTATATGAACCATATCAGCGAATTCCTGTCTGAACTCCTGCCTGACGCCACGCTCGACGAGCGCCGCCAGGTGGCCGCGCCGATTGTCTTTCTCTGCAGTGTCGCCAATTGGATCTTCATGCGCGACAGCTGCGGCTACACGGGCCAGCAGGCGGCCGAGGCTACCGTGCGCGGCATCAAGTTGATCCTTGAAGGCGCCCGTCGCGAGGGGCGAGCGGCCTAGGTTTTTTTCAAGGCGCGCTGCAAAAGCCGGGACCATCACGGTGGAGCCCGCCGCATCTAAAATCGCGTTCGCTGCGTAGCGACCATGCGGGCCAGCGTGTGTGCTGAGCCTCACCGGTCGATGTCGGCGAGAGTGGATTCATGTCTTGGTCAAAGCGGGCCCGCGGCGTCGCACTTGCAGGCGGGTTTCTGATTTGCGGAACAGCCCACGCCGAGAGTTCCCTATTCGATAGCGGCAAGCTGCTTTTGACAGGCGGACTGAGCAGCATCGAGGGGTCAGGAGGCGGCGGAATCGCCACCTGGGCGACCATCACCGGCTATGGGACCGACCACGGCGTCGGGGCCAACGTCCATGCCACCTATGTGCATACCGCCGGCTATGACTTGCGCGACTACGGCGCATCAGCCGGGCTGTTCAACCGGGTGGAGCTGTCTTACGCCCGCGAGGAGTTCGACACCGGCAAGACCGGCGGCATGCTGGGCCTGGGAGAGGGCTTCACCTTCGACCAGGATGTCTACGGGGCCAAGGTCCGCCTGCTGGGCGACGTGGTCTACGACCAGGACAGCCTGCTGCCGGAAATCTCTGCAGGCCTGCAGTACAAACAGAACGACAAGGGCGCGATCATCCACGCGGTTGGTGGCAAGAACGACAGCGGAACCGACTACTACATCTCGGCGACCAAGCTGTTCCTGAACCAGAATCTGGTGGTCGACACTACGGTGCGTTTCACCAAGGCCAACCAGACTGGCCTTCTGGGTTTTGGCGGCGACCGGCGCGATGCGTACCAGCCCGAATTCGAAGGCTCGGTGGGCTATCTGGTCAACAAGCACCTGGCGCTGGGCGGCGAGTATCGCACCAAGCCCGACAACCTCCGCTTCGCCCATGAAGACGACTGGTACGACCTGTTCGCCGCCTATGCGATCGACAAGCACCTGTCGGTGACCCTCGCCTACGCCGACCTCGGCGACATCGCCACCATCCGCCGCCAGAACGGCGTCTATCTCTCGCTGCAGGCCGGCTTCTGAGCCCCTTGCCCTTCCATTCCTGGACCTTCGACATGAGCCAATCCATGACCATGCTTCGCCAGCTGGCGGCGGCGAGCCTCGCCGTGGGGGTGATAGCGGCCGGGCGGGCCTGCGCCCAAGACCAAGCACCGGCGCCTGCGCCGCTTTCCCCGCCAGCGCTGGGCCCCGGGGGCGCCGCCGGCGCGGCACCGATCGCCGGCGACGCGGTCTACAAGGCATTCCACGAACAAGCCGGCATACAAAGGGTGATCGACGACTTGATCGCCCGGGTCACTACTGACCCCAGGATCGGACAGCATTTCAAGGGCGTGAACCTCAAGCGCCTCAATCTGCTTCTGACCCAGCAGGTCTGCTACCTGACCGGCGGGCCCTGCCAGTACACAGGCGATGACATGCGCTCGGCGCATGCGGGGCTAGGGCTTCGCAACAGCGACTTCAACGCGCTGGCCGAGGACCTGCAACTGGCCATGGACAAGGAGGGCGTCGCCTTCTCCGCCCAGAACCGGCTGTTGGCCAAGCTCGCGCCCATGCAGCGCCAGATCGTCACCAAATGACCAATCGACACACGCCTGGAGACCGGACCATGCCGGCCGATGACCCGCGCCATTTCGATCGACGCCACATCCTGCGGCGTGGCGGCGTCCTTTTCGCCTTTGGCGCAGCTTTAACCACAGCCTCGCATGCGACCGCCGCAAGCAAGGTCAGCAAGGAATTCGTCAAGTACCAGTATTCGCCGAAAGACGGACTCAGCTGCGGGGTCTGCGCCTCGTTCGTTTTGCCCGATGGCGGAACGAATGGCGCGACCGGAACCTGCAAGATCGTCGAAGGACCTATCCCTCAGACCGGATGGTGCGAATTCTTCTCAAAGCCCAGGCGCCCGGCGCCGTGATCATCGCCGTCTTATCGTCCCTGCCATCCAGCATCGCCGACAAGCAAAAACCCTTCGGACGGGATCCGAAGGGCTTGGGTGTTTAGCCTCTGGGAGACTTGCAAGTATGGTGGGTGCGGGGACCCGCACTGGTCACGACTTGCGACTAGCTCTCCATGTCCAACCGCACCCTATCAAATGGATCGCCGGCAGCTCGCCATTTGCTGCGCGGGCCTGAATGGGCTCAGCGACCCCTGCCTCGTAACGAGCGAGATGCGCCATGAGCGACCGTCGGCCTGTGAGCGGAAACTTGCCGCTGGGCCGGCTCTCGGCGCCGATTGGAAACGTCCTGCGCGACGAGAGCATCATCAGGATCACGGTGGTCAGCCTTCGACGTTGCCGCGATTCTCCCTGTCAGCTTCGTAGGCTTGCCAGTGGACATTGAAGAGAGCTGTCTGAGCAAAGGGATTGGAAGCCCCTAGCGAACGCGCGACCGGCGACATCTCCGCCCGAAGCGCCGCCAGGGGATGGGCGGCGATCCTCTTCGCGGTTTCGATAGCCTTAGTCTCCAGGGCGTCGTCGGGCGTCAAAGCATTGACCAGATAGGTCCGCAGCGCCGTCTCCGCATCGATGGGATCGCCGGTGAGACAATGGTATCGTGCGAGACTAGCCGGAATGGCTCGCGTCAGGCCCGAGCTATCCCCTGCTCCGCCCATGCCGTATTTGATTTCGGGAAAGCCGAACTGCGCGTCGGGCGTCGCATAACGGATGTCGGTGAGCCGCAGCAGATAGCTAAGGCCTTGGCCGAGGCAGTATCCCCTGACAGCCGCAACGACAGGCTTGTCTCTCGGCGTCAGGGCGAGAACCTCCGCCCAATCCGGTTCGTCGCCAAACGGCAGGTCGAATTCCGAGATATCGTCCCCAGCGCTCCAGGATTGCCCGGGCGCAGAGGTGAGCACCGCCACGTGGAGACTATCGTCGCGGAGAAAGCGCAGCATCGCCCGGCAAAGGCGCTCATGGATCTGGCGCTGGTAGACGTTCAGCCGACCACCCCGGATCCGGATGATGGCGACGCGGCCCTGGACTTCCCAGTCGATGTCCGTCGCCGCCACGTTTCCCTTGTCGCCTCTTGTCACGATTGTATCTCCAGTTTCCGGGCTGGCGATCAGACTGAGTGGGTCTGGACCCGCCAAGCGGCCATCGACAGTGGTCGCCACGTCGTCTTCAGATGGACGGCCGGCGCGTATGCCAATCGGTCGTCGCTTCGTAAGCCGCCGCGGCTCTGAGCACGCCTCGGTCGTCGCGCTGGGGGCCAGCGATCTGCAGCCCCACCGGCAGGCCCGCGGAGGTAAAGCCGCAGTTGATCGTGATCGCGGGATGGCAGCTGTGACCGAACGGCTCGGTGTATCGGAAAAAGTCGGTGACCGGATATTTGACCTTCTGTCCCTCGATCTCTTCGGGACCCAGCGCGCCATTGTGGATCCAGGCCGGCACAGGGCTGGTCGGCGTGAGCAGTACGTCATAGCGCCGGAACAAGGTCGCAAACGCCATGAACGTCGCTTGGCGCGCCGAGGTGACGACACGCCACCACTCATCAGCCGGTTGGCTGGTCATGCCCACGCGCCGTTCGCTCAAAATGGGGTAGCGCTCCCAGAGTCTGGCGACGCCAGGCTCCATGTCCCGGACACTGGAGACCTGTGGCGCCCAAAAGGTCTCGAAATATTCCATGGGATCCGGGATTTCGATCTGGACCTCGTCTACTCTCGCCCCCAGCGCCTGCTCGAAGTGCTTCGCCGCCCGGCTTATGATTTCGGCGACTTCCCGGTCCACGGGCCCGTGCCCGAGGTCCGGACTGAAGGCGATCCTCAGGCCGCGCGAGGTCGACGCCCTCAGTTCCGCCACATAGTCCACGCCCTCCTCGGGCAGCATGTAGGGCTCCTCTTCCACGGGCCCCGCCATGACCGACAACAGCAACGCTGCGTCGGCGACCGTGCGGGTCATCGGACCGAGGGCGTCGACGGTCTCGAACAACTGCGCCTCGACGCCACGCGGAACGCGGCCGTGGGAGGGCTTGTGACCGACGACCCCGCACAGGGCGGCCGGTAAACGGATCGAACCGCCGCCGTCGCTGCCGGTCGCCAGGGGTCCGACGCCAGCCGCTACGAGTGCGGCCGAACCGCCGCTCGATCCGCCGACCGAACGCCGAACATCCCATGGATTGTTCGTGCGACCGATCAACTCGTTTTCGGTCACGCCCAGCCAACCGAATGGGGGCGACGAACTCTTGCCGATCAAGACGGCGCCGGCTTCGCGGATGCGGCGGACAATCGGCGCATCCTCCTCCGGGACGTGGTCGGCATATTCATGGACGCCAAAGGTGGTCCGGATGCCGGCAGTCGGCGTCAGGTCCTTGATAGAGACCGGAATTCCTGCGAGCCGACCCAGGCTCTCCGGTCCGTTCGCCATCAGTTGGCGCTCGACCTCCACAGCGGCGTCCCGGGCCAGATCGAAACTTTCGGTGATGAAGCCGTTGATCGCCGGATTGACCGCCTCTGCCCTGGCTATGACGGCGTCGACCACTTCGACCGGAGAGATCGCCTTGTGACGGATCAGGGCTGCGAGTTCCACGGCGGGCTTAAAGCAAATGTCTTCGCTCATGGCGGCTCCTAGCGTTGGATTTGGTCGCGCGCGTCCCAGGCGCCCGCGCGAAGGTCGTCGACGCCGGCGGTAAGCTGCTTCTTGGCCACCTTTTCCGACGGGGTGTAGGGAAACTCATCGACGAAGGTCAGGTATCGGGGGACCTTGAACGGAGCCAAACGCTCGCGGCAGTGCGAAAGAATCTCTTCGAACGATGGCGGTTCGAGATTGGGCGCCATCAGAATATAGGCCTTCACCTCTTCCTCCCGCTCGGGATCGGGAACAGCGACGACAGCGGAGTCGAGCACACCGGGAAAATCCTTGATGACCTGCTCGACTTCGAGGGCGGAGATATTCTCTTCCGACCTGCGGATCATGTCCTTGATGCGGCCGACGATGCTGTAGTAGCCGCGATCGTCCTGGACAAAGAGGTCGCCCGTACGGAACCAGCCGTCGGCGAGAAAATCGGCGTTGGCTTCGGGCCGCTTCCAATAGCCCTGCAGAAGGCCGTCGCCGCTGACCCAGAGTTCACCGACCTCGCCAGGGACGGCCTCGCGCCCGTCTTCACGAACGATGCGGAGGCGCCTGAACGGCAACGGCACGCCGCAGGTGCCCAAGATCGCAGGATCCTCGACAACGAGCGGTACGGCCGCACCGCCGCCAAATTCGGTGGCGCCATAGAGCTCCCGCGTCGGAGCGCCGAAGCGCTCCAGTGTTCTTTTGATGGTCTCGACGGACTGACTGTAGCCGAGGAAGAGCTTCACGCCCGCCGCCCTCTCTTCGGGGCGCGGGGGCAACTCCAGGACCTGTTCGGTCAGCCAGGTCACGCTGGTCTGGTTCTGGTAGAGCCAATCGACGAACCTGTTGATCGACGGCCGCGGCGAAAAATCGACCCGGGCTCCGCTATACAGCGCCTTCAGGGCGAAAGCCTGGGCGTCGATATAGTAGAAGGGCGAGACGGAAAGCGCCGAAACGTGATCAATGCCGAAGAACTCCATCGTCGCCGCGGCGCCAATGATCCAGTAGCGATGGGACAGCATCGCCCCCTTCGGCAAGCCCGTCGTTCCGGATGTGTACTGAATGTTGACCGGATCATTCGCGGTAGGCGCTCGGAGCGGCGCAAAGTCCGCTGAGCCCTGAGCGACAAGAGTGTCGTAGCGAGGCGAACTCCTATGCTCTTCCACGGGCCCGACGAAGATGACGTTTTCCGCAGGCGGCAGGGGCCCCTCGCCCGGCCGCATGCTCCGCGTCCTCAGTTCCGGCTCTTCCACAACAAGGAAGCGAGCCTCACAATCGCTGATGAAGAAGTGGATCTCGCGAGGCGTCGAGGACAGCACGATCGGCGCCATCACCGCCCCGATCTCGGCGAGCGCGAGCCACGTGATCGGGTATTCGATCCGGTTCGAGAGCATCACGGCGACATGGTCGCCATGGCGAATCCCCAGTTGTTGCAGCGCGTCGGCGAGGCGGCGAACTTCCACCCGCAATTGGGCGAAGGTCCGCGTTTCGCCCCGATCAAAGAAGTTGTAGGCGATCTGGTTGGGCCAGCGGCCGGCGGCCTCCGCGAGCATGTCAGGAAGGGTGTTCGGCAGGGACAGGGCTTCGATCCGTTGGTTCCGCTCCCACCAGCTCAAGCGGATGTCGTCGTCTTTCATTCGGAGCATCGCAACGTCCTTTTTGTGATCAGCGCTTGGCGGAGCCGCGCTCGGAGGCGCGTCGCACCGGTATTGGTTCGCGACGAGCGCCTTCGCTTAGGGGGAAGGGCCGGTTGGCCCGGCTCGGTTTCAGACCAGTTGAGGTGGAGGGCTTTGCGCGCAGGCGGGCCGCGCCAGATGCGGGTGTGTGGCCTTCGCCAACCAGTAGCCGCCCGCGGTTGCGAGGGCTGCAAGCGCGATCGAGACGCTCTCCATGGCGAGTTCAGGACCGTAGCCGTGGCCGAAGCCAAGTAAGTACGCGCCTAGCGCCGGCCCCAAGGCCTGGCCGACCCCCTGGGCCGCCGGAACCAGCGCGCCAATGCGGCCCGTGCGATCGACCTGGGCCACGAGGCTCAATTGCAGCACAACCGCGACGGCCAACAATTGGAAGTAGACCATCGTCCGCGCCCAGTAGCCAGCCGCTCCGTCGGAGGTGCTCCAGGTGGCGAAGATCAGCGCCACGGCGAGAAAAGCCAGGATCTGCGGCTTGAACACGCCCCACCTGCGTCCGATCCAGTAAGCGGCGAGGCAGGACGCGGCGCTTATCAGATTGGCTGCGCTCAGGGCCGCCGAAATTTGCTCCTGGCTGACGCGGCCCGCCAGACCCAGACGCTCTGAATAGGCCCAGAAGCTGGTGAAGCCGAGATTGTAGAAGAAGACGCCCCCGAGCAGCAGCCGGCCGAGCCAAGCGCCCGAGGAGCCAGAACTCTCCGAAAGGCTGACCGCGTCCGAGTGCGGCAGAGCGTTCGGTAGGAAGGGCGCCAGCACAGCCGCTGCGACCAGGCAGAGGCCAAGAAACCCGAAGACTCCCGGCAAGCCCATTTTGGCTTCCGCCACAGGCAGGGCGTACAACAGAATGGAACCGCCGAGGATGACCCCCGCTGTGAAGCCGCTTGCGTTTTTGGTCGGATCGCCGAACGCTGTCAGGCGCGCCAGCGCCACGGAATAGCAAACGCCCTCGCCGCACCCGGCAATGGCGCGAAGCGCAAACAGCCACGCCGCCGAGTGCGCGCCCCCCGACAGCGCATCCGCCAAGGCCGCGACCAGGATCGCCGGCAAGACCAGAGCCCACGTGCGAACGCGCAAGAGCCGGGTCGCCAGCAGCGAACCGCCCATCAGCGCCAACAATTCGGCGGACGCCAGCCAGCCAAGCTGGGCGTCACTCAACAGATGAGCTGCGGCAAGGGCGCCGAGAATGACAGGAAGGCCAAGGAATGCCCCGAAGCCCGAAGCGCCCAGCACGACGATCGCGGCCAGATGCATGTAGTCAGAGCGTTGCGGGGGCGGCATCGGACCGGTTGTTTCCGTTGAGCGTCGTTGGCCGAACGCTCGGACAATGCCGACCGACAGTCAAGCGCCGCGAGGACTATCTAGTGTAATTGTCCGGTGCAAAATATGCCACTCGACAGAGCATAAAACGCACCACCTCGTTATCGTTGAGATTATGCATATATTCTTGTGAATAAATTTCGTTTTTGACTTTCTATGACGACAATATTAGGTCGATCGATATTCTGAACCGCGCCAAATCCACAACCCGAAACGCAGTGACGATTCCCACTCCTGCGACGACAAGGAATCCGAGATCGATGAACTGCCAATGAGAGACAGCGCCGCCGCCACAACAGAGAGGCACTCCACAGGTTCGGCCGACGTCCATCGGCGCGAGCGCCGGCTCTTGCTGCTTTCGGCGTTGATGACCGTCAGCCTTTCGTGCCTTGGGGTGGGGTTGGGCCTCCTCGCGCGCTCGAAAGCGCTTTGCTTGGACGGCTTTTACGGCCTGGTCGACACGATTATTACTGGCCTTTCCATCGCCGCCCTCAGGTTGATCGAGCGCGGCGAGGATCAGCGATTTCAGTTCGGCTATTGGCATTTGGAGCCCATGCTGGCGACCGCGAACGCGGCGGCCTTAACCTCAGTCTGCCTCTATGCCGTCGCCGACGGCCTCGCCGGGCTGCTCAATCCGGCGCCCACCGCCAACTTCGGGCTGAGCGCGATCTACGCAGGCGCATCAACCCTGGTCGGCCTTGCCATGCAGTTCTATATGCGCGGCTCAAACCGTGCGCTTCGGTCCCAGCTCCTGCGCGTCGATGCTCAGTCATGGCTGGTTGGCGCGCTGCTTACCCTGGGGCTGTTCGTGAGCTTTGGCCTGAGCTGGCTCGTCAGTTCGTTCGGGCGCCCCGGTTGGCTGGCCTATATCGATCCCCTCGTCTTGATCGCCGCGGGGTTGGCGCTTTTGCCGACACCCTTGTCGACGCTGCGGCGGTCAGGGGTGGAGTTTCTCGGGATCGCCCCAGCGGACCTGGACCAGCAGGTCAGGGCCATTGTCGCCGAGGTGGCCCGTCGGCATGACTTCGCCCGCGCCAATACTCATGTATCGCGGGCCGGGCGACTGCAGTTCGTGGAGATTGTCCTGGTCGCCGCCTCTGGCGAGCGCACCGTGTCCTTCTCGCTGATGGACCAGATCCGCGCCGAGATCGCCGAGGAGCTTGCCAGCGCATCTCCTCGCTTCTGGTTGACGGTGGATTTCACGGCCGATGTGCGATGGTTGTGACCCTGGGGGGCCCGTGCGAGCGGTCGCCTATTCCGGTACGGCGGCGGCTTCGGCCAATATCCAATCGCGAAACTCTTGGATCGGGGTCTGGGTCCAGCGCGATTCCAGGGCCAATAGCCAATAGGCGCCGCCACCTACTGGAAATCCGCGGGCTTGCGGCGGCCCTACGGGGACAAGACGGCCAGCTTCAATGTCGTCGCGAACCAGAAAACGATTGGTAAGGGCCACGCCATCGCCGCCGCGAGCCGCTTCAAGCACCGCGTTTGATTGCCAGACCACGGTGCCAGGCAGCTCCTGCGACGACACCACGCCATTGTCCGCCAGAAACTGGCGCCACTGCGCCGGGTCTTCTTCGTGGACGAGATTGCAGTTCAAAAGGTCCGCAGGCGTCAGGATTGGATCGATGGTGCTCAGATAGGCGGGGCTTGCAACGGCGAAGCCAGGACGCCGGGCGAATTCCTGCGCCTCGACCGCCTGGGAACGGGCCGGTCCGCCAGGTTCGTCGGACCAGGCGATAGCGACATCCGCCTCGCGGCGTTCCAGATCCACGTCGTCGTCGGTCGGACGAAGCTGCAGGTCGATATTGGGGAACCGGGCGCGAAAGGCGGGCAATCGGCTCGCCAACCAGTTCACGGCAAAGCCGGGCGTCGCGCAAATGCGTAGCTCTCCGGGGGACTGGCCGGACATCACCTCCCGGGTCGCGCCGGCTATCTCACGAAACGCTGCCGAAATGCGCGCATGGTAGCGTCGCCCCTCGAACGTCAGCCCGCCCGTATGGTCTCGGTCATAGAGGCTGACCCCCAGCCAGGCCTCCAGTGTGCGCAGGTGCCGCGAAACTACCGTGTGATCGATCCTCAGCTGGGCTGCCGCCTTGCGAATTCCGCCGCAGCGACCGAAGGCCTCGAAAGCGCGAAGCGCGGCGAATGGGGGCAGATCAAGCCGCTCCGCCCCTTGCGCCGACGAGGTCAAATTCGACGACAATATCCAAGCTCCGGGGACGACCCACCTTGTGGTGCATCATATGCACCACATCGTCCCCCGGCAAATTGCAAGGCCCAAAGCGGCGCCTTGCGCCTAGAAGCTGCGGCTCAGGTCCAATCCGATCGTGCGCGGCCGGTTGGTGGCGTACCGGTCGAGACCGGGAACGTTGATCACCAGAGAATAGGGCGCGTTCATCAGCACGTGCGCATCGGTCAGGTTGTCGACGAACAGGCTGGCCTGCCAATCGTCGTGCTTCAGGCCCACCCGCAGGTTGGTCAACGTGTAGCTGGGCAGTTCGAAGCGCACCGACGCATCGGCGACGGACCGCCCGACGTAGCTGGCGTCAATGCGGCCGTATGCCGACAGGGTATCGGTGATGGATCGTTCGTAGCGGAGGGAAACGCTCGCGGTCCATTCGGGCACGTTGAGCAGTTCCTGCCCCGCGATCGTGCCGGTATTGACGTTCGATCGGTCAAACACCGCATGCGATCGAGCCAGGCTTTGTTCCAGGGTCAGCCCGTCGAACAGCTTTTCTCTCGCCTCGACTTCAAAGCCTCGGACAATCGCGTCGCCCGCATTGGCGGTGTAGACATAGCCGCAGTTGGGCAGAATGACGGCCTGCTGAACCCCACTCCAGTGCTCGTAATAACCGTCGAAATTGAGTGTGACGCGACGATCGAAAAAGCGGTTCTTGCTTCCGAGCTCGTAGCTCCAGACCGTATCAGGACCGTAACGGGTCGGCGATTGGGTCAGTCCCAGCGATGCGAGATCGGCCTGGCAGAGACTGGCGGGCACGGGCTGTTGGGCGGCGCCGTCACGAAAGCCCTTTGCCGCCGTGCCATAGACCATGTGGTCCGGGTCGAATGTGTAAGACACGTTGTACATCGGGTTGAAGCCCGATGCCTTCGCCTTGGTGGCCTGTGACGTGGGCGGCGCGAAAGCCCCGGTGCTATCGCCATTGGACCGATCCCAGGCCCGGAACTCGCGCCCGCCAAACTGCACCTTGAGTTTCGAGGTCAGGTCGTAGGTCAGGTTGATGAACAGCGCCGCCTGTTCAAGCCGATCTGGGAGATGAGCGGTGTAGATATTTGTGGAGCCCAAGATTGGCGCAGCTTGCGGCGCCAGCTGGCTGTCGACATAAGCCGCCCTCAGGTTTTGATAGTAACCGCCGACCAGCCAATGAAACGGCCCCTTGCCCTCCGATTGCAGCCGGATCTCCTGGTTGAACTGACTGTTCGGATCATACTCGGCGGATGAACTTGGGCCTGCCCCCCCTTGGGCGGGATCGAAGGCCGTCACACCTTGGTCCCCCAGGGACTTCTGGAAGAGTTCGCTCGCGTCCTGGGTCACCCGCACATTGCGGTACGAATAGCTGGTCGCCGACACCAGACTGGCGAAGCCGAAATCGTAGTTCATCTTTACCGCCGCCACCCAGAAGGTGTCGGAAAGCGGCTCGGCGATATCATAAGGCTGGTAGTGGGCTAACGTGCCGGGATTGGCGTCGTAGTAGTCGGGGCCACCCTGGGTCAGGCGCTGATAGAAGACGCTCGGCGTTACCGTCAGCCGATCGGTCGGCCGGATCACCAAGGCAGCGCGAATGCTCGCCATGTCTTCCGAATTGACGTCTTTGTGGCGGATCAGGACCGGAGCTGTGACCACATCGCCGCGCGGAGCCGTAAAGTAGCTCCCGGTCGAGGCGACGTCCGGAAGCGGGAAATCGCTCAGAACGACCCGGTCGATCCAGCCGCTCTCGTGATCCAGCGTTCCGATCACACGCAGAGCGACCTTATCCTGCACGACCGGGACGTTGATCATGGCGTTCAACGTACCGTTCGCGCCCCCGCCCTGGGTCCCAGAGCCAATGGCCTCGATGCTGGCGGCGTAGCGCGTCGGATCCGGCGCATTCGGAATCAGACGGATCGTGCCGCCCATCGAGCTTGCGCCGTAGAGCGTCCCCTGCGGCCCGCGCAGCACCTCGACGCGCGCAAGATCGTACAGATTAGGATCGATACTTACCTTCCCGAGGCTGGCTTCGGTTGGTGGGCTGACCGGAGTCTCGTCCAGGTAGAACCCCACGGTCGGCGCGACGCCTCCCGCCGATGACAGACCGCGGATCGTGAATTCCGACTCAGCCCCGCCCGACGACCGGATGCTGAGACCGGGAACTTCGCCCGTCAGCTGAGCGATGCTGGTGACCCCTCTTTCCTGCATGGCTGTCGCGGTTACGGCGGTGATGCTGATCGGCGTGGCTTGAACCGTCGAGCTGCGCTTTTCCGCGGTGACGACCAACTCCGGCAGGGCGTTGGCGTCTTTCGACTGTGCTAAAGCCATTCCGGCGGGGGCGAGCGCGCCGGCGATCGCCGTTGAGACGAGCAACAATCGGACAGTTCTACGGTTTACTTGGGAGTTAGACCTGATTTCAGTCGCCTCGCCGGAATGCTCATCGAACTCAACTAGACAATTATCTCGCATTGCGATGCCGACTTCCCAACCTGTGGCGGGCCGCCTAGGCGGCTCGCTTCCTTGCGTCGAAACTCCCTGAGTCTTGAGCCTATTGGGAGCTGGAGGCGGCCGGGAGATGTCAAATAGGAGACACGCCGGTGCATGGTATGCACCACCCGGTGTTCCCGCTGCCGGTGCTCCGAAACGACCTCTCCGGTTGGTTCATGCGGTTGGCTGGATGACATTTCGCCTTCGGCTGGTTGGGCTCCGCCAATCGTCGGAGGCGAGCCATGGCACAGTTCGATCTCTTCAAGACTCGCAAGCGGCCCTGGAACTCGGGGCGCATCATTGGGCCCAAGCCGCCACTCAAGCCCAAACACATCTGGGGCATCCGCCAGCAGCTGAAGGTCGCCGGCAAGGTCCGCGACCTGGCGCTGTTCAATTGCGCGATCGACGCCAAACTCCGCGGCTGCGACCTGGTCAAGCTCCGGGTCGGCGACGTCGCGCCGGGCGGGGTGTTGCGCCAGCGGGCGACGGTCATTCAGCAGAAGACCGGGCGGCCAGTCTTGCTAGGCAGGACGCATCAACGCTGGCCATATTTGGCTGTGGGGCGCAGGCCGAAACCCACCTTCATGCGCTGATGCACGTGCGACAGATCACCCGTGCGCTCGTTTGGGGTCGCTCGTTCGACCGGGCGCAAGCCTTTGCAGAAAGGATGAGTGGATCGTCACCCATCCAGATTGAGGCTGTAGAGCAAGGCGAGGTCGCAGCGGCCCAGGCCGACATCATCTGCACGGTTACCGCGGCGGACACACCTATCCTGTTTGGTGACTGGGTCCGACCGGGAACTCACGTCAATATAGTGGGTTCGAGTTACGTCGGGCCTTGTGAAATCGACACCGACCTGGTTGTACGCAGTCGCTACTTTGCAGACAATCGTGCTTCAGTAGAGGCCGCCGGGGCCGAATACATCGGCGCGCGCGACAGCGGCTTGATCACGAACATCCATATCTTGGGTGAGTGCGGCGACGTAATAATCGGACGCGTGGACGGCCGCATCTCAACACACGATATCACGGTCTACAAATCACTTGGACACATTATCCAGGATCTTGCGGCCCTCAAATATCTTGTAGACCGTTGATATTTCGACAGCTACGCCGAAATTGCGAATGCGGTCCGGCGTGAGATTTGATCTTCCTAGGTTTCTCGCAGATATCAACTGCGAAATTTGTGTCAGGACGAGGTCCCTCGTATTCATCGACAAAATTAGTCTGCGGCGGCCATAGCTTGGTCGATCTGAACGTCCCCGCCTTGGTACTGGCGGTCGACTGGGAGGGCAGGACCGACCTGGCAGTACAGACCCCCGATGGCGTGAAGGAGACTAAGTATCGCCGCTCCACGATCGACATCAACTTCTGCTCAGATCACCCGCGACAAGCATTGATGAGCCTGGCTCCGGCCTATCTTTTTCTGAAGGCCCCGCCAAGGGTGAAGTGCCCAATGAACAGCCGGTTGGTTTCTCGACATGAACTCAAGGCTCCTGGCCGGCGACCACCAGCGCCGGAAGCCGCCGTTATTAATGGCCGCTACCAGTAAAAACTCGCCGTCCTTCAGCGGATGGGTGTGGCCCTAACTCATGGCGAAGCGGGTCACCGCCCAGCCGTAGCTGAGCACCCGCCAATCGCCGTGCTCGTTGACCAACACGAACGCCCAGCCACCATCTTCCTCGAAGCGGCGACCGTCGACTGTGCCGGACCAATGCGTCGGCAGCGAGAAGTAGGCGCGGTCCTCGGTGATGGAAAAATCGCAGGCTGGCTCAAACCGGTGCGCCAAGTTCGTCAGGCGAGTTGTGTGAGCACGCATGGCTTCGGCCCATCGCTGGGCCGCCGCTGGTCCCGTGAACAGGTACGGCGCGAAGTTCTCGACGATCGTCACGCCGTCGTCCGCAAAGGCCGATAGGCAGGCTTCCTCGCCGCCAGCGATGAACCGCGCGATGCGCTCGATGGGCGCCATCATGGCCGGACCAGGTTGGCTGCTCATTCCTGCTACAAACTCCAGCTATCACCGCATTGGAGCGCCACGCGGCGCTCGCTCTCGAGCGTGTGTCGCCAGCGACGGCTTTCCGACTTGGCTGGGCGGCTCATCGATTTTGCCAAGCGATTGAAGCCGATGCAGGCTGCTTTGCTCATCAGCCGGACGCAAATCTCAAGCGCGGCCGCTTTGGCAGCCGCACTCTTCCAGGGCATCGCCTCGATCTCCTCGCCGCCGGTCCACCCCGGCAGGCGGCGGAGCACGCGCCGCCCGTCCCGGCCCTGCAACGGCTTCGCCGTCCTCCGCTCCGCTTCGGCCCGAGCCCCTTCAGGTCTCGCGTGCAAGCCCGGTCCTTGGCCGGCGCTGGAAGGGCTCCGCCGCCGGGATGGGCCCGGCGGGACAGGAGTTCAAGGTCATGTCCGCTTCCAACCGCTGCGATGTCTACGCCCGCGTCACCCAGGAGATCATCACCGCCATCGAGACAGGCGATTGCCAGTACCGCATGCCCTGGCATCACGATGGCGCCGCCACCACCCGCCCGGTCAATCTCGTTTCCGGCCGAGCCTACCGAGGGATCAACGTGGTCTCGCTCTGGGCCGCCGCCGAGGCGAACGGATTTGCGAGCGGCGTCTGGGCCACCTTCCAGCAATGGCGCTCCAAGGACTGCAGCATCCGCAGGGGCGAGAAGGCCAGCCTCGCGGTCCTCTGGAAGGAGGTCTCCCGCGACGACGACGAACCCTCCGACGACGCCGATCAGGTGGGCAGCCGGCGGCGGATGTTCGCCAAAGCCTTCCACCTCTTCAACGCCGATCAGGTCGAAGGTTACGAGCCTCCGGAGCCGCCTGCGATCTTGCCGGAGAGCGAACGCCTGGCCGGGGCTGAGGCCTTCATCAAGGCCCTCGGGATCTCCACCACCTTCGGCGCTGGCAGCGCATACTACCACCTGGTCCAGGACGAGGTGTTCCTGCCGAACTTCTCCGCCTTCCGAGACGCCCACGGCTTCTACGCCACCTGGCTGCACGAATGCGCCCACGCCACCGGCGCCAAGCACAGGCTCGACCGCGACTTCACCGGCAAGTGGAGCAAGGATGCGCTGGCCATGGAGGAGATGACCGCCGAACTCGCCGCCTCCTTCCTCCTGGCCGATCTCGGCATCGCCTGTCATCCGCGCGAGGATCACGCGGCCTACGTCGCCTCCTGGCTGAAGGTGCTGAAGGATGATCCCAAGGCCATCTTCACCGCCGCCAGCAAGGCCCAGGCCGCTGCGGACTGGATGCACCAGCGCCAGCCGCCGAGCTGATGGCGCATCGCTCAGCCGACCCGGTTTACCCTCACAAGCCGACCGGGTCGCCTTCACGCTCCGCCCCCTTCCCGCTCGAACGCCCGCCTCCCCGCCCGCCGCCAGAGCGCCAGCGTCTCGGCTCGGTCCTCGGCTTGAAACATGGTCGCGAGCGTGAGGAACGCGCCCAGCAGAACGGCCCGATCGTCGTTTGTGAGCTCGACCAGACCCGCCTTCTGCACCAGGCCGCCGAGTTCGATCAGATGGTGCGTCCGCTCGCGCCGCTGCATCACCCAGGCCCTCGTGTCGGTCCTCGACCTTCTCAGCTCAAGCCGACGCCTGGCCGCAGTCGCTCGGTTCTGCGCCGTGATCGTCGCCAGAAGCGCCGCCGCCAGCATCACGGCCACGTCCCTGAAAGAACGCCTGCCCCTTCTTCCTCCACCCCTCCTTTCTGGCCGCGTCAGTGATCTGGACGAGGCCCAGGAGGCCACCGGCCAGCACCTCCATGTCGAGCGTATCGGCCCCGGTAGCGATCACCAGCTCCCCCAGCTGCCGGACCTTCCGCTCTTTGAGGGTCTTCGCCTTGGCCTCAAGCGCTTTCAGTTCAGCATCGAAGTCGATCGGTTTGCGCATCGGAGACTCCATCGGGATCTGATGCGCTGATCATAAATCCGAGGCCGCCTGAATGCTCTGAGGTCGCAGGAACGGGGTGAGACGACCCGGTCCCTCCCGAGATTTTTTCTTGGGAGGGCGCGCTTATACGTCGTGCCGACGTTCGCTCTAGAGCGTAGTTGGATCGCCGTTATGGCGATCTATCATTTCTCTGCCAAGGTGATCAGCCGCGCATGTGGCGCCAGCGCCGTGGCCGCGGCCGCCTATCGCTCGGCCTCGCGGTTGCGCGATGCGCGGCTCGACCGCAGCCACGACTTCTCCAGCAAGGCCGGCGTCGTCCACTCCGAGGTGATGCTGCCGGACGGCGCGCCCGAGGAATGGTCCGACCGCGAGGCGCTTTGGAACGCGGTCGAGGCTGCAGAAGTCCGCCGCGACGCCCAGCTCGCGCGTGAGATCGAGTTCGCCATTCCGCGGGAGATGGAGAAGGCCGACGGCATCGAGCTCGCGCGCGACTTCGTGCAGCGCGAGTTCGTGGATCGAGGGATGGTCGCCGATCTCAATGTGCATTGGGACATCGGCGCCGACGGCCTGGCCAAGCCGCATGCCCACGTGATGCTGACCATGCGGTCGGCGGATGAGGAGGGTTTCGGAGCCAAGGTCCGAGACTGGAACCGCACGGCGCTGGTCGAGCACTGGCGCGAGGCCTGGGCCGATCACGTCAACGAGCGCCTGGCCGAACTCGACATCGACGCCCGCATCGATCATCGCAGCCTTCAGGCACAGGGCATCGAGCTGGAGCCGCAGCACAAGATCGGGCCGGCCGCTCAGCGCATGGCTGATGAGGGCCTGGAGGCTGATCGGCTCGACGAGCATCGCGAGATCGCGCGCTCCAACGGCGAGCGGATCGTCAAGGACCCTAGGCTCGCGCTGGACGCCATCACCCGGCAGCAGGCCACCTTCACCGAGCGGGACCTGGCGATGTTCATCCATCGCCATTCCGACGGCCTGGAGCAGTTCAATGAGGCGATGGGGGCGGTTCACGCCTCGCCGGATCTGGTGGCCCTTGGCCATGACGGACGTGGTCTCGACCGCTTCACCAGCCGCGAGATGCTGGAGGTGGAAGAGCGGCTGATCCGCAGCTCGTCCCTGATGGCCGAGCGCGAGCGGCATGGGGTGAGCGACCGGGATCGCGAGCGCGCCCTGGCGCAAGCGGAAGCCCGCGGCCTCAGCCTCTCCGGCGAGCAGAAGGACGCCTTCGAACATCTCACCCAGGCCAAGGATCTCGGCGTGGTGGTCGGTTACGCCGGGACGGGCAAGTCGGCCATGCTGGGCATAGCCCGCGAGGCCTGGGAGAGCGCGGGCTATGAGGTCCATGGCCTGGCCCTCTCCGGCATCGCCGCGGAGAATCTGGAGAGCGGATCGGGGATCGCATCGCGGACGATCGCCAGCCTTGAGTATGCCTGGGCGCAGGGGCGCGATCAGCTGTCCTCGGGTGATGTGCTCGTGGTCGACGAGGCCGGAATGATCGGCTCGCGGCAGATGGAGCGGGTGCTGTCAGCGGCGCAGGACGCCGGCGCCAAGGTGGTGCTGGTCGGCGATCCTGAGCAGCTTCAGGCGATCGAGGCCGGGGCCGCCTTCCGCGCCATCGCCGAGCGGCATCCGCATGTCGAGATCACTGAGATCCGGCGCCAACAGGAGGCCTGGCAGCGGGAAGCCACACGGCAGCTCGCGACTGGCCGGACGGCCGAAGCGCTGGAGGCCTTCGACGCCCATGGCCGGGTGCATGTCGCCGAAACGCGAGTACAGGCGCGAGAAGACTTGGTGGATCGCTGGGATGCAGATCGCACGGCGGCGCCGGACCAGAGCCGCATCATCCTCGCCCACACCAATGACGATGTACGCGAACTCAATCTCCTGGCCCGCAATCGTTTCCACCAGGCCGCCGCGCTCGGCCTGGATGTTGAGGTCCTGACCGAGCGCGGCGACCGCAGCTTCGCGGCCGGCGACCGGGTCATGTTCCTCAAGAACGACCGCGGCCTTGGCGTGAAGAACGGCATGTTGGGCGAGGTCATTGAGGTCTCGCCGAGCCGGATGAGCGTTCACCTCGATGCTGGCCGCGACGTCGCCTTCGACCTGAAGGACTACAACCAGGTCGACCACGGCTATGCCGCCACCATCCACAAGGCCCAGGGCGTCACCGTCGATCGCACCCATGTGCTGGCGACGCCGGGAATAGATCGTCATGGCGCCTACGTCGCCCTCTCCCGCCATCGCGGCCAGGTCGATCTGCACTACGGGCGCGACGACTTCGAAAGCCACGATCGGCTTGCTCGCACGCTCGGCCGCGAGCGGGCCAAGGACATGGCCACCGACTTCGCCGAACCAGCGCAGCCTCAGGCGCCCAAGCGCAGCATCTTCTCCGGGTTCAAGCCGGCGGCGCCGGCTCGGGCGCCGGAGATCGCGCCCATGGATCGAGGCGAGATCGCCCGGCGCCGCGCGATCGAGCGGCACGCCAGGGCTGCGGCCGATGTCGAACGGATGCGAGCGCGCGGCCTGCCCGCCCTCGCCCACCAGCGCCAGGCGCTGGACCAGGCGCGCGAGGCGCTGAACCCGATCGATCGGCACGCCGCGCGGGACCTGGAACAGGCCTATGCGCGCGAGCCGGCGCTGCTGGCGGAGACCGCGAGCGGCAAGACCCAGCGGGCTGTGCGGGTGCTGCAGCTGGAGGCGGAGATCCGCAGCGATCCAACCCTGCGCGCCGAACGCTTCGTCGAGCGCTGGCAGGGGCTGGAGCGGCAGCGCACCGCCCTCTGGGCGGATGGCGATGTCGCCGGGTCCAGCCGCGTGCGCCAACAGATGGGCGCCATGGCCAAGAGCCTGGAACGCGATCCGCAGGTCGACTCGCTGCTCGCCAACCGGCGGCGCGAGCTGGGGATTGAACTTGAGCTTCGGCGCGGCCTCAGCGTCAGCGACAGCCTCGCCCAGTACCTCGGCCTTGGCCGTGGCCGGACCATCGGCCTTGGCCTTTGATGGAGACGAACGATGGATCAGCAATCAGAGACCGTTGAGCCAGCGGATGCGGCGGCCCTCGCCTTCGAGGGCCTTCGGCGAGAAGTGGCCCTACTCAATGTCGCCATGGGCGGGCTGGCGGCCGAGCGAGCCTCGGCGCCAGACTACAGCGAGAGCCTGGCCGAGATCGTCCGAGAGGTCAGCCGCATCGCCGGCGGCATGAGCAAGCTCTACGCAGCGCCGGCGCTGCAACTCACACCCGACGAGGTGGGGCGAAGGATCCAACTGGCCGGGACGGAAGCGCGACGGCAGGAGCAGGCGGCCCTGCAGAGAGCGGAGGCGAGCCTTGAGCGGGCCGCGGCCGATCTGCGCGGCTGCGCCGCCACGGCGCGCTTGGCTGACGTGCAGAAACGGCGGCTGCTGCAGGTGGGGGCCGCGGCGCTAGCGGTTGGCGCTGTGCTCGGCATTTTCCTGCCGGGCGTCGTCGCCAGGAGCGTTCCAGAGCGCTGGGCCTGGCCGGAAAGGATGGCGGCGGGGCTGCTGCACCGGGACCTGTGGTCCGCGGGCGAGCGGCTGCTGTCGGTGGCCGATCCCGATCGTTGGGGACGGATGCATGCGGCGCAGGCGTCAGCACAGCACGACTCTGCTAAGGCCGAACCCAGTGCTCCGCCCCGCTCTTCCCGGTCGAAGCGGTCGCGGTCTTCACAAGCCCAGGCGCCGCGCGCCGAGGCTGTGGATACCCGCTGATAGCCGCTGGACAGGTCGGCATGGAGGGTGTGATGTCGTTCTATATTTGTTCCAGTGGAGCGCAGAATGCTGACCCAAAAGATCGATGGAGCGCTGGACGCCATTCTGGCCTGCATGATGCGTGTGCCGGCGTTGCGGGATGCCTACCGCCCCGGCACGCCCGAACGGGCCGCTCTGGACGATCTCCTGGCCTCGCTGCAGCGAGCCGATGCGGTGCTGTTCCACCGCGGGCCTGATGCGCCCTCGCCTGCCGCCCTCGGCGCCGCCGAAGCGCCTGGCCGCTTGCAACCCTGGCTCGAACGCCGGACATAAGGGGCCGATGAAGACCGAGCTCGACCATCTGCCGGAAGCCAAGCGCCGCGAGCTTCAGCGCGTGGTCGAGATCCTGTTCGCCGAGTTCCAGGGCGCCATCGCGCTCGGCACCCAGGCGCACAAGAAGCAGGGCCGGATCCTCAAGGTGATCCTCTACGGCTCCTATGCCCGCGGCGACTGGGTCGACGATCCTGTCGGCGGCTACAAATCCGACTATGACCTCCTGGTCGTGGTCAACCACGACCGACTTACCGACATGGTGGAGTACTGGGCCAAGGCCGAGGACCATCTCATGCGCGAGATGGCCATCGACCACCGCCTGACGGCGCCGGTCAGCCTGATCGTCCACACCCTCTCCGACGTGAACGCCCAGCTAAAGCGCGGCCGCCCGTTTTTCGTCGACATCGTCCGCGACGGGATCGCGCTCTACGACGCGCCGGGCCACGAGTTCGTGCATCCCGAGCCGCTATCGCCAGCGGAGGCGCTCAAGGAGGCGCAGGGGTATTTCGACGAATGGTTCGAAAGTGCGGAGGATTTCCGTTTGGCCGCAACGGAGCAAGAGGCCAAGGGAAAGGCGAAACTCGCTGCGTTCCTACTCCATCAAGCCACCGAACGTTTCTGTCACTGCGTCCTGCTCACGCTGACCCTGTACGCGCCTCGCAGCCACAAGCTGAATTTCTTGCGCTCGCAGGCTGAGCAGTTGGACGCGCGGCTCGCATCGGCCTGGCCGCGAGCGACCAAATTCGAACAGCGCTGCTTCGAGCTGCTGCGGCGCGCTTACGTGGATGCGCGCTACTCGCCGCAATACAAGATCACCGCCGAAGAACTGGCCTGGCTCGGCGAGCGGGTTGCGGCGTTGAAGGCGCTCGTCAAGCAAGTCTGTGAAGATCGGTTGGATATTTTGCGGGCCGAGGCCTGAGCCGGCCGCGACGTTGAGTTCGATGACACCGGGCCCTTGATCAGGCTATTTCCAGGGCGTGAAACCGTTCATCGAGATCGCCGGCGCATCCGGCTCTGTCTATCGCTTTCAATGGGTCAGCGGCCCGTCGAAGCTGCCGGCGACCGCCGGCAATTTCATCTTTTTCCGCTCCGCTCCCGACGGCGATGAGATCGTTTGCTGCGGAACTGCGCGCAGCTTGGTGCTCGCCGCCAGCGCCTGGGAACAGGCCCGGCACCAGCACGGGGCCACTTCAATCTACGTCCGCCTCAACGTCTCCCGAGTGATCCGAAGCACGGAGCACAACGATATTGCGGCCAAGCAGGCGCCGATGGTGACGATCACGGAGCCAGGTTAGTTCGGGGCTGTGGCGGATGCTCGTAATGCGGCCGTCACCGGTTCCCTGCGCACCGCTTAAGGGCGGTGTCGTCCCATAAGCCGCCCTCCAGAGTACCGGAGATTCCACTCCGGCCAGGTGCTACAAGCAGACATTTCAAGATCGGGAGCTTGACGAGACGACATGCCATCGTCCTTGGCAGCGCGCGCATGGGATTGCTAGCTGACCTGCCTGCGAACCACTAATACTGGGCGCCCGCCCCTGGTCTACCGGCAGACTTGTGCAAAGATTGCGGTCGATGCTTGTAACTCAAACCCTGTCGTCCGGCGTGATCATCCGGCAGGACTTTACCCAGTCTGTCCGGCTCCCTTTCTATGAAACCGACCACGACGAGTGGGTCTACGCGACCCACGGCGGTACGGTGTTCTTGGTTGTGTTTCACGGGCGCCCCTATGGCCTGACATGCCGCCACGTGTTCGGCGATTTCGACCCTGATCGCCTGTTCATCGCCCAAGACAAAGCCGCGCGAAAGGGCACGCCGCCGGGGCGGATCGCCGGGTTCGCCTATCCCTCGGCGCCACGCGATGGAGCTGTCGGTACGGACATCGAGGACCTTTGCGTGATCTACTTCCGCCCCGAGGTCCGCGCAGACTTTTTCACAGGTGCCTACGTCATTGACGACCGGACCATTGCTGACAGCCAGGCGGGCCACCGGCTGCGTGTCGCCGGAGCGTTGAAGGACAAGACGACTATTGTCCCGCCGGACATCACGGCGGGCTACGCACAACTCGAATTTCAGGATGACGGGCCCTTCGTAGACCCATTTCTCCGCACGGCGAAGGCTAAGTTCGATGCCGCGAACATAACCGAGATTACAGGGATGAGTGGATCGCCTGTTTTCAGCGACACCGCCAAGGCGTTGTGCGGCATGGTCGTGCGCGGCGGCATCTCGGAAGGCCTGTGCCGCATATATTTTATGGAGGCCAGCGACATCGTCCGATTTTTGGACGCCGTCAATCGCGGGGCTGCCAGCAACTATTATCTCAAGTCCCAACCGCGGCGTTGATCCGCACGCCGCCACGCGCAACAGGGCGAGCTCGGCGCCTAGCGCGCTGGCGACCTCGCAGTCGTTGAGCCGCTTGAGATCGAGCTATGGCCTGTCAACCGCCTCGTGCAGCGGTCGCTCACCTCTGCAAACGGCGGACACGCGCTGCACTTCGAGCGCGAACTTCACCTAGTCGCTGTCATCTTTGCTATTCAGCTCGCGAACTAGGTCCGCGTCAGGAAATTTCGGCAGCTTAGGCAGCGCCTTACGCTTGCGTTGCAAGGCCTCTAGCCGCTTCGTTTGGTCCGGAACAATCTTGGTTCGTAGGTCTTCGATGCTGAACGGGATAAATTCGCGGGTCCGCTCGTCCATGCGGCCCGGACGCTGTGCGTCAGTTTCAATTCGAAATAGAAGGTCAATCTCGCGTAGTTCTTCGAGCAAGAAACACATAATTTTGTAGAGCGTCGACAAGGCGTCCAGCGAAACCAATATCTGATATGGCGAATTTGATTCGTCTATATAGCTCCCAATCCCTTTTTCATGATCGTAGATGTGATGATGGACGATCGCATTTCGGTAGGATCGGCACTGATCTATCTGCGTAAAGCAACTAGATATAGCACTTTTGGCACGATCGTTGAGCAGCTCGCCGCGCGCCGCGCACTCTCTGAGTAATTTTAGCTTTGTTCTCTCCCCCATCACCTTGTCTGTGGCAAGCCTCAGCCAGAACGGCGTTTTAGCGAATAAGATTTGGGAACCGACAAAATCAATATGTGCCTCAATTTGATTCCACTTGAGTGCAATAGCTCCAATATCCGCCAGCTGCTCCGGCGTGTAAGCCCTTTTCGGATCAAATTCATACTTGGCCGGGCGTAGGCTGAGATGTTGCGGCGAGCGGCGTTTCATCGTCTCACTGCCGTCCGGCGACGGCTTTGCCGCCTTCGGCGCTGTCGGCCGCCGGGGGTTCATGGCCGCTCGTCCGCGCGCCAAAACCAGCAGTCGCGCGACACCGTCCCGCACCAGTGACGACGCAACATCGACTCTTCGCGGATCGCCGCCACATCCGGAACGGCGAGCACGAACCGCTCGCGCCCCGAACGTATCGTGCCCCTTTCGAAGACGGTGGGTGGCGATTGGTCCATTTTGGATCCGTCAATGCCGAGCGTCACCTTGTGTGCGACCATGGCCCCCTCAGGCGAACAGAATTACGTTCTTCTATCACGGCCTGGTGAACCGCAGCTAACCACCCCCGCTGCAGCTCGGGATGTCCTCGATCTGGAAGCTGGCCTTGCCTTAGGCCGCTCACCTCGCATGACCGCAGTTGGGACTTAATGCCAGGTTCAACTACATGTGGGCAACCTGCCGATTCTATCTTAACGCTAATTCGCTTACTGGGCCGCAGCTTTCATCAGCGACTAGGAGGAAGATTTGGAGCAGTTTCGAGTGTTATTCGAGGAGACTGGCGAAATTCGCTCAGTGTGGGGTCGGCGGGAGCCTTCACGTCATCTTCGCGGAGAGCGCGGTCTCCCTGTCGACAGCGCGCCCGGGCGCGTCCACATTGAGATACCCGGCTATGCGGTGACCGCGCCAGAATTCGATCATCCGGACTATGACGCAGTCGCGCAGAGGTTCTAATCTGGGCTGCGCCACTCGCCTGATCCGCTCATCAAGCTTGACTAGTGGCAACCTCAAGTGGCTGATTGGCCCATGAGCACATCTTCTCGCTTCACCAAGTTCCTGGAAAACATCCAGCTTACTGATGTTCAGGTGTCCAACGGGAAGGCAAGCCGTGAGGCTGTGGTCGGCACGCTGAACAGCACCTACTACGGCAGCACCAGCAACACTAACAACTCTGTCTATGTCGGATCCTGGGCCAAGTTCACCCGGATCAGGCCACCGCGTGACGTCGACGTGCTCTACGATCTGCCGAAAGCCGTCTACGACCGCTTTCAGCTCCGGACCGGCAATCGACAGTCGCAGTTACTGCAGGAGGTGAAAGCGGTTCTGCTGGCCGCCTATCCAAACACCTTGATCCGGGGCGACGGCCCTATCGTGATCGTCCCCTTCGCTACATTTAGCGTTGAGGTAATCCCCTCATTTAAGCTCACCGACGGCAAGTCGTGGGTCTGCCTCACAGAAGGTGGCGGCCGCTACAAGACCGCTGACTATGCCGCCGAGGCGTCGTACATTGCCGACTCGGACACCGCGACGAACGGGAAGACGCGCCACCTGGTGCGGATGATGAAACGCTGGCAGGCCGAATGTAGTGTACCGATCAAGTCGTTCCATATCGAGTTGACCTCGGCCCTATTCTTGGCGAATTGGGTGCACAAGGGTGAGTCGCGCTCCTACTATGATTGCATGGTCCGGGATTACCTGGCTTATCTCGTCAGCCGCGCGAATGGTCATGTCTACGCGCCCGGCACGGGCGAGCAGATGGCGCTCGGCGAGGCATGGTTAAGCCGCGCAAAGACCGCCCTCGATCGTGCTACCAAAGCCTGCACTCATGAGCTGACGCCTGCACCGGCATGGGCCTGCGAAGAGTGGCGCAAAATCTTTGGCGCTGACTATCCGAGCAACGACTGATGGACAAGAAGGCCATTGCACTGGTTGATGAATGCCAGAGACAGTTCGATTCCTGCCGCTATTCGGCAGCTTCGCTCTTCATCTGGCTGAAGTATGCTCGCTGGTGGCGCACGGCCTTTCTGGTCATCCCTATCATCATCGGCGGGGCGGCGAGCTCGCAGATCCTGACCGATTTTGGGGGCACGATTGGCAAGAGCGCCGCAATACTCTGTGGCGCGCTGGCGGGCTTCTTCCCCGCCATCTATGTGGCGCTCAATATGGACATGAATCTGCTAAGCATCTCCAGGGCCGCGACGGAGTTCACGAACCTGCGCGACAGGTTCCGCCAGGCGGCGCTGGTCAAGTCGGCCGAGCCGTTCGAGGAATTCAATGCGGTGTTCGAGCAGCTGATGGACCGCATGGACGCCATTCGATCAAGCGCGCCGCCGTCCCCCGAATGGTGCTTCAAGGAAGCGCAAAAGAAAATCGGTGCCGGGGACTACGATTTTGCTGTCGATCTTGGAATTAGGCCAAAGGCAGAAAAAGCCCCCTCAGAGATTCCTTCGTGAGCGAGCCAGCCTGATCGTTTGGGCCGCTTTTGGAGAGGGGCCAACTGACCAAGCGAACATCAGATCGCGGGACGCATCAGACTAGCGCACTCGCCACCCGGCCACGCCATAGATCCCGGTGACGGAAAAGGATCCGTAGGCTCCAATGACGATTGCTCGATAGATGACGGACGCGACGGCTTGTGCCACAACCCAAACGGCATGAAGCGCCGGTAGGATGCGAGAAGGTGTACGGTCAAGATGGGCTATCTGCTCAATTCATTGTCGAACCTCCCTGTCGATGACGAGGTCGACTTCTATATCTTCGTAATCAACGGCCAGTGGGATGAACCACTGTACGGCATGATGGAGAAGAACTTCGCCTCCGTCGCCAAGAATATTGGCAACAACGCAGTCATCGCTCGGGGGCTCGACCCAGCGGAGTTCGTTGCCGAGGTGCAGGAGAAATACCTCGGGCACGGTCAGGATGATTTGTGGAGCCTGTTGCCTGCCCTCTTGATCACCGACCGCCACCCCGACAAGCTAGACGACAATGCCATGCGGCTTGTCATTCCGCTTCGCGACGCGGACACGCGCTGCGGCGGCTGGCCCAATTTCTTCCGCCTTCTGTCCGACTTCGTCCAGTTTCGAAGCGACGAATTCCTGAGAAAATTTCAGAAGAAAGAGGATGTGGTCGGCGATCTAAATCGCTTCATCGAGATCAAACCCGAGTTCTTCGGCATCTCGTTGAACGTCAACGAAATCGTCGCGTGGTGGCGTGATCGCGCCGCTAGGCCAACCGGCTAAACGGGAGAATATCTGGGGGGCCTGTTCCCAGAACTTCTGATGCCGTTGAGCCCCGGTTCGGCCTGAATCCGGCGAGAGAATCCTCTGCCGAACGAGTCTGCGCACTTGCATGCAATCGTTCATTGGATGCCAGATCCATGTGAGATTCGAGCCTCCAGGAGCTTCGCTTCACATTCCCTCGACCGATCCCAATGACCGCTAACCGGAATCCACCGTTAACGTAGGCCGTCCCGTCCGGATGACTGCAAAGGCGAGGCCCGGCTGGGCCAGGCGAACGGCGAGTTTGCGGCAGGGCGCCAATTCGTGCTGTCGACCCGTTGCTGCCCTTCCGCTCGACGTCTATGTGCGTTGGGAAGCGAGGCCGTTCACGCGCGAGGTGAGGACATGAGCAAGTCGCCGCTGAAAGGGCGAAGCTATCGCATTGCTTTCCAACTCTATAGCGAGGATGGGTCGCGATCCGTGGATATCTTGGAGTTCGAAGGCGGCGAGGTATTTCTCGACGAAAAGGAAAAGGTTGGAACCGGTGGTTTCGAAAACCGACACTCCGGCAGCTTGGTAGGCCCCTTCGCCTCGGCGGAAGCGGCGGAATCCTTCATCGTTGGGACATCGTGGTTTAGCGGAAGGTAGACCTAGACGTCGGCTCTCCACCCGATTCATCCGGTCGCGGCGGCAGCTTCCGACATCAAGGGCACCAGCGGCCCCAACGGTGGCTTTGCGCCCGGAGGCCGATCAGCGAAACCGACCCTTACGAAAACCGTGGACGATGTGTCGAGCCCGCCGCTTCCAACGTCTTGTCGTCAGCCAATGCGACCACTCCTGAAGCCTGGGCGACTTCGGTGGAATTCAGCAAGTTTGGGCGCGAAGTTATCAAGACAATCTAATCACGCTTCAATTCACAAGATGAAATTCAAAATGAGGGTGTGTTGATAACCACTCCACAAAGCCAACGCTGATCACTGTGAACCAAATTCCTGTTACAGCCCAATACAAGAACGGGCTGTCTTTCCTATATATTCCTCTGCTTAGTAGAGATCCGCCGCCGGGAAAAAATCCCGTGACGAGAATAAATATGGTTCCTAAAAGTGCGCAAGAAAAGAAAAATGCGCCCACTAATCCTTCTTTGGCGATCGGCAAAAGCGTACCTTCCTGCACCCTATTTTTTCATCGATTCCGAATTTCATAATGTATCGGAGACGGGGTGATTCGATATTGAATCTCTCGCGCGCCGCGACGCTTCTACGGGAGTAGCACCAATAGGTTGCTGCCTGGTTAGCCGGATGACCTTGCGGTTTCCACCCCCTCCCGCCGCTTGGAGCGGCGGCTTTCCGCCCTGGAGCCCGCCGCGCTGCCAAGGTCGTTTTGCTGGCCGGGCTCGCGCGACAACCCGCGCCCCCTTGCGGACACCAGCAAGGCCCACCAATCAGAGGTCGCTTAGAGCAGCCTTTGCGGCTTCCTTGACCCTGCCGCAAATCGCCTTGGACTGCACAGGGCATGAGGAACTGGCATGTCCAATGACCTGCTTGAGGTCGGCCTCGCTCGTAGTAGCGTCTATGTGCTGCAAAACGAAGGCAACAAATACCGCGTCAGCGTTGCGCTGGTACAGTTCCACAATTGATTGATTCCAGTGCCCGGCAAGTCGCACGACCACCGCGTCGGAAATCTCCTCAGAAAGCCCACCGCCCGCGCAGCCGGGAAATTCTTTCTTGATATCGAATATTTCAGCTAACGACCGTGCCGCCCCGAGCTTCCCGCTAGCAAGCTCGTCTTGCGCATTGGTGCAAGTGTTGGTGAGGGCTGCCGCACGATGAGGCGCGAGGCAAACCGAGAACAGCAGCGCGAGACAGAGGATTGCATTCTTCATCTCGCGGTCGACCTTGCCGGTGCGTCGTCATGTGACAGCAGACTAGCTAAGAGCGCGTGACCGATGATCGTTAAGGTCCGCTCGCCACCCCAAATAGTCGTTGGTTGTGTCCGCTTGCTGAAATCTACGCGCCCGACACCAGCGAAAACTCGGACTTTTTTCCCATGACGTCGAGATGGATTTGCGCGCCGCTGATCGAGTAGTCCCATGGAGGCTCGACCAGCCGACTCCACAGTCTCTCCCCCTGAAGCGAGTAAGCCGCCAGCTCCAATTCGGCGCTCATCAACACGATGTCGGCGTGGCGGCTCCACCGCCAGAAGCCGCACATCGTTGAATCCTCCCAGAGTTTGCGTGGTGCCTTCAAGTCATAGGCGAGCAGGCGCTCTCCGGAACCGATCAACAATACGTCAGTCTCAGGAATGAGAAACACGCCGGGGTTAAAGCCCGCGATCGGCATGCACCGAAGCGAGAGCGCTAGGTACGGCCAACCGGCATCATCCCGAGTCACCGCAATGAAGACCGGCTCACCGTCAGCCTCGCCGACGCCGAAATTGTCATGCAGCTCGGCGCGCTCAACAATCTCGTTGTAGAGAATAGGCAAGGCACCAACGGCGCCTTGGATATTGTAACGATCAGCGCCAACCGCCAGCATAGTCCGCTCCGCCAACGCAGCCTCGCATTGCCTTGCTCGCCTATTCACCTTGCAGCGGAGCTTTGCAATGCCGCTTCGAACGTGAAGGTCCGCTCGCCACCCCAAACGGCCGGTCCCGACGGCAGCTTGCGGCTTCGACGCTGCTGGCGGCGCGAGCGGCGACTCGCCGTCCCCAGGCCAATCAGCGCTCACGACCCTGAGCAGACTCGCGCGAGACATTAGGCCCCGCCTTATCAGAAGTTGACGGCTTTGCTCAAACAACCAATAGTCCACGCCAAGCCGCGCCCGTCGGAAGCCAGGAGAGCGCAATCGTGTATGAATTGCCGCAACCTTTCCATTTGTCCGCGCTGCCAATAGTCAGACGATACCGGCCAATATCTGCCATTTTTCTTCAAGTCGCCCTATTTGTCATTCTTGTCGCTGTCACAGGGCCGTTCGTCTGGTTTTCGTACAAGCAAGAGCATAGCTTTTTGAATTTGTATTCAATAGGAGCAGTCGCTGTTGACGCGATTCCAATTTCCCTCATTTTTTATTTCGTTAGTCTCGGCGGATCGACTCTGACTATCGACAACACGGGCGTGCATCAGAAGCTGGGCCGAAGCCAACAGGATTTCCTCTGGACTGAGATCTCGGGAACGCAAATCATTGAGAAGAGTGAAGGCGGGGGGCGGGGTCCCGCATGGAAATCCAAGCAGGTCCAACTCCAAACCTTCAACCGGCGCGACTACGACAATCGCACCAATCTGATTTCGGGAATATTTGGCATTACAGCCTCTGATTTGGATACAGTAATCCAGGCTGGCTTGGATCGGTGGGGTGGCGCCCAGAGTAAGCCGGCTTCAGCCGGACCCACCCCAACGGCGCTGACCAGTTAGGTCCGGCTTCCACCCAATCCACCCGGTCGCGACGGCAGCTTGCGGCATCGAAGTCCTGGGCGATCCAAGCGGCGGCTCGGCGCCGGAATGCCGGCGATCGAATGGGATCCATTGCTAGCGCTCGACCAAGAACGCAGATTGGGCGGATGGGCAGAGTTCGAAAACGTATATGTGCGCTCGGTCTTGCAATTGGGTGCGCCTCTTGCCACGCGGCCCAGGAACCGCAACTGCGACTTAGAATGGGCATGGCAATCTCGGAGTTGAATGTAGAATTGGAGAAGCTTGGACCGAAGAGCCATCCGGCCATGCCAGACCAGGCAGGTGGTTGGCTGGGTGCGGGCGGCCCGTTCAATCTCGATGTGCAGCTTAGCGCAGGCACTCTTCACGTGCCGGTTTCAGAGCATGGCGGGCTACAGCTAGTGACCAGCCGCAATGATCTGGACTTCATCCAAGCCGATCTCGCACCGCAGCCGTTGGACGCCGCCGAGGCGCATCGCGTCGCAGAGCGACTCTGCATTCGGGCGCGCGAAGCGGGCCTCACGACTGAGTTAGCTACGCGCGGCCTCAGCTACGGCGGCGATGGCAAGGGCGTTTGCTCAATCCGAGATCGGGTGCAAGCGATGGGCGTTTGGATAGATCGTTTTCAGCTTGAGGAGAACGGAAAGTACAGGGTGCTCTTCAGTGTAAGTTCGGTCGGTCCGCATTGAGGATGCGGGACGTCCGTTTTCCACCCCCTCCTGCCTTTGACCGGGTCCGGTCTTGGCGTCGGAGCCCAGGCCGACGCCAATGGCGAGTTGTTGGCCGTCACCGGGCGACGGCGCGCGACCGAGGCCGTGGAAAAACGCGATTGCTGGGTTGGGGGGCTGGTCTGCCGTACTTTCAATGATCGAGTTGTGCTGTTGAGCGGGGATTTTGAAGAGGGTCAGGCGGGGTGATCAGGCTCTTATCGCCGCCATCAGCGGCCTGGCGCCGAAGATCTGGATCATTCTCTTGATGTTGTAGGCCAGAACGTGGAGGCTCATCTCCGTTCGGACCTTTTCGAGGGTCTTGGTCAGGAAGTGCATGCTTCCCATCCATGCCTTGAGCGTGCCGAAGGGATGTTCGACGGTCTGGCGGCGAACCAGCATGGCGTCGGGCATGTGGTCGAGCCTGGCCTGCATCTTGTCGAGCACGCCTTCGTGCTTCCAGCGCCTGAATCTCTTGAGCTTGTCCGGTGTGCATTTTGGTTTGAGCGGGCAGGTGAAGCAGGCTGTCAGATGACGGTATTCGTCCATATCGTCTTGGCGGGTCGGTCGGCGTCGGCTCTTGGTCAGCTTTTGGCCGGCGGGACAGGTGTAGTGATCGTTCTCGGCGTCGAAGACAAAGTCATGGCGGGTGAAGAAGCCGCGCTTGGCGGCGCTGGAGGTGTCCGTCTTGGGCACGCACGGCAGGACCCCGGTCCCCTCGCACGCCAGCACCTGCTCGCCGTTGAAGTAGCCGCGATCGGCCAGGGCGGTGAGTTCCTCGCATCCCGTCGCCGCCTGCGCCTTGCGCGCCATGGGCTCCAACTGGGTTCTGTCGTAGCCCAGGTTGGTCACCTCGTGCGCGACAATCAGATGGTGCTCGGCGTCGACCGCTGTCTGCACATTGTAGCCGACCACGCCGGTTCCGCGGCCGCTGGTCGCCATTGAACGCGCGTCGGGATCGGTCAGCGACACCTGCTTGTCCGGCGCGTCCTGGACCTGCTGCTCCATCGCCTTCAAGGCCTGCATCTGCCGGCGCAGGCCCGCAATCTTGTCCTTGATGCGGGTGGTCCTGGCTTCGGCGATGTCGCTCTCTTCGCGGTCGGCCCGGTCCAGGGCCGCCAGGTAGCGCGCGATGCTGGCCTCGACCTGCTCCAGCCGCTTGGCGACCTTGACCACGGTGAAGTTCTTGTCGCGATTGTTCACCGCCTTGAACTTGCTGCCGTCGATCGCGACCACCGCCCGGGTGAACAGGCCCAGCTGTCGGCACAGGACCACGAACTGCGCGCACACCGCCCGGATCGCCGGGCCGTTGTCCCGGCGAAAGCTGGCGATGGTCTTGAAGTCCGGCGCCAAGCGCCCGGTCAGCCACATCAGCTCGATATTGCGCTGGGCTTCGCGTTCGAGCCGGCGGCTCGACTGCACCCGATTGAGGTAGCCGTAGAGGTAGATCTTCAGCAGGGTCGAGGGGTGATAGGCGGGCCGACCCGTCGATGCCGGCTGAACGCCCTCGAACCCCAGCGCGCCGAGGTCCAACTCGTCGATAAAGACCTCGACCACACGGACCGGGTTGTCCTCGGCCACGTAATCGTCCAGCGACTGCGGCAACAACAATGATTGCCGTCGGTCGTCACCCTCGACAAAGCGCTTCATCGACGGCTCCAAAGCTGCGTCGATGCCAGATTCTAAGCTGCTTCGCCGTTTTTACACAGGCTGGACCCAAAGCCCCCGCAATCTGAAATGATGGCCGGTATCGGCAATCCACAGATCGTTGTCGCGAAATTCACCGCTGTCACCCTTTGCATCCCAGCGGCTTTCGAAATGATGTTCACCCCACGAGCGTGGTTGCGCTGTGACCCGCATAGGCTGAGCCGAAATCGTGGCGACAACGATGCCGAAGAATGCAGCAGTTCTCATGCGCTTCGCGTTCCCCCGTAAACCTCGGGACCATGTCTGAAGTTAACGGTGACGGCAACGACGGCTCACCACCCCGAACTGCCGGTCCCGATGGCAGCTTGCCAGCCCGAGGTCGGCCGGCGTCTCTGCCCCTGGCCGCCCCTTACGGGAGTTGGCGTCTTGCCGACTCATAGGCAGCTTTAAAACGAAACAGGGCTGCGCCCGCCTTAATCCGTTGGCCGTGGCTGAAGTAGAACATCGGCATCAAATTATGCGCGGTCATCGCCTGCCCGACGTCAAAACTGGCCGATCCTTCGCGAGCCGGGACAATGCCGTTGGGAAGGGTCACCAGGCAATCCACGCTGCAATCTTGCACGTCGAGCACGCGGGTGGCTCCAGGGACCAGCTTCACCGTCCAATTGCCTGACGCGTCCTTCACAGTATCAGCGAAGGTCACTGCGAAGAACTCACCCCTGTCCGCATCCGGTGGGAGACGAAACGTGACGGACGCCACCTTGCCCCCAGGCTGAAGCGTAACGACGATGGACATGCGGCGCGAGGGCTCCCCCTCGCCATGCACAATGTCGCCGATGATGGAACAACTCTGCGCGTCGCACGTGGACTTCCAGGTCTCCCCCAGCGCGGGCACGTCCTGCGCCTGCGCCGGCAACGCCTCTGAGAGCACCGCAGCGAAGGCCGCGCACGTCACTAGCGATCTCTTTGTTGCGGCACGCGTCATCCAATGTCCCCAGCGCGAAGCTTCCTTTCCGCCGTCGATGCCCGACAGCGGCTTGAACCGCAAGGTCCGCTCGCCACCCCCTGCTGCCGGTCGTAGCGGCAGCTTTCGGCATTGCGGTGATCGCCATCGTCATCGGCGAGATGCCGCTCCGGCGCCAACCAGCGAGAACGACCGGTCGCAGATGTTCGCTACGTCCGCTCGGGGCGCCAATCGCTTTGAAAACGTGGCGCTGGGCGATGGAGTCAGTTTCGACAGGTCAGAGCGCTGGGGTCGGTTGGCACGGTGATCCCGCCGCATGGGCCGGTCGGGCCTGGCGGCCTGGCTGGCGTGACGGCTCTGTCCCTGGATGATGCGCTGGTGCTGCGAGGGGGCTCCACGTGCCTCGTGATCGGCCCCGGCCCCGTCGGGATCGCCGCGCACTGCCTGCCCTGCTGGATCGCGGCCTGGATCGCCAAGCTAGCAAGGGTGGGAAACATCGGTTCAACCGCCGCTCTGGCTGCGGCGTTCGCCTTTGGGCTCGCATGAACTGTCATTGCGTCGAGCCATGCTTCGCGGTCGCTGCTGCAGCGCGCCAGGAGCTTCTGTTCGAGCGCCTGGCTGTCCCGGGAGGGATGCATTTCCACCGCCTGGGAGAACAGGCAGTTCTCATAAGCCTCTTTCGTCGAGTGGATCCTGGCGAGCATGCCGTCGATTTCGGGGTCACCGCTCGAACCGATGGCGAGCGCCGCAAGGCCAGCGAGAATCATTTCGTCAGAGCCCTTCCCCCGGAAGCGAACACAATCTTAGCCGCAACCAGCAGCTGGGCAGTCAGCGGCGGGGTGGCACGAGCTGGTGGTGCGCCGAATCCGGTCATTCCAAGCGGTGGCGGAGGGTGGTGGGCTGTCGCGAGGTTCCTCCCGGAAAGTTGCCGTTCATCCTCGCTTTCAAACCGTCGGTGAAAATTTACCGCATTCTTTTCAGGGTTGTGAAATCATTCCCAATCAAGCTGGCGGAGATCAACTGCGGACCCATCGATATGCCTTCGACATCGAGATTCGGACGACGAGGTATTGCATCGCCTGACGCACCGCCGAAGGCGGCTGGCGATCCCGGGCTTGAACGCCAGTCAGGTTCAAGTGCTTCGAGCTTTGTTGGGCTGCTATTCAGCTTCGAAGGACGCGTTCCGCGATTGAGTTATTGGCTAAGTCAAATTGGCTGCATCATCGTCTCCCAACTCGTCGCATTTTTGTGCCGCATCCTGAATGAGGGGCTCCATCGGCAGGGTGAGGGTGCATCCGCATCATTGGGCATAGCCTCGCTCGTCTTGATCGTGATGTTGATTCTCCTGGGTGTCCTTGCCTTGGCCTTCTGGATCAGTTTGACTTTCGTCGTCAGGCGCTGGCACGACCGCGACAAATCCGGAGCGTGGGCGCTCCTGGGCTTCATTCCGATCATCGGCTGGATGTGGCAGGGCATTGAGTGCGGCTTTCTTGAGGGATCCTTGGGCCCGAACCGGTACGGTCCCTCGCCAAAGGGGATCACTGGGGTGACCTTCGAAGATTTTGGCCCCGCACCGGTCGCCTAAGGCCGCTCAAGGCTGCGATTCTGGGCGGGTCAGGGCCAGAACCGGCCATTCCGAGCGGCGCAGTTGGGTCGTGAACGCTGATTGGCCTCAGGCCAGAAAGTCGCCGTTGGCGACGCCGGTGCGGTCGGGGCCGTAAGCTGCCATCGGGACCGGCTGTTCGGGGTGGAAACCGGCCGCTGGTGATTGGCTCGCTCAGCCAGAGATTCGCACGCGGCGAAAATAGGGGCCCAATCTGCCCTGGCTAGACAATGTTTCGGTACTTAGCCGATCGCCAACCGCAATCAGTTCCGTAGCAGGTATTCGAATTACGACAACCGTGCCTTCGTCGAAATCGGCCCGCCACGTGTGATTACTATAGTTGCCATACCCTTCAAATTCGCGGGTGAGCATCTCGCAAAACGTATTTGTCAATGCTCGCAATTTTATCTGTCGCATTCTGGGCTTGAATAACTGCTTTCACTCTGGAGGCCCAACTTCGACGACTTCAAACATTTCCAGACCCGCCTCATTTACAACCCACCTCGAAATCTAAAGGAGTTTCGGCCTAGGTCGAAACATTCTCGCCTGACTGAAGGCCGCTGAGGGGTGGTTTTGCTGCCTTGCCTCCGGGCGCCAAGCCGCCGTTCGTGTTGTCGACGACCTCGATGCCGCAAGCTGCCGCCGGCACCAGTCGAATGGGGTGGGGAGCGGACAGCTCTATCGGATGAGGTGGCGGGCAATCTCAGGGCCCATGAGTGACGATGCAATAGTCGCCCCGGTTAGGTCTGCGCCCTGATTCAGCGCGTTGCTCGCAGCATCAATGTCGGCGCTGCTTCCGGCGATGAGCTTGTAGACTTCGTGATCCATGACGCCATATTGTCTGTGAGCGCGAGCCAGCTTCAGACCAGCAGCGTATTCTGGCTGCCGCATCAAATTCGCTTGGACAAGTTTTCCATCCGCCGCCTGGGCAGTCACCGTCTGAACGAAATGACGCATACCTAGCTCTTCAAGCACTGGCCGGCCAAACGCGATTGGAAGGAGTGCTACAAGCCTCCAGGCCTCACCCTCGTCGAACCCGTCGCGCATGAGGGCAGCGACTTGTTCATCGCCGCCAAGCTCGAAGGTCTGCGCAAGCGTCTCGGCGGCCCGAATGAGCCGCGCCTCGGACATCTGTTCAGGTCGCCACCACAGCCACATTCATCGAACCTATGATCGAAGGACCCATGTCTGCAACGGGTCGCGAGCGCTGGTTGGGCTCGTGCCAGGAAGTCGCCGTTTGCGACGCCGGCGCCGTCGCAGCCGAAAGCTGCCGTCGGGACCGGCCGTTGAGGGTGGAAACCCGCCGTGGGCGGTCAGTCGACCCGATGGTCGGGTTTTGCCAGCGCTGTGACATTCCAAGTCGACGCCCGTCACTCCGGGTCTAATTTCCGCCCCGCATGCCATTTTGTTCTAAATTGGCCCAAACATATATCTAATATGTTGTTGCCGCTTACATATCTTACCACATCAGACGGCGGGTTGTTCAAAGATGTATTGGTTCGATTTTGAAAATATGTTTTTCCGCCGAATCGAAACCACTTCACGCTATTCTCATCGCACGTCTTCGGGGAATCTGAGTCTTGCAATGTATTGAGCAGGTCGTGTTCATTGCCCTCCAGGGTGGGTTTACCGTTTTTCACTGGCTCGTAGAAATTGTATATACATTCGACATTTCCGCCGGGGGTAGATTGCAGTAACGCTAGTTTCGCGCTTCTGCCGGTATTTCGAAAATCAACGGTTGAGTATCCTACCACGTGCGTTGCGCTTAAATCTGAGACCTCTTCGTATTTTTCTGGCGGTATGGTGTCTATCTCTGCAGATTTTACGTTTCCCATTGCCACTGCCCGGCATATCTCGCTACCTTCGCTTCGAACGGGCCGCAGCGTCTCTTGCTCAGTCGAAGTGAAATCACACGCGACGTGCTCAATGTTGTCAGATGCTATATAGCCCAGATAGGTAGCATGCCGAAGGCTTTCGGTTTCGAAATGGAGGACGTAGGTTCGCCCTCGATGACGGAACCAGCGCGCGCCAAAGTCAGCCGGACCATTCCATTTCGACCTGGGCGTGATAGTGGCGGCCGGTGAACCCGGCGGGGCATTAAGGTCATGGTACTCAACCTGCTCACCACCTCTCATTCCATCCACTCGGCCAATGGAAGCAACTTTTTTCGTTTTGGTATTGGTCACGTCGAAAATGCCATGAACCACAAGTTCATGGGCGATCGCCGGCCCCCGTGCAGCGACGTAGGAACAGGCTTCGCGGGTTTCGGCGAGGCTCGGAGCTGGCGATGATTTCGAATTCGCGGGTTGGCTGATGGCCAAATCCGATCCAACGAGAGCCACTACGACCAATAGCCAGAACGTTCTCAACCAACCACCACCCGCATTCACCGGAATGAACGACACCAACCGTCATTACCTCAACAGGCCATTGCCCGTCATTGGCGAACTTGCGGTAACGGCCGCTATAGCGAATGGAACTCGGTTCTGCGGCCCCTGAGGAAATCGGCAGCTACGGGTCGCGAGCGTTTGTCCGCCCTGGGCCAGGAAGTCGCCGTTAGCACCGCCGGCGCCGTCGAAGCCGCAAGCTGCCGTCGGGACCGGCCGTTCGGGGTGGTTAGGGGACGTCACGACCCTGGCCGCGACCCGCGATCTGAATGTGCGTCACCGTCAAGCGCGCGATGCGCCGCGTCACGAAGCAATGGGGCGAGGCCGGTTTCCTTGCCATTTGAGAGGATATCCTCGCCGCAATCGTCATAGGCGTCCAACTGGATCCTCACGCCCGAGCTATTCATGCCCGCGTACTGCACCCGAGTGACTGGCACGAAATCCAAGCACACGTTGCTGACCATGGTTGAGCGGGTTTCGTCGGGTAGGCCCGAAGCGTACGCCTGTGCGGCGAGGATGGTTGTCACAGCGCTTCGAAGCTTGAGGAAGTCGCCGTAAACTATATGCCCTTTGCGCATTTCGAGCATTCGCCAGACGCCATCATCACGGGTCGCCTTGCCCGATGTGACTTCGACCGTCTTCAGGTCCCAAACGAATTCAACGAACCACCAGACATGAGCCCGGCCCTCCTGAGCAAGTCCGTAGGCGCGCAGGACCTCAGGTCGCTTTTCCAGATCAGGAAGCTTGAAGATCGAAGGCAGCGGTGCGGGCGGCGGAGTCATGGCCGCATCTGCACTCGCTATTTCGGCCGCGAGTGTAAGCGTCGCGACGAGTCCAACCTTCACGAATGTCTTGAACATTTTCGCCCCGCCCACTCCACCCAGAAGGCTCAGACTAGACTGTGAGACTGGGGCCAGGAAGGCCGGCTTCGGCCGAATTGGAGCGCTGATGCGATCCGGTGACCAAGTAAACGGACCGTCTCCTTTGGGTCGTGACCCGGAATTGGCTCCCGCCCAGAAAGGCGACATTCGCATGGCCGAGGGCCTTGGCGCCCGATAGCGGACCTCGCGATCGGCTGCAGAGGGTGGAAAGCTGCCGGTAGTAATGCGCCCGTTGCCATGCGAGGTTCATCAGATGCGAAGCTTAGCTGATGCGCCCGCTGCCTCGGCCGACCTCACGAGACGGACCCGTTGGTACTGGGGCATCGGTGTCGGCCAGGTCTTGGCGACCATCGCCTTGGTGCTCGGAGTGAGCCTGTATTCAGGGTTGGCCGCGTCCTACTTGTTCCTTCTCTCTGCTGCGACTTACCTGCCCGCCTACGTAGCCGCTTCGATTTGGCTAGCACGCTTCAAGTGCCCTCGCTGCGGCCATCGCTGGTTGAGGTTGGTTGGCGGCATGCCTCCGCCGTTCACCACCAAATGCAGCCACTGCGGCCTGCCGCGGGGCTGACTGCCCGATGCAGATGGGTTGGATGGCTCCCGCTCCCGACCTCAAAGGGCCAATGTGGTTGCTGTCATGACAACCTGAGCATTGGGAGCCACCCGAGATGGAGATTACCACCCTCGGCCTCGACCTGGCCAAGAACGTCTTTCAGGTCCACGCGATCAGCAGCACGGGCGAAGTCGTGGTCCGTCGAGCGCTGAGACGGGCGCAGGTGGTCCCGTTCTTCAGCAAGCTGGCGCCCTGCCTGGTGGGCCTGGAGGCTTGCGGAACCAGTCACTACTGGGCGCGAGAGCTGACCGGGCTGGGCCACGAGGTGCGGATGATGCCGCCGGCCTACGTCAAACCCTATGTGAAGCGCGGCAAGACCGACGCTGGCGACGCTGAAGCGATCTGCGAAGCCGTGCGGCGGCCGACCATGCGGTTCGTGCCGATCAAGTCGGTGGACCAGCAGGCAGCTCTCGCGCTGCACCGGAGCCGCGATCTGCTCGTACGCCAGCGCACCCAGCTGGTGAACATGATCCGGGGCGTGCTGGCCGAGTTCGGCATCGAGATTCCGAAGGGGATCACCTACGCCTTGGTCTTCATCCGGCGGGTTGTGGCCGGGGAAGCGCAGGACATCCCTCAACTCGCCGCGAAGGTGATCGGGGCCTTGGCCGAGCACGCGCTGGAGGGACAGGCTCGAATACGCCAACTCGAGCGTGAGCTGCTGGCCTGGCATCGCTCCAGCGAACTCTCGCAGCGCATCGCCACCGTTCCCGGCGTGGGCTTGCTCGGGGCGACGGCGTTGGCGGCCACGGTGACCGATCCGGCGCAGTTCCGCTCCGGCAGGCAGTTCGCCGCCTGGCTCGGGCTGACCCCGCGACAGAACTGCAGCGGCGGGAAAGAGCGCCTGGGGCGGATCTCCAAGATGGGTGACCAGTACCTGCGAAGGCTGCTGGTCAACGGCATGACCTCGCTCGTCGCCCGCAACGTGCGTCGCCCTGACATGGCCGACCCACGGGTCGCCGCGCTGCTCGCGCGTAAACCGTTGCGCGTGGCCACGGTGGCCATGGCCAACCATGCTGCGAGAGCGATCTGGGCGATCATGGCCCGCGGCGAGACCTATCGCGCGCCGAGACCGTTCGAGGCGGCGGCCGCGTGAGACCGGGCGATCGGCCCGAACAGGCGGCTTGAGAGTTGCGAGGACGATGTGAAGTGATGGCGAACCGGTCAGACCGGAGACGAGGACAACCCGTGGAAGGTCCAGGGCGTCATAGCCCGCTAAGCAGGTAGGGACCTTCGTCTGCGGAAACCATCAGGGCCAGCGGTCGATGACCGCGCGAACAGGTCGAACACAAGACGGCATCCGACCACCACGCCTACGCTCACATCAGGACTTGCAATGCGGGAGCCATCCACACAGGACCTTCCGAATGGACGAGAAGGGTGGAAAGCGGTCTTCGAATTGTGGAGGCTTAAATGGTTGCGGCCTGTTGAGCGGACCTAGGAGCATTTTTGATCAAGTGCACAAAACATCTTAAATGTATAAAATGCAATAGGAAGCCAAGCCGCCGAAAACAAGGTGTATTTGCTGTCCATATACAGCGTGTCACCCTTGCGATTAAGAATATGAAGACCCATACCGACGAGCGTCCCGCCATAAATTAGTATACTTGACGCCACGGCGCGCGGAAAGAATGCCAATGGTAGGTATAGTATCATCATTGGAATGCCCCCGAAGAACATAACTGGAATGCCCACGGGCGGAAAATTCATCGCTACTGCGGCCACAAGAGCGGTCGCCACACTAAAACCAAAATAACGCATCTAATTCGGACCCGTTTGTATCGCCTGTTGAGACCGTGTTGTTCACAACATATAAGCAGCATGCTCAGCTGTTCCAGTATAACATACAATGCGTCAACGATTGGTTGAGCTGCAAGTGGAACTTGCTAGCTTTCGAGTCAACTCCATAGGGTGTTCATTCCGGGGTATGGAACGGGAGAATTGGTGCTCGGAGATTGCTGTGCTGCGCGCCGCAGAGTCCGCTCAGGGTCCAGCCTGTGTAAAAACGGCGAAGCAGCTTAGAATCTGGCATCGACGCAGCTTTGGAGCCGTCGATGAAGCGCTTTGTCGAGGGTGACGACCGACGGCAATCATTGTTGTTGCCGCAGTCGCTGGACGATTACGTGGCCGAGGACAACCCGGTCCGTGTGGTCGAGGTCTTTATCGACGAGTTGGACCTCGGCGCGCTGGGGTTCGAGGGCGTTCAGCCGGCATCGACGGGTCGGCCCGCCTATCACCCCTCGACCCTGCTGAAGATCTACCTCTACGGCTACCTCAATCGGGTGCAGTCGAGCCGCCGGCTCGAACGCGAAGCCCAGCGCAATATCGAGCTGATGTGGCTGACCGGGCGCTTGGCGCCGGACTTCAAGACCATCGCCAGCTTTCGCCGGGACAACGGCCCGGCGATCCGGGCGGTGTGCGCGCAGTTCGTGGTCCTGTGCCGACAGCTGGGCCTGTTCACCCGGGCGGTGGTCGCGATCGACGGCAGCAAGTTCAAGGCGGTGAACAATCGCGACAAGAACTTCACCGTGGTCAAGGTCGCCAAGCGGCTGGAGCAGGTCGAGGCCAGCATCGCGCGCTACCTGGCGGCCCTGGACCGGGCCGACCGCGAAGAGAGCGACATCGCCGAAGCCAGGACCACCCGCATCAAGGACAAGATTGCGGGCCTGCGCCGGCAGATGCAGGCCTTGAAGGCGATGGAGCAGCAGGTCCAGGACGCGCCGGACAAGCAGGTGTCGCTGACCGATCCCGACGCGCGTTCAATGGCGACCAGCGGCCGCGGAACCGGCGTGGTCGGCTACAATGTGCAGACAGCGGTCGACGCCGAGCACCATCTGATTGTCGCGCACGAGGTGACCAACCTGGGCTACGACAGAACCCAGTTGGAGCCCATGGCGCGCAAGGCGCAGGCGGCGACGGGATGCGAGGAACTCACCGCCCTGGCCGATCGCGGCTACTTCAACGGCGAGCAGGTGCTGGCGTGCGAGGGGACCGGGGTCCTGCCGTGCGTGCCCAAGACGGACACCTCCAGCGCCGCCAAGCGCGGCTTCTTCACCCGCCATGACTTTGTCTTCGACGCCGAGAACGATCACTACACCTGTCCCGCCGGCCAAAAGCTGACCAAGAGCCGACGCCGACCGACCCGCCAAGACGATATGGACGAATACCGTCATCTGACAGCCTGCTTCACCTGCCCGCTCAAACCAAAATGCACACCGGACAAGCTCAAGAGATTCAGGCGCTGGAAGCACGAAGGCGTGCTCGACAAGATGCAGGCCAGGCTCGACCACATGCCCGACGCCATGCTGGTTCGCCGCCAGACCGTCGAACATCCCTTCGGCACGCTCAAGGCATGGATGGGAAGCATGCACTTCCTGACCAAGACCCTCGAAAAGGTCCGAACGGAGATGAGCCTCCACGTTCTGGCCTACAACATCAAGAGAATGATCCAGATCTTCGGCGCCAGGCCGCTGATGGCGGCGATAAGAGCCTGATCACCCCGCCTGACCCTCTTCAAAATCCCCGCTCAACAGCACAACTCGATCATTGAAAGTACGGCAGACCAGCCCCCCAACCCAGCAATCGCGTTTTTCCACGGCCTCGGTCGTTCTTACGCCTTGGCCCAGCTCCAGAAACTCGCCGTTCGCCAGGCACGCGGCTTTGGCGCCGGAAGCGGTCTTTCCCAAGGGCAGAGATGAGTCAGAATCGCGCGTTCGGCTCGCCGCCCCAGGCGAACGCCGCTGGCTTGCCCGGAAGCGGACGTCGCCAACGGCAGCGATGAGTCAGATTTCGCCGGATCCAACGTCAGCTCTAGCGGAACAAGCGCTGCCCTACGCGGCACCGCGCGATATCTGGATATGGCGAGCAGCGCCCCAAAGGGGCTGCCAGAACATCGTCCTGGCAGCCAAGTGGGCGCTCAAAGGGGCCAACCAATGAGCGGGGACCACGCACCGCCGTCACCGTGACGTCCGTAGGGTTCGATCAAAAATGTTCACAGCTTCTCGCAACATGCTTGCGCTGAGCCACGAGGGATCGCGCCGGAGAGCCATAAAGTGACGGCCCAGCCCCCGGGGCCGACGCCCCTGCCTGAGGCCATGGCGGGGTCTGATGAATGGCGCAAGCCCTGAGGGACTTGCGCCACGGCGCCTAGGCCGGAACCTTGGCGACCTTGGGCTTGGCCGGCGCCTTGCGGGCGGCGGCCTTCGCGACCGGCTTCACCGGCGCCCCGCCTCGGCCGCCCTGGCCCAGGCCCATCTGCTTGGCGAGGTTGGAGCGCGCCTCAGCGTAGCTCGGCGCCACCATGGGATAGTCCTTCGGCAGTCCCCACTTGGCCCGATAGTCCTCGGGGCTCATGTTGTACTTGGTGCGGAGGTGCCGCTTGAGCGACTTGAACTTGCGGCCGTCCTCCAGGCAGATCAGGAAGTCCGGCTGAATGGACTTGCGGATCGACACCGCCGGCGCCTGGGGCTCTTCCGGCGGCGCGGGCGGGGCTTCGGCGCCTGAGAGCGCGGTGTAGGTGGCGCGGATCATCGCCGGCAGATCAGCGGCGGCGACGCTGTTGTTGCTGACATAGGCCGCGACGATGTCGGCGGTCAGTTCGATGAGAGATGAGTTGTCGGACATGATTTTCCTATAGAGCAGGACAAAAGCCCCTGCCCAAAGGCAGCGACATCGCCTGCTTAAATATTCGATCGATCGAGACGTCAACGCCTATGCGGCTGACGAGTGAACAACCGCCGCAGCGCAAACCACAAGTTCCGAACGCGTAAAGTCACGGATTGCGCCGCCGCTGTTCGCCGTCAATTCTACGCCAGGATGCGAGAGCCCCTCGGAAGGACTTGCGATCGAACGTCGGATCTCTAGCTCTCTATTCCAACAGAGGTCTTGCCGTTCCAGTTCGTGGAGTTGAGGCGATGGCGGAAGCCGACCGTATTCTTCGCATCCGCACGGTGCTGCTGCGGACCGGGCTCAGCCGCTCCACCCTCTATCGCAAGATCCGCGAGGGCTCTTTCCCAAGGCCGCTGCGCATCAGCGTTCACGGCGCCGGCTGGCTGCAGTCGGCCGTCGACCGCTGGATGGCCGATCCGATCGCCTTCTGGGAGCCGCCGCCGGAGAGTTCTGGACATCCCCAGTCGCCGTCGCAACCTGCCTGATGCGCCGTTGATCACATGCCCGGCCCTTCGAAGAACAAGCTGAAGCTGCAGTTTCCGACCCGGCCGCCGCAACTATCCCTTGCAGATTCGGCCGAAGGCGCCGATCATCCCCTCACCGAGCTGGCCCGACTGCTCGCTCGCCGGGCCGCCCGCCGCTGCTATCAGGACCAACTGCAGGAGCGCCGATCCAAGGACTCCTGACCAGGAGATCGCCGATGAAGGTCGCGCTCTATGCCCGTTATTCCGACGAGAACCAGCGCGACGCCTCGATCGCCGACCAGCTCAGGATCTGCCGGCTCCATGCCGAGCGCCAGGGCTGGATGGTCACCGACGAGTACACCGACCATGCCGTCTCCGGCGCCTCGCTGCTGCGCCGCGGCGTGCAGCGGCTGATCGCCGACGCCCAAGCCGGCCGCTTCCAGCTGCTGCTATCCGAGGCTATGGACCGCCTCTCCCGCGACCAGGAAGACATCGCCGGCCTCTACAAGCGCATGGCGTTCGCTGGTGTGAAGATCGTCACCCTGGCCGAGGGCGAGGTCACCCCACTGCATGTGGGGCTGAAGGGGACGATGAACGCGATCTTCCTGAAGGACCTCGCCGACAAGACCCGCCGCGGCCTCAGGGGCCGGGTCGAGCAGGGCAAGTCCGGCGGCGGCAACGCCTACGGTTATGACGTGGTCAAGCGCATTGGCGCCGACGGCGAACCGGTCCGCGGTGACCGCACCATCAACCCGGCCGAGGCCGAGGTGGTGCGCCGGATTTTCCGCGACTACGCCGCCGGTAAATCGCCCAAGCGCATCGCGACCGAACTGAACCGGGACCACATCCCCGCCCCCGGCGGCGGCCAGTGGGGCTTCTCCACCCTCAACGGCAACGTCAGCAGGGGCAATGGCGTGCTGAACAACGAGCTCTACGTCGGCCGGCTGATCTGGAACCGGCAGCATTTCATCAAGGATCCCGACACCGGCAAGCGCCAGGGCCGGCTGAACCCACGCGAGGAATGGATCATCCAGGAAGTGCCGGAGCTTCGCATCATCGACGAAGCGCTCTGGGATGCGGTCAAAGCCCGCCAAGCGTCGCTACATCGAGAGCGGCAGGACAACGGCGAGATCGTCAATATCTATTTCCGGGACCGGCGCCGGCCCCGGTATCTGCTCTCAGGCCTAACCCGCTGCGGCTGTTGCGGCGGCGGCTACGGCATGATCTCCAAGGATCAGCTCGGCTGCTCGACCGCGCGCAACAAGGGTACCTGCGACAACCGGGTCAATATCCGCCGCGACCAGCTCGAGGCGCGCGTTCTGGACGCCCTGCGCCACCACCTGATGGACCCGGCCCTGTTCAAGGAATTCTGCGAGGAGTTCACCCGCGAGAGCAACCGCCTGCGCATGGAAGCCCGCACAGACATCGACGCCGCCCAGGCCGAGATCAAGCGCATCGAGCGGGAAGTCGAGCGGCTGCTGGACATGCTCGTCAAGGGCACGGCGACGGGCCAGGCCGCGGCGCAGGTCAACGCCAAGATGAACGAACTGCTCGGCCGTCAGGCCGAGCTCAAGCAGCAAGTGGCCGACGCCGAAGAACCCCCGCCACTTCTGCATCCCGAGATGGCCGGGGTTTACCGCACGCAGGTCGCCGAGCTCTACGAAGCTCTGCAGGGCGAAGCCGAGACCAAGCAGCTTGAGGCGACCGAGGCCCTGCGCGCCCTGATCCAGGAGATCATCCTGACCCCCGAGGGCGATCAGTTGACGATCGACGTCCGCGGCGACCTGGCCGGGATCCTGGCCATATCGACCAAGCAAAAACCCTTCGGCCGGGGGCCGAAGGGTTCTGCAAAATCGCAAGTTGAGATGGGTGCGGGGACAGGATTTGAACCTGTGACCTTCAGGTTATGAGCCTGACGAGCTACCGGGCTGCTCCACCCCGCGTCGGTGGTTTTGGTGATGGAAGGGTCATGATTGGTTGGGGCGGGATTTTTTTAAATCCTGCGAACTTCATATGCGACATCCGTTTGGTAGACCTGGCGGCGACCTACTCTCCCGCGCCTTGAGACGAAGTACCATTGGCCCAGGAAGGCTTAACGACCGAGTTCGGGATGGGATCGGGTGGGGACCTTCCGGCATAGCCACCAGGTCGACTAAACGGATGTTGAGGGCATTACTGCCCTGGCAGGATTTAGAAAAATCCTGCCGCTTAGACATCAATGTCTGTCGTTACAAAGCTTCAGCATGAGTTTGGCTGAAGAACGATCAAGCCGATCGAGCGATTAGTACCAGTAAGCTGCACGCCTCACGGCGCTTCCACACCTGGCCTATCAACGTGATGGTCTATCACGGCTCTCGGCGAAGCCTTGTTTTGAGGTTAGTTTCCCGCTTAGATGCTTTCAGCGGTTATCTATTCCACACTTAGCTACCCTGCTGCGCGGCTGGCGCCACGACAGGTCCACCAGAGGTGTGTCCATCCCGGTCCTCTCGTACTAGGGACAGATCCTCTCAAGCTTCGTACACCCACGGCAGATAGGGACCAAACTGTCTCACGACGTTCTGAACCCAGCTCACGTACCACTTTAATCGGCGAACAGCCGAACCCTTGGGAGCTGCTCCACCCCCAGGATGTGATGAGCCGACATCGAGGTGCCAAACTTTGCCGTCGCTGTGGACGCTTGGGCAAAATCAGCCTGTTATCCCTAGAGTACCTTTTATCCGTTGAGCGATGGCCCTTCCATGCAGAACCACCGGATCACTATGGCCGACTTTCGTCTCTGATCGACTTGTCAGTCTCTCAGTCAGGCGGGCTTATGCCATTGCACTCGACGAGCGATTTCCGACCGCTCTGAGCCCACCATCGCGCGCCTCCGTTACACTTTGGGAGGCGACCGCCCCAGTCAAACTGCCCGCCACGCCATGTCCCGGACCCGGATAACGGGCCGCGGTTAGACGTCAGCAACAATAAGGGTGGTATTTCAAGGATGGCTCCCCCGGAACTGGCGCCCCGGTTTCATAGCCTCCCACCTATCCTACACATATTGATGCTAACGCCAAGGCGAAGCTGCAGTAAAGGTTCATAGGGTCTTTCCGTCTGACCGCGGGAACCCCGCATCTTCACGGGGAGTTCAATTTCGCTGAGCCTATGCTGGAGACAGCGGGGAAGTCGTTACGCCATTCGTGCAGGTC
>NZ_CP073079.1 GCF_018135625.1 Phenylobacterium montanum
GTAGGCCTGGTCGAGGCGACGCGTCAGTTCCGGCCCGAAGCGCAGCGCCAGAGGCGCCCTGGGCTTGGCCTCGATCTCGCCCACGGTGTCGATGCCCATCTTGCCCAGGGCGTCGGCCATGCCGTCCGGCAGACGCAGCGCCCAGGCCGGCAGATGGGCGATGGCGCGGCCGCTTTGGTCCGAGGAGACGATGGTCGCCGGCGCCTTGACGAAGCGGGCCAGGGCGTGCGCCGCGCCCCAGGTTCCGGCCATGGCAGCGCGGGCGGCGAAGCCGGCGCGGGCCAGCCGGGCGACCATGTCGGCGAGCAGTGCCTCTTCGCCGCCGAACAGATGCGCGGCGCCGCTAGCGTCGATCACCAGGCCGGCGGGCGGGTCGGCCGCCACGATCGGCGCGTAGAGCTTCAGGGCCCAGAGCGCCAGGCGGTCCAGGGCCTCGACGTCGCCCTCGGGATCCGCGTCGTGGACAACGAGTTCCGCGCACAAGGCGCGGGCCTGGGTCGCCGCCATGCCGGGATAGAGCCCGAGCGCCTGCGCGGCGGCGTCGGCCGCCAGCACCATCCGCTTGCGGCCAGATCGTCCGACTAGAACGACCGGGACGTCAGCCGGCGGCGCGTCTTTGCCAAGGCTGCGTCGCAGGCGATCGGTCGGCCAGGTCGGCAGGTAGAGCGAGACGACCCGCCTCATCACAAGCTTCCAATTCAAAATCCGCGCATTCGCCGGCCTTGCAGCGGATGAGTTCGACAAACCATCGGGGCCGGCCCACGCCGGCGGCCGGCAGCGGGGAGGAGGGCAGCGCCGTCACCCGCCAGCGCGTGGTCGCCGCTGTTGGCTGGCCGAAGTCGGCCGCCTCGGCCTGGCGCCGCCAACGGCGGACGGCGATCCCCATCGTTCCGGTGCTCTCGGCGGCGAGTTGCAGCCGCCGCGAGCTGGTCATGGAGAGGCGCGCGACCTCGCCCACCACGGCGCCCAGTCCGCCGTGCCGCAGGCCTTCCTCGAAACAGGCCAGCACTGTCTTCTCGTCATGCGCCTCGACGTAGATGACCCGGTCGGCGTCCAGACCGGCCTGGGCCAGGGCAGGGGCGAACAGGTCCTTGCGGGAGACGCACCAGAGCACCTGGCCCCGGGTCCGCGCGGCGATGCCGGCGGCGAAGAGCGCCGACGCCGTGCCGTCGATGGCGCCGTTGCCCCCGCCGGCGACCTCGTGCAGCGCGCCGAGCGCCAGGCCGCCGTTTGGCAGATGTTGGTCGAGGAGGTCCAATCCGAACGGCAAAAATCCTTTGGGCGCACGTCCGCCGGCCTCGATCTTCTCGATCGCGGCGCGCAAGGCCTCAAAGGCGCGGGGGTTGGGCGCGATGGGCATGGACTCCCAAACAGGATGGCGGTACTCATGTTCCCTATTCGTTCCGCTCGGGAACGAAAAGAGTCAAGAGGCCATCGCTTTCCACGGGGCCGCGCGTCGCCCATGTCCACAGACGAAATTCCAATGTCTGAAACCCAACCCCCCTCCACCCTGCAACGGCCGGCTGAGAAGCTGATCAGCCGCTTTGGCCTATGGCAGGTGAAAGACCACACCATCCGCACCTATCTCGAGAAGGGCTTTTCGCTCGGAATCTGCTGTCGCGCCTGTCCGCGCACCATTGAGTGGACGCCGCCCGAACTCCTGCGGCGGTTTGGGGATCGGCTCGATTTGCCCCTCAAGGATCTCGTGCCCCGACTGTCCTGCACGGGCGAGGACGGCTGCGGCTCACACGACATCGCGGTGTTCCCGCACCTCTACGATGGCTCGTGGACCTGGCCGCCAAAGGCGTAGGCCGAGCTCAGATTAGCCGGGGACGGTCTCGTCTTGCCGGGCCCCGATCGCCACGACCTTCAAGGTCCCGTCCGGCAGGGGCCTTTGGAGGTGCTTCACCTCCTCCCAGGGCGCGCCGCTCATCCAGAGGTCGCGGTCCGCTTCCGTCGTCAGGATCACCGGCATGGCCTTCGAGTGGTAGGTCTTCACCGGCTCCGCGGAGTCTGTCGTCAGGAAGCCGTAGGCCTCGATCTCCTCCCAGCCCTTGCTCTTCATCCGCACGCAGGCGTGCGGCGTCCAGATGCCGGCGAAGAAGGCGAGCGGCCGGCTGTCGTCCAGCGCGAACCAGATGTTCTTGCGCGTGCGCTCATGGTCCTGGTCGGGCTCGGCGAAGGAGGTGAACGGCACCAGGCAGCGATTGGCGGCGCCGAGCCACGGCCGCCAATGGGCGTTGGTCTTGCCTTGGGCGTTGGTGGTGTTGCGGACATTGGTGGTGCCCTTGTCGGGCTCCATCTTCAGCAGCTCGTTGAAATCGAACTCGGTGCCCTTGGCCCGCAGCTTGTCGGCGCGCTCGGTGGCCGCCTTGAACAGGGCCTGTTTTGACGTCGGCATACCCCAGCGCAGGTTGCGCATCTCGCGCGATCCGTCCGCGGTCGTGACGATGACCGGTGCCGGGTAGTCCGGGTAGACGCCCGGCATCGGCGGCTGGTTGTTGTTGCGGTCGGTCATGGCCTTGGCCAGTCGTGCGACTTCGGCGCGGGCTTCCATGATCGCGTAGAGATTACACATTCGCCCCGCCTCTACTGCCGAAGCGTTCGATCGTTGGCGAACGCCTTATGGTCCAACAGCTCCGCCAGTTCGTCGGCGTCCTGGATGTCGAGACCGGTCTGCGGGACGCCGCTGATCGCGACAGGTTCGCCGGTGAAGAGGTCGAACACTGTCCACCCCTCCCGATCTTCACGGATGTCGTATCGCTGGGGCATGGTCCGCGATCCTGTCGGCCTCTGGGCATCTAAGGGCGGCGTCGACCAGGGGTCAACGTAGCGAGCCCGAACGCCGACAGTTCTGTTTCTGTTCCAGATTCGGTATGCTGACGCTCATGGGCGAACCGGTTCGCAAAATCATCCACGTCGACATGGACGCCTTCTATGCGTCGGTCGAACAGCGGGACAATCCGGACCTGCGGGGACGCCCGGTGGCGGTCGGCCATGGCGCGCGTCGCGGGGTGGTGGCGGCGGCCAGTTACGAAGCAAGGCAGTTTGGGGTTCGCTCGGCGCTGCCGTCAGTCACGGCGCTGCGCAAATGTGCTGAACTGGTCTTTGTGCCGCCGCGCTTTGACGTCTACCGGGCGGTCTCGCGCCAGGTCCACGACGTCTTCGCTGAGTTCACCGACCTGATTGAGCCGCTGGCCCTGGATGAGGCCTATCTCGACGTCACCGCTAACAAGGCTGGCCTGCCGACCGCGTGGCTGACCGCAAAGGCGATCCGGGCCCGGATCCTGGAGGAGACGGGCCTGACGGCGTCGGCCGGCGTCTCCTACAACAAGTTCCTGGCCAAGCTGGCGTCCGGCCAGCGCAAGCCGAACGGCCAATTCGCCATCATGCCCGAGGAGGGGGCTGCGTTTGTCGAAGCCCTGCCCGTGGCTAAATTTCACGGGGTCGGCCCGGCGACAGCCGCGCGCATGCACGAGGCCGGCATCCAAACCGGCGCCGATCTGAAGACCTGGTCGCTGCAGGACCTGCAACGCCGCTTCGGCAAGGCCGGGACCTGGTACTACGCCATCGCCCGCGGCCAGGATGATCGGGCCGTCAATCCCAATCGGGAGCGCAAGTCGTCGGGTTCGGAGACGACCTTCGAGGAGGACCTCACCGATCCGGCCCGCATCGAGGCCGGCGTTCTGGCCATGGCCGATGACGTCTGGGCCTGGTGCGAGAAGACCGGCGGGCGCGGCCGCACGGTCACGGTGAAGATCAAGTGGGCCGACTTCCAGCAGTCCACCCGCAGCCAGTCACTGGCGAGGCCGATCGATAGTCGGGCGACGCTGCACGAGGCCAGCCTTGGCCTGATCCGGTCGGTGTTTCCGCCACCGAAGGGCATCCGCTTGGTGGGTGTCACCTTGTCGAATTTCGCCGGTCAGCAGGGTAGCGTCACCCCGGAGATGTCGCTCCTGCCTGAGTCGGATAACGCCGCTTGATCCACGTTGAGCCCAATTCGCAGGAGACGGCCGATCTGGAGGCGCTGGCCGCCAAGCTTGAAGCGACCGGGACCTATCGCGTGCTCCGCAAACTCGCGCCTCGGCCGACGATAGAGCCTCCGGCAGGCGTCAAGGTGAGGCAGGGCCTGTTCGTCGACACCGAGACGACCGGTCTCGATCCGGCGCGAGACGAGATCATAGAACTGGCGATGGCGCCCTTCACCTACGGCCTCGACGGGGAAATCTACGCCGTCGGAGAACCGTTTCAGCAGTTGAGGGAGCCTTCAAAGCCCATCCCGGCTGAAATCACCGCCATCACTGGGATCAGCGACGCAATGGTCGCCGGCCAGAACATCGACCCCGCCGCGGTCACGCGGTTCGCGGCGCCGGCTTCCTTGGTGGTGGCGCACAACGCCGCCTTCGACCGGAAATTTCTCGAGCGGTTCTGCGAGACGTTCAACACCAAGCCCTGGGCCTGTTCGATGAGCGAGATCGACTGGGCCGCCGAGGGCTACGAGGGGACCAAACTGGCGTATCTCGCTGGAGGCGCCGGGTTCTTTTACGAGCGCCACCGGGCGACCCACGACTGCATGGCGGCGATCGAGTTGCTGGCCCGCGTGCATCCGCGGAGTGGCCGGACCGGTCTTGCGCAACTGCTGGAGCGCGCGCGTACGCCCTCCTACAGGATTTGGGCGGAAAACTCGCCGTTCGACCTGAAGGACATCCTGAAAGCGCGCGGCTATCGCTGGAACGGGGAGGGGAGCGGGTTGCCCCGAGCCTGGTTCATTGATGTCGCCGAAGATGCCCGCGAGGCCGAAATCGCCTTCTTGAAGACGGAAATTTATAGCCGCGACATTGAGTTGCTCGTACGCCGGGTCGACGCCTACGACAGATTCTCGGATCGCATCTGATCCTTGGCGGGGACCAATCCCAAACCCCGGGTGGCGAAGCGCTACCACACACGCTAGCGTCCCCCCGGCTTGCGGTGTCTTGGCGGCGAGAAGAACGGGGTGATGGCCAATGACGCTGGCGCTCAGCGCATCGACTGTGAAAGCGTGGTTCCAGTATCGGTGCGAGCGCAAGGTCCGGTACGAACTCTTTACTGACGAAGAACTGGCGGCGCTTCCCATCGCCGCCGACGTTCGCGAGCAATCCTGGGCGATCCTTGGCGTTGACTACGAGGAGCGGGTGTTACGCCGGCTTGACCGCGTGGAAGGCGTCCTCCGGCCGCAACCGGGCGAGTTTGGTCTGCCGGAAGTTGACGCCATCACCTTCCTACGAGGTCGGTCCAGGGTGCCCTATGCGTCACAGCTCAACCTGAGACCTCGCTCCCCTCTGGGGCTGCTGCAAGGGACGGGCGTCGCCTTGAAGCGGGTCTTTCCTGACCTCGTGAAGCGAGAGGTCGTGGACGGCCGGGCGGTCTTCCAGATCATCGACGTCAAGGCCACGCGACGGGCGACGCCGTTCCACAAAACCCAGGTCGCCTTCTACGCCCGGGTGCTCGAAGCGCTCTTGGCCGAACTGGGTGTCGACGCAGAGGTCAACCCTGTTGGCGTTATCTGGCGAATTCCCGATGGGGGGACCGCCGAGGGAGACGAATATCACCCAGAGGATTTCCGCCTGGCCCCTTACCTGCGGCTGGTCGACGATTTCTGCTCAAACCTTCTTCCACAGATCGCCAGCCGCGCGGTTGAACCGGGCGATGGCGCGCCTCGCCGCGATGAGACGTTTTTCCACCTCTATTTCAAATGCGAACAGTGCAAGTTCCTGGAGCACTGCATGGGGGCGATCTCCGACACCCTCCCTCCGGCCAACCGGGACGTCTCGGCGGTGGCCGGCCTCACCCATGAAGCGAAACGCGCGCTTCAACGGCTCGGAGTCCGGCGGGTCGGTGATCTCGCGCGCGCCGCCGGCCTGGCGGCTGCGCCGGGAATCGGGTGGTCGCTGAGCCGCCGGGCCGAGCTTCTGACGGTCCGCGCCAACGCCATTATCGCGCAGCAACCGCATCGTACCGAGGAGGCTCACACCTACCTGATGCCCCCGCGCGCCGACGCGACCCTGTTCGTGACCGTGGACCATGACCCGGTCGACGATCGGCTGGCGGCGATCGGGTACGCCTACTATCGGGATGGAAACAGGGTCCATGAGGTCATTCGCGTTCCCTCGACAGCGGGAGCGATCGATGAGGCTACCGCCATGGCAGAGGTGCTGGGGCAACTTGTGGCTGACCTCGTCGCCATCGACGCCGCGAACCAGGCCGGCGGCGCGCTCCAAGCGCATATCTTTCTCTACGAGCCGTCGGAAGCGATCCGGTTGCAGGAAGCGGTTGGCCGCCATCTCGACGACACGCGCATCCGAAACGGGTTGCTGCACCTTGTTCGCCTTTTCCCGCCCGAAGATGTCGTACCGGAACCGGAGTTTCGTGGCGCACACCACCTGCCAGCGACGGCGCTGCGGACAGTGGTGGAGCAACTCTACGCGTTGCCGACCCAAGTTTCCTACGATCTGCGCCAAGTGAGCCAAGCTCTTGCGGCGTCGGGCGCGCTGGCGGAGCCCTATCGGCCGGCGCCCGAATTCGAGCGACCATTTTCGTCGCTGCTCTCCATCGAAGTCATCCGAGGCTTTCGCGAGGGCCGCGCCGGCGCCCCGGCCGCGGCGGAGATCCAGGTGGATGTCTCCGCCCGTCTGCACGCCCTTCAGCAGATCGCCGCTTGGTTGTTCGCCGAAAATGCAGCCGCACCCGCGCCCATGCTCCGGCTCTCCAAACGTCCCTTCCGGCTTCAGGCGACATTCGATCCGCTCAATGCGGACGACCTCGATCTGTTGCTCGCCTGCGAACTCCTCGAGAGTCGTGCGGGCCTGCTCGATGCCCTGATCGGCCTTGCGCAGCCCGCGCGGCGTCGACGCGACGCCGGACGGGCGCTCACCGGGATGTCCGTCCTGCGCCATTGGCCAGCCCGCGGCCGGCGCTACATCATCTTCCGGGTTCCGCCTGAGAGCCGCGAGACCGACCTAGCGCCAGGTGGCTTCAACTTGATACTCACCGACGACGATCCTGATCTGCGCCTTGACCCTACATCCTGGGGCGCCATCAGTTGTCGGTTCGAGCGGCCGGGTGCGGGTTTTGAAGACCGCATCGATCAGATCAGAGTGAGCATGGCCGACGCCGATTTCAGCGCCGGGCCTTTCCGGACCATGTTCGATCGATCCAACGACCTGGCGGTGTGGTGCCTTGACCAAGCCTTTGGCGACGCCAACGGGCCGCGGGCGGCGCAGTTCTTGGTCGATCTCGCGCGAGCCCGCCCGTGAGTGTCCGGTCCGAACTGCTGGAATTCCTGAGAGCGCCCTCGCGATTTGCGGCCGCGCCGGACGATCCGCAGATTTGGCTCGACGCGCTCGAGTCGTTCGCGCGGCCCGCCCTGGACCAACCGGGGCAATTTCCACTCCGACCGGCGCAGGTCGCCGCCTGGCGAGGCTTGGCCGACGCTCGGGCCGGTTTGGTCTTGGGACCGCCGGGGACGGGTAAGACCCACCTGCTGGCCTGGCTGATCCTCGGCTACATGCACGCCCGCGTCGCGGCAGGCCTGCCCTGCCGGGTCTTCGTCACAGCCTTCACCCGCAATGCGATCGGCAACCTCCTGGAAGGAGTCGCCGAGCGGCGCGAGTTGGCTTGGCCCGGCGGGCCGGACATCTGGTTCTTCGGAAACCCGCCCGAAGCGGCGATGTCGGGCAACGTCCAGATCCAGGACCGCCTCTATCGCGATGGCCTCGACGACGCCCTCAACATCCTCGCTGCGCCGGCCCTTGTGGTGGGCGGATCGGTCTGGTCTCTCTACCGGCTTCTGGCGGACGGCCGTGGCCCCAATGCAGACGGGCTCACCGCAGAGTTCTTCGACCTGGTTTGCATCGACGAGGCGTCCCAGATGGTGCTCGGCCACGGGCTCCTTGGGCTGGCAGGGCTCAAACCGGGCGGGCGGATCGTCGTGGCTGGCGACGACCGGCAGCTGCCTCCAATCCGAGCCGCGCGCGAGGTTGTTCTCGACGGCCGCGCGCTTGGCGGTTCGCTGTACGGATTCATGGCCTCGGCCGGCACGCCCGAGTTCCAACTGGATGAGACGTTTCGGCTCAACGCCCCGCTCGCCCGCTTCCCGGAAGCGGCGTTCTATCCGGGCGCCTACCGCTCGGCCGTCCCGGATGCCGTGCTCGCGCTTCGCCCAGGCTGGGAGACCGGCTTGGCCGACTGGGAGCAGGTGGTCCTCGCGCCTGAGTTACCGGTCTGCGTGCTGCTGCACGATGGTCCGCCCGCGGCCACCAGCAACCCGTTCGAAGCGCAACTTGCTGCGCGCTTCGCGGAGGTTCTCGAGCCGCGCCTCGACTCGCCGGCCTTTTGGACGGACGGGTTGGCGATTGTCAGCCCCCATCGGGCGCAAAACTCCGCCATTCGCAATCTCCTGGCGCCGCCACTGCGCCGGGGCGCGTTTGTCGATACGGTCGACCGCATTCAGGGCAAGGAACGCGACGCCGTCATTCTGAGCTACGTGGTCGCTGACGCCGAATTCGCGCTGGCGGAATCGGAGTTCATCTTCAGCTCCGAACGCTTGAACGTCGCCATCACCCGCGCTCGGAGGAAGCTGATCGTCCTGATCAGCCGCAGGCTTCTCGACGCCGTGCCAAGCGATCAAGACCTCATGGACAAGGCCGAGCGCCTGCGTGAGTTCGTCTTCGGCTGCGCGGTGATCGGCGAGCGAACCCTTCCCGACGGCCAGGGTGGGCACGTTCGCGTCCAAATTCGCGGCCGTGGCTTCAATGAGCCGCCGGTCTTGGACGACGCGCCGGCGGCGCTCCCAATGACCACGCCGGAGCTGACCGCACCGCAGCTTGCTTTGCTGGCGGCAGTCGAACGTGTCGCTCTCGCCGACCGGCGCAGCGGCGCGACCACGCGGGCGCTGGGGCAGGCTTTGGCCCGCCGTGATGACCTGCTCCCCGATTTGGTCGCTCTACATCACGCGGGGCGCATCATCCTTAGTGAGCCTAGGCCAGGATTCTGGGTTTCGCGTCCCCTGGAGGCGCCTCGGACCGTCTACCCCGCCACAACCGAAAGCGTCCGCAACCGCATCGACCAGGTCGTCACCGAAAGCCGATCCGGGCCCTTCGCGCCATTCTATTGGAGGCTTCGTGAGCGTTTTGCCTGGATGGATGCGCAGGGGCGCGACGTGCTTCTGCCGATCTTGCAGGGCTTGGCGATCGAGGGGCGCGTCGTCATCCAAGACACGGACCGCGGCCTGACCATCGACGTTCCGCAGGCGGCCGAGACGCCGCCTGAGGCGCCGACGGAAGTGCTGCCGGACCTCACCGACCGTGATTTCGAGGTGTTGAACGCTCTGGAGGACAGCGAGGCTCGCCGCATCAACTTCGGTGTCTTCGAGTCCTGGACGTCCGCGGCAACCCTCGCGGATGAAATGGGGCGGGGCCGGGATGAGGTCCTGTCCGGCCTGGGGCGCCTGTCGCAGACCGGATGGGTCCTGCTCGCGCAGGATGGACGGCTACGCAGCCGTATGGCCGAGCTGGCCCGGGAGACCCGCTACGCGAAACAGCGATTTGCCGCCGACGACGCGGCGCGCCGGCCCTATGTCGTTCGAAGCCTAAAGGTGGAGCTGAAGGATCGGGACAAGCCTCATCGGGGTCGGCCGATCGCCGAGACTTTCGCCGAGATTGGCGAGGCGCTGCCCGCCGAAGAGCGCACGGTGCTCGCGGGCCTAGAGACCGCTCTGCTCGGGATGTGGGGGCCTGGCGCCGCGATCGCCGGCTTCCAAGCCCGAGCCTTCGCGGGGCTGCTGACCGCGTGGAGCGGCGATGGCCCGCAGACCTTCGTGATCGCCGCGGACACCGGGTCGGGCAAGACCGAGGCTGCTGCGCTTCCGCTCATCGTCGCGGCGGCCGCCGACCGGTTGCGCGGTCTTCAAGGGGTCCGGGCCGTCCTTGCCTACCCGCGGACGCGGCTAGCGGCCAACCAGGCCCAGCGCCTGGCCGGCTATCTGGCCGCGCTCGCCCGTGAAGCCGGGATGCCAACCGTGACGATGGGCCTGCAATTCGCTCAGGTCCCGAGAACCTTTGACACCGCAGACGAAGGCGCGGGCTGGCGACGCCAGGCCAACGGGGTTTGGAGCTTTCCCCTCTTTGGCTGCCCCAACTGCACCCGTGAGCTGCTGCTCCATGAAGCCGAAGGTGTGGACCGTGCTGACGCCCTGCGCTGCACATCCTGTGAATGGCGATATGACGGATGGATCGGGACGAAGGCGGGGCTCGCCGCCACGCCGCCGAATCTCTTCCTGCCGACGACCGACAGCCTGCATCAGTGGCTGCACGATCCTCGCTATGGCGCGCTCTTTGGGGACCGCGAGGGCTGGTCGGCGCCACGGGCGATCCTGGCGGACGAGATCCACCTGTACTCGCACGTCCACGGCGCACAGGTCGGCTACGCCCTCCGCCGCTTGGCCGCCCGCAGCGCGCGCAATGCCGGCGGCGCTTCGGTGCTGGCGGTCGGCATGAGCGCGACGCTTGGCGACCCGGCCGCAGCGTGGGGCCGTCTCGTGGGGCGCGACGAGGTCGATCTCATTACCCCCGACACGGCGGCGGGGGAGCGGCAATCCAATCCAAGAGGCCGGGAATACTTCTACTTTCTGCAGCCTGAAGCCGAATCCCGCGGGCAGGACATCAGCGGCGCTTCTACCGCCGTTCAGGGCTTCATGTGTCTTGCCCACGGCATGCGCCGCCGGACCGGTCGAGAGGGCGGCTATCGGGCCCTCGTCTTCTTGGACTCGATCGACAAGGTTCGGCGCCTGCACGCGGTCTACCAGGATGCCGAAGAAATACGGCGGCTCGCTAGCTTCCGGACCCGCTACTATCCCGACGACCCGGTCACGGGCCAGCCGCGGACCGAGTGCTGCGGCGAGCCGCACGGGTGCGGGATATTCAGGGATGGCGAATGTTGGTGGTTCGCCGCCAACGACCGGCGACAGGTCGGTGCTAGAGGCCCTCGTCGACGGGACTGGCCGCTGACCGTCGCGCCGCAACCGGTGACCTCCGGGGCGACGGGCCGAGTCGAGGAGATGATCCGGCAAAGCGACGTGATCTTCGCCACGTCATCGCTGGAGGTCGGCTACGATGACCCTGACATCTCGCTCGTATACCAGCAGTACGCCCCGCAAAACCTCGCCAGCTTCATCCAACGTAAGGGACGTGGCGGGCGGGGCGTAGATGACCGTCCCGTGACCGGCGTGACGCTGTCGCTGTATTCCGCACGCGACAGTTGGTGGTTCCGACGCCCGGCCGAGATGGTCAATCCGCAAGGTTTCGACACGCCGTTGAACCCGGCCAACCATTTCGTCCGCCGCGCTCAGATCTTGTCGGCCGTCCTCGACGGCGCCGCCCGCTACGCGGCGCAGTCTGGCGCCGCGCCGCTGTTGGCCGGAGGCCGCCTGGTTCCGGGCGCCTTGGCCGAGGCCGAGATCGTCGTGCGAGACGTCTTTGGCCCCGAGCCCTGGCGAGAGTTCGAAGTCGAGTCCCTCGAGGCGCTGTGGGCCCGAGCGCTGGACCAGGCCCGGCCGGTTCGGCCGATCGAAACTCTCGCAGACGTCCGCGCGGCCGTGAGCTGGATCCCCAACTTCCTGTTCGAGGCCGTGAACATGCCTCAGTTGCAGGTGATCACGCCGGAGGACCAGCCGGGATCCATCCGGCGCGAAGACGTAAGCCTGGTGCTCAATGCGACCGCGCCAGGCAACGTCACCCGACGCTTCGACCCGCGCGCAGTCCACTGGCGGCCTCCCGCACAGGGGCTCGCGCCCTGGCTGGACGCCGCCGACTATGGCGTGGTGCAGCGCGTCACCCCCTTCGACCCAGGGGAACTCCTCAACCACCTTCCCGCCAGCGTCCGGTCGGCGTTGACTGGACTGCAAGACGAGGTTCTCCGTCCGGCCACGATGCGGGTCGAACGCCTGGGCATCATGCAAGGGTCGGGGTGGACGTCAGGGTGGGCGGTCGCACCCGATGGCCAATCGGTCGTGAAGACCGATGACCCCAATGCCGACCCACGCCGGGTCCAGCACGACAGCCGCGGAAGTCTTCGCGGCTTCCCCGTAGTCAAGCCCGACCCTGCCCGCGCAGCGCCGGTCTCCGCTCAGTTGGGCGGCTGGCTTGCGGGCGTCGACGCCTTCATCGGCGCCAGCCTTGGAGGTCGGTTCACAGGCTTGGCTGTGGCGCGTCTTTTCTGGGGGGCCGATAGCGAGCTCAAGATGCAGGATCGGAACCTTGATCCGGCCGTCTTCAGTCAGATGTTCAGCGACCCGACGGGATCCACGCCGTGCCTACATGGCTATCACGTGCAGGCCGAAGGCGTGCGGTTTCGGGTGGACGCGACCCGACTAGACGCCTTTGTCGCGGCTGAGGCGGAAGCGTTGGCCGGCGATCCTGTCGGTCGAAGATGGCACGTCGGTCAAATGCTGAGGTATCTGGTCGAGGATGCTGCGCTCGCGATCGGCATCAACGCCTTCGAAGCGCGACGCGGCGCCGACCTCCTCGTTTCGGCCGCCGCCGACCCCGTGTTGCGACCTCGATTGTTTGAGGCCATTCGATTTTGGGATGGCGATGTCCTAGCTGGTCTTTTGGAGGAGGTGCGCTCGCGCCGGCTGGCGCAGCATCCGCTGCTCACGCCCTCCCGCGTTCAGCGCGTCGCCGCAACGCTGGCCGATCGACGCCTGCAGCCCGCATTTCAAGACGCGCTCCGCGCCGCCGACGATCCCGTCCGCTTTGCCGCCTGGCTTCGCACCTCGGTCTTGAACGGTCTGACCGGGCGCTTGAAGGATCTGTTCGTCCATCTTGGACGCGGGGACGATCGCCAAGTTGTCGCCCACGCGCGATTGCCCGTCCAATTCGACGGACAAACGGACGACACGATCACCGTCTGTGAAGCGGGCGCCTACGGGGACGGCACGACCCGATCCTTCATCGAGAGCCTGCCCGCCGCGACGCCGGAGTGGGTCAGCGAATTTCTCGGGCGTTGTGCGAATGCTGACGAAGATGAGGTGGTTCGGGCGGCCCTATCTCAGACCGAACGCCATACGGCCTGGCGCGCGATCGACCAGCACGACGTCAACGCGCTCGCGAGTTGGGCCGCCGAACTGGGGCTCCGCCCCGGACAGCCCGTGCCGCAGAGCCTGCTCCGGATCTTTTCGGACGTCGAGCGGGTGGGCGGTGAGCGGGTGGAGCTCTATGACCTCGCCCTTGCCGGCATGCAGATCGAAACGCGGCTCACGGCTGAAATGGGCCGACGGCCGTCCGCTTGGGAGCATGCCAGCGCGGTCGTCGCCTTGGGCGAGGCGGATCCAGCATCGGCCCCCGGGCGGCTGCTGGCCGCTTACGCCGGCCTGGAGGACGCCTCGCAGGAAGGTTCGCTGAGCGCCGCGGCCCGACTCGCCGATCAAGCCTATCGGCTGGGCGCTCACCTGTGTGTTGATGGCTGCCAGGCCTGCGTACACCAGGGCAGCGACCTCATGTCGGACACTATGGCCGAGGCGTCGACCAGCCGGCGTCTATTGCAACGCTTCCTCGCTTTCTAGGCGGCGCTGATCTTGAGGCTCGTGAGGGCGCCCTGGTCCTTCAGCCATTTCAGGACCTCCGGCAGGAGGAGATCGAGGGTCGCGCGGTCATCTGCGAGGGCTTGGAGGAAGCCAGCGACCTTTGGATCACCTGCGACCGTCTGCTGTTCCTCCACCAGGGCGGAGCGCTGCTCAAGCAGATCGGCGACGATCGTCGGCAATTCAACAACAGCGGTTTGGGCGGTCTGTTGGGCCGCCGTAGCCACGCCGATCATCCTCCCCCCGAGATCGCGGGCGCCCGGGAACGCCTCCAGAAGCTTTCCCGCCGATCCTAGCGGCGTGAATTGCTGATCGACGACCCGGGTCCAGAGCGGCCTCAAGGTTGCCTCAAGCGAGCTCAGCGCCTGCGTGAACGAGAGATATTCGAGGACCGCTTCCTCGAGAGTCGCCTCGTCGTCCGCCTCCTCCATTGCGTCGGAAGCTTCTCGCGCGGCGGCAAGGGCGCGGTCGACCTGCGCCTTGACCTGTGTATCCGATCGGCCGTCCAGGATTCGCGCAAGCTGGACGTACGCCTTGAGCCGGCGTTCCTGGCGCGCGACGTCGCTGAACCGTTGAAGGCGGTCCTTCGCCTTGTCCCCGAGGCGCACGCCGGCGGCGGCGGCCGGTAGGAGTTCAGCGGCTTGTTCCAGGTCCTCGAGCGGGTCGCTCACTGGCCGCCCTCCCAAGTCGTCTTGGCTTCGACGGCAACCGCCTCGAGGCTTTCGCCAGCGCTCTTGATCTGAGCCAGGGTCGCCCCGGCGCCGGCGGACCGAAGATAGGGCGCGGCCCGCTCGCTGAGCGCCTTGCAGAGTTGGTCGCCCTGCTTCAGCGCCTCCCCGGCCGATCGCAGATCCCCAGCGGGTTGGGCGACAAGCCACGCAAGCAGCGCCGCAGTCTCTTTCGGAATGGCCTCGGAGTCCTCTACGGACACGATCAGACGCTGCAGTGGGCCCAGATAGTCAGGTCGGCTGAGGTCCGCTTCCAGACGCTCCCATGTCTCGCGCCAACGGCGTTCGAGCTCCGGCGGCAGTTCCCGGATCAACGGGAACACCTTTCCCGCGGCGGTGTGGATGCGACGCATGCGGGCCGCAAGGCTTTCGCCGCGAAGCAGGGTCGCGACTTCGGCAGCCCTTTCCTGCAGCAGGCGCGTTTCAAGGGCAGGAATTCGCCGAACGTAGTCAGCCATCTTGGCCGCGGTCTGCCGCAGGCCGCGATCGTCCAGGAGGCTGCTGGTTTCCGCCGCCTCGGAGTAAGGCAAGAAGGACAGCCGGCGTTGAAGCCTTACGACGGCTTGGGCGGCGGAGCCTGCCGCGGCGAGGCCAAACTCCAGCGATTGGCCTTGCGGCAGGGTGATCATCTCGCGCAGCAGCGTCCGGATCTTGTCATGCTGCTGATCGGTATTGCGCAGGGCATCCTGCCAAGGCTCGGTCCGCGATTGGGGAGAGGTTGCGGTGCCGTCCTCCCCACTGAGGAGGACCCGCCATTGCTCTGACGTCGCGGCCGTGGGGGACACCGCCCCTTTTAGCCAGGCGCGCGCCAAGAGCACCTGCGTCGCTGTGGCGGCCATGTCCCAAGCCGCCCCATCTGGCAGGGATGGCGTCCGTCGGGCCGCATGCGCCTTGGCTAAGGCTCCCAACCGCCTGACCATGAAGGCAAGGCGTCGGCGATAATATTCCTGGCTGCTGTCGGGCTGTCCGCCGCCGCGTAGGGCGCAGTAGGCTTCCAGCCCGTCGTAAAGCCATGCGTCCCGCGGGACGGCGAAGGTGTAGTTGCGGGACTGGGAGGAGCCCGCCACCAGAACCGTGCTGGAGGTGAACAGCGTGTTCCAAGTCCAGCGATCCAAGCCCAAGCTGCGGGGGTCGATCGCGCGCATCACCTCAAAGAGGACCTCATTCCAGAGGGGCGCGTCCTTCAGGGGCGCCGTGCCGGAACGCGCTTCCGAAATGTGGCTTTGTAAACGCTGCAGCTTGGTCTTCGTGGTGGTCGTCGGGCGCGTCGTCGTCGGTGTTGCGGTCGATGGGGCGCGCGTGATCGACGGGCTCGTCGCGGTGACAGGTGTGGCCTCCGGACCAGGCGCGGGCGCCGCGGGGGCCGGTTGCGCTGTCTGGTCGGCGGCGCCGGTCGCCGGCGCCGCGGCCTCCGTTGTTTCGGACGGAGGCTCGAGCGTCCGTGGTGTTGGATCGGTGTCTCCCAGCCAAGGGAGCCGAAAGGACGTGAACACCTCGCGGCGCACCTCTGCGAGACGGGTCACCCCGTCGCTGTCGCTGGTGGTGTCCGGCCGGGTCGGGTCACCCCAGTACACAAAGGTGCGGCGCAGCCGCTCGCGGGTTTCGATGTCCGCCTCGTTCGCATCGACGAGCGCACGCATGGGGCCATTGAGCAGACCGGCGCGCTCGTCGAGCTTTTCGGTTTCGATGTCCGGGCCGGGATAGCGGCCGTCGTCGAGCATCGCCGGATTGCGGAGCGTTGGTCCCAGGACATTTTGAAGAAGGCCGCGAGGCGTGCGGTGTGTCTGGCCCTTGTCGTCAGTCTTCAGAGCGTGGAAGAGCACGTCGAGGGCGTGGGGCGTGAAGGGGAACAGCCCCATCGAGTCCACTTCACCAAAGACGGCGTGACAGCCGGGCCGCTTCGGGCAGTCGAGGCAGGGGTTCGGCGGTGGCGTGTCGCGGGCGGACATCGCCGCGGGCCGCCACGCCATCAGTTTAGCCTGGCCGGCGCGCGTCGCATTCAGGTAGCGCGCCACGAAGGCGAGCCGATCGGCGCCCTCGCGTAGCGTCGCGGATTCGGCCCCGCTGGGCTGTCCGAGCTGAATTTCGTGAGTGATCCGGTCTCGGTAATTCTTCTGGAGCGGATCGTAATAGTCCGGCGTGACGCCGACGACCGATATCAGGGGGCACACATCGGGCCGGGTCGCCGCGTCGAGCACGAGGGCGTCGATGAGGCCGTTGTCTAAACCCTGCCAAGCGGTGATGTCTTCTAGCAGCAGCACCAGTCGAGCCCGACCCTTGAGCGCGGTGCGAACCTTGCGGAAGAGCAGGATCAAATCCTCGCCGGTCACGCCGATCACGCTCTGAACGGCGTCGTTGAGCCGACTGTTCAGCGTGCGCAGCAGGGGAAGGCTCGCGGGAAGATCATCCGCATGGCTGGCCCGGATCTCCTCGTGGGTTTCCCCAGCATCCGTCCATCCCCGGATCTTTTCCGCTTCGACGACCAGCTGGCGGGCGAACCGTTCGCTGGCCACGCTGTCATGCACTTCGACGCACACGCGCCCGAGGCTGACGATGTCATCGAGGTTGAACTGTGCGCTCTCTGAATTCCGGGCGCTCGACTTGCCGTCCATGAGCTCGAGGATCCGGCGCGGGCTCTTCCAGCCCTGGCGGACTGGTAGGCTCTGGATCAGCAGGGAAAGGTCATGCTTGTCACACCACTCCGCGTCGGCGCGCCGCTCCTCGAAGAAGGAGCCTTTCAGCATGGCTCCGAGGGTCGATTGAAAGACCTCAGCCCGGCCGGCGATGCCGGCTGTTTGTCGGCGGCGATCCAGGTTTTCGAACAGGGGCTCGAACTCTGGCCATTTGACCGTCAGCGACGTCTTCAGCTGCTCGAGCGCGCCCTGCAGGCTACCGTCCGCGCGCTGGAGGAGCAGGACGATATCGTCGCCTGCCGGCCAGTGGACCGCTAGCCAGCGGATCAGGTGGGATTTGCCGGAGCCGGGATCGCCTTGCACCACGCAGAATGCATGGGTGCGATTGGGGTTGGACAGCGCATCGAGCAGTGCGGCTTCGGTCGGCTCATCGAGATCCTGCCGCTTGGCGCCTCCGACGCCGAAACCGCGGATGGGGGTGTGGGTAGCCAGGAACAGGGTATCGTCGACACCCAGCGCCTCGATCCGCAGCATCACGTCGGCGTCGTCACGATCCCAGCAAGATCTCGAGGGCAACAGCTCAAGCATCGACAGCCTGACGGTTCAGGGTGGCGAATTGAACCGCCTTGGTTCGACTGAACCGGTCCTCCGCCAGCGCTAGGAGGCCGGCGGCGTCAGACCGGGCGCCGAGGGTGATGACGCCCTCCTCGTCGAGGTCTCTCAGCGCGGTGCTCAAAATCGGGGAAATCGCCCGCGCCTGCGCAGGCAGCCCGAGCTTCTCCGCAGCGGCCACATAAAGACCGCCACCGTCCATGTAGGGCATGCGTTCGGCGACGACATCAAGGACGCGCCGGATGGGAATTTCCTCGCCGACCGGCAGGTCCGAACGCGCGAGCTCCCGCGCAAGGCGGGGCGCGACGTAGAGGTGTGGGTCGTCGCCCGGCAGGTCCAAGGCCAAGCCGATCGCCACGATCCAACGCCAGTAAGGCGCGATCTTGGTCTCGTTGAATCGACGTCCCTCGCTGGAGGTGTCAAGGCGGCCTGGCAGCGCTGCGTTGATGGCATCGGCGATGGTCTTGTTGGTCGAGCCGTGCAGCCAAGCCGTGCCCTTGGCCTGTTCGGCTCTCGCCACCATGAACGCAAACGCCTGCAACAAGACAGCGTCTGGGTGATCGGGTGGAAAGCTGAGCAGGCGCTGATGAGTCAGGTCCGCCAGATCGTCGAGGCCGCCGACCTCGAGGCCGGCTTCGAGGACATACTGCCCTTCCACCACACTGACAAAGTCGAGGCTGGTCGCCGCGCCGATAGTCTGGTCGGCCGCTACGGCCGAGTCCGCAGCAGGAACGCCACCTTGAACGAAGCGGGGGTTCATCCACGCGACCATCTCGCCCCGTGGCATCTTCCCCTCGTGCGCCGCTAGAATCTGAAGCAGCGAGAGGGTCCGCTCGGGGGTGCCTGAGGTCGACGAGAGCAGGCTCATGCCGCGGCCTCGAGCGCCAGGGTCTCGAGATAGGCCTCGCTGTAGCTTCCCAATGAAGAGGCCACCTGGTCCAAACGGCGGCCGTCGGCTCGGATTGACGGATCAGCGATGAGCACGAGCCTCTGCTTGGGGAAGGTTTTGGAGAACAGGTTCGCCTGGGTTAGCCACTTTTCGACGTCCGGGGCATCGTCCGGCAGAATGGTCGCCGTCGGCAGGTTGGCAAGCGCCCATCGGCCCTCCACCCACTCGGAATGCGCAATCACCAAACCGAGCGGCACAGCCTTCGACGCGAGGGCTTCCGCCGTCTTCGCCGCCCAGGAATCGGGGACGACGAACTGCTGCACGCCGGCGCGCGAGAGCGTCATCACCAGGCTGGCGCGCAGATGCCGGTCGGGTCCGTCCGGCGTGATGAGCAATCGGCCGGAAGGCCCATGCGCAACCTCAGGCCCTTCCATCCAGACGACATCGAGACCGCCGGACGCGATCTGCGTGGGCGTGGGCCGGGACCGACTTCGACACGGGGCGCAACGGCCGCACGGCGGGGCGTCCCAGACTTCCGGCTCGATGAGGCTGAAGGCGCCAGTCAGGAGGCAATTGGTGTCCCGGCCGCGCATGAGGTTTAGGAAGCTTCTCGCCTCGCCGATCGACACACGTTGCTCGGCGTCCCGAACTTGGAAGATGTCATCCCACACGGCCGACGCCGTTGCTGCGCCAGCCATCAGCTCGTCGCGATGCAGCACGACCTCCCAGGTCGGATGCGCCTGGCGTTCTTGCACCGTAGTCACCTCGAGCACGCCCGTCCGCTGGAGCAGGTTCAGCAGGCTCTGGTTCCAACGGCGGTTGTGGCTGCCGGTGTGAGGCCCCAGCCGATCCGGCGCGGCGTCCAGGGGAAGGGTGAGCCGCCGCCTGACACCGGGCATCCACTCGACGCTCGCCTGGTCTCGCATGGCGTCCCAGTGCTCCACCGCAAAGGGTCGCGTCAGCCAGTCGCGCGCAGCCATCCGCATGGCCTCGCCGGCGTCGTCTTGATCGCCGCCCTCCGTCCAAAGGGTGAGCGAAAGGGACTGGTGGCCGTCGCGGCCGCCCCGACCGATTTCTTGATACCAACGCGCGGCGCTCTCGGGCAGGCAGTCATGGATCACAGCCCGAACATTGCTCTTGTCGATCCCCAGGCCAAACGCTGAGGTGGCCACGACAAGGTCGAGGTCCCCGCCCGCCCAGCGGTCGATGATGTCCTGCCGCCGCGCGCCGTCGGTGTCTCCCGTAAACAGGGCGATCCGGCGATAGCCCCGGCTCCCCAAGTCATTGTGAAGCTGCTCCGCCGCAGCCACCCGCGTCGTGTAGACGATTGCTGGTCGCGGGCAGAGGTCGATCGCGCGAAAGAGCGCGGCCTCGCGCGCGTCAGAGTCGGTGAAACGACGGGTGACGATGTCAAAATCGTACCGCGGCACCCCGGCGTGAATCTCCAACCACGGCTCCTGCCCATAGCCGCGCTGCAGCTCGCTTCTCGCGCTTGGGGACATGGTGGCGGACAGGAGGACCGTGAGGAGATCCGGATTTTGCTCCCGAAGGGCCGCCACCAAGGCTGGAAGGCGCTGAAAGTCCGGCCGGAAGGTCCGGCCCCAGCTCTCGATGATGTGGGCCTCGTCGACGAACACCGCCGCCAGGCGCGCCTCCAGGCCAAATTTCTCATCGGCCGGCTTGGCGGCCTCGATCAGCGCATCGCGCGCACGGCCGAAGGCCACCTCGGGCGACATGAGCAGCACGGGGATTTCACCGCGCCTGAAGGCGAACAGCAGATCCTCGCGGTCAGAATCGCTCATGGCGCCATGTAGTGCGCGGCTGTCTTCGAGACCCTTCAATCCCCGCAGGGTTCGTTCGTGGTCCTGGGCCAGGCCCACCAAAGGCGTGATGACAATCGCACAAGCTCCGGGACGTACAGCGCGCCACGCACGCGGCCCGACTTGGAAGAGGAGACTCTTGCCGGATCCGGTCGGCATCGACACGGCCAGCGCAGCGCCGGGCGGCGCCGTCAGCAGAGCGCGCAGCGCCGCCTTCTGGGTTTCGCTTTGATAGGTGGTGTGTGCGGAGAACCTGAGCAAAGCGGCGTCGGCCTCGGCCGGTCGAAAAGCCCGCCGCTCGCCGGCTTCGAAACGCAAAGCCAGGTCCAGCCCTTCGGCAATCTCATCAAGCTCGCCGACACGCAAGCGAACCCCGAACTCGTCGAGGGCTAGCCCAAACCTGTCCGCGAGGTCAGCGTCTCCAACGGGTAGAGCGTCCACTTCGTCCGCGGACAGCCATCCGCCCGCCGCCCTGGCCCAGCTTCGAAGCAGGGCCATACGATCAGGACCGGCGTCAGCTTGGGAATAGGCTGTCCGCAGCTCTGTAATATAACCACTGCGCCATACGTCAGATTCGGCCAATCGATCGCTCCCCGCACCACTCTGACGTGGGTGCGGGCAGGGTGCAACGGCGGCAGGGCCCAGCGCCGACACGGCGCCTGTGTCGGATGAGAGGATGAACCTGATGAGTCCGGTTGGCGCCGATCTATGTCCATGTCTCTCGGCAAGCATCGAAGGCCTAGCCCAGAGCACGAACGGTCGCGTGTCAGGCCTGGTGTTTGCAGATGTCCGATAGGATCGCCGCGGCTTTGCCGGGTCTTGAGGCCAAAGCGCTCGAGACGCTTCGGAAGCGCGCGCCGTGCCCGGTGGCGACCTACAGGACGATCCTCAGAAGCATCGCGGCCGACGACCTTGAGAGTGAGGGCGCGGAACCGACGCGGCGACGCTTCAACGCCTACTACGGCGTTCGTCGCAACGCCGCCTGGCGGATGTCGTTTTACGCCCGCTTCGAAGCGGCCAAACATTCAACCAGATCCGCGAGCGAGCTGTTCGAGGACGTCGTCGAGGGGATCAGGGCGGACACTGGACGGATTGAGGCCTCCTTCGCCAGCAAGCTCGTGGCGACCTTGAGGCCCAATAGCCCCGTGATCGACTCGGTCGTGCGCGCTTGGCTCTCGCTCCATACGGAGCCGCCAAGGTTCGCGAGCCAGACCGCGACGGTCGTCACCTACTATCGGTGGCTGGAAGCCGTGATGCTGGAGACCGCGGCGTCTGCGGGGGCCCGGCGATGGTCCGCCGCTTTCGAGGAAGCGTTTCCGAGCCCGGCGGGGGAACACGCCATCTCAGATTTGAAGCGGCTCGACTTTCTGATCTGGGCCGGCGCCGACCGCTAGGCTGCGCTTTCCAGCCACCCCGCATAGCCGCCCGCGCGAAGCTCGCAAGCCGGGCAGGCGCCGCAACCGAAGCCCCACGCGTGGCGATGCTCGCGGTCGCCCTGATAGCAGGTGTGGGTGTGCTCGATGATCAGGTCGACCAGCGCCTGGCCGCCAAGGCTGTGCGCGAGCGCCCAGGTTTGCGCCTTGTCGATCCACATCAGGGGCGTGTCGATGACGAAGCGTTTTTCCATCCCGAGGTTCAAGGCGACCTGCAGTGCCTTGATCGTGTCGTCGCGACAATCGGGGTAGCCTGAGAAGTCAGTTTCGCAGACCCCCGTGACGAGGTGTTTGATCTCTCGCCGATAGGCGACCGCGCTGGCGTAGGTCAGGAACAGGAGGTTTCGGCCGGGGACGAAGGTGTTGGGCAGGCCGCTTTCCGCGAATGCGATGGCGGCGCCGGTGGTCAGGGCTGTGTCGCTGATGCCGCCGAGCGATGTGAGGTCGAGGACGCGATCCTCGCCCAATTTCGCGGCCCAGGGCGCAGAGAGAGACCTGAGTTGATCCAGAAATTTGAGCCTGACGTCGAGCTCAACACGATGGCGCTGGCCATAGTCGAACCCGATGGTCTCGACCCGGTCGAACCGATCGAGCGCCCAGGCCAAGCAGGTCGCCGAATCCTGACCGCCCGAGAACAAGACCAGGGCCGAGGTGTCCGTCATCAGGCGGTCTCCGCGCCGTAGTAGCTGCACGCGCCGTTGTCGCTGTCTCGGCGCACCGTGACCCGCACCAGGTTCGGGCAAATCGGCTGCAGCTTCCGCCAGATCCAGGAGGACAGGTTCTCCATGGTCGCGGGGCCGAGATCGTTGATCTCGTCCAGGAACCGATGATCCAGGCCGTCGCGCGTTTCGGCGAGCGCGCGGTCGAGAAGGCCGAGATCGATGACCATTCCCGTTTCGGGGTCCGCGCGTCCACGCACGACGACCTCGGCGCGGTAGGAATGGCCATGGATGCGCCGGCTGGGATCGGCGTCGACCGTCCGTTGCAGCGTGTGGGCCGCGTCGAACCGAAATTCCTTGCTGAGTTCGTACATCAGCGGATGCCCATGAATTTGTGCGTCTGCAGGGACAGGCGCCACTGGGGATGTGCCAGGCAGTAGGCGATGGCCGCCTGGGTGTTGGCGTCGATGTCCGGCCCATCCATCGGCTGCAGCAGGTGATGTTGGAAGGCGAGTCCTTCGAAGGCACCAGGGTCTACGCCAGCCTGTGGGAAGACCAGTTTCAGCTCGTGCCCGGTTATTTGGGCAAGGCGTGTGGAGCCCTTCGGGCTGACGGTGATCCAGTCGATCGCGGGCGGGGCGGCCAACGTCCCGTTGGTTTCGACGGCGATCTCGAAGTCGCGGCCATGCACGGCGGCGAGCAGATCGTCATCGACCTGCAAAAGGGGCTCGCCCCCGGTCAGCACCACGAAGCGCGGGCCGTCGCCACCCCGCCACATTTGGGCGATGGCGTCGGCCAGGCCGTCGGCGGTCCGGAATCGCCCGCCGCCGTCGCCGTCTACGCCCACAAAATCGGTGTCGCAGAAGCGGCAGTCAGCGGTCGCCCGGTCGCGCTCCCTGCCGCTCCACAGATTACAGCCGGCAAATCGGCAAAACACGGCGGGGCGTCCGGCATGTCGGCCCTCGCCTTGCAAGGAATAGAACATCTCTTTTACGGCGTAGGTCACGTCAGGCGGCCCTCGCCTGCGCTGCCAATTCGGTCTTGATGACCTGGAGCAGATAGAAGGTCAGCTGACGGACGTCCGCCGGGACGTTCTGCAGCCCATTCCAGCGGCGGCGTTCCGAGCCGAAATCCCACTCGCCGTCGGACCAGGCTGTCTTGCCCCTCAGGAGGCGTAGGCCCTTGGCGAATTCGTCGCGGGTTTCGGCGCCGGTGACGCCGTTCAGGTAGTCCATGACGTAGCCCAGCGCGACGATCCCGGTCCCGTGGATCAAGCGGGAGTCCTTCGGGGTCTTGTTGTCCCAGTCCGCGGCGAAGACCGTCCGCACGGCGTGCCAATACTCGCTGATCAGGCCGACACCCTTATCGAGAAGGAGGGCGTCGTCGCCGGCGTAAAGCCGCAAAGCGCCGTCGCTCAGCGAGTTCATGATCACGCGCTGCAGGACGGTGTCGCGGATGACCCCCTTCGGATTGGTCTGCTGTTTGATCAGGCCCTTCAGCGCTGAGCCCGTTCGATAGTTCAGCGCCTCCGTCAGCAACGCAGCCTGAGAGCGGTTCGACATTCTGGGAGGCAGATCACCCACCTGCGGCAGCAGTTCGTAGACCAGCGCCTTGGGCAGCGGCCGGGTGTTGTTGATGAGGATGAACTGCCGTTGCAGCTCCTCTTCGGTGTCGCACAGGAAGCCCGAGACCAACACCTCGAAGTCGCGGCCATGCAGTCCAGCCAGGGCCGTGAAGCGCTGCTGACCATCGACGATCCAGCCAGGCGGGCCGTCCGTTACGTCGATGACGAGCCTGCGGGACGCGGCGCCGGGGCGGGCAGGGGGCTCGAGGTGAGCCCTGCCGAGGAAGGCAACAACGATCGGATTGGGGAGGATGGCGCTTGGTTTTTCAAGGTAGTCGCGGATCTCGCGGATATGCGCCGCGATTTGGGGCCGTTGGAAGCCGGTCAAGAGGCCCTCTCCGTCGCGGCCGGCGCGCTCGATCCGGGCGATCCGCGAGATGTCGCCCGCCTTCGCGACGAACGTGAACACCGTCATGTCGGGGTTTTGGGCCGGCGTCAGGGCGTTGAAATAGAGAAGGGTCTTGCTCATGGCTGCCGGAATTCACTGAGGTGGGTGTGGAAGACGTGGAGATTATGGATGCCGCGACGCTTGTTGCGGTTTGAGGTGCGGAAGATCAGCGCCTCGACGCCAGCCTCACGGCAGACTCGGCAACCGCAGTGTTCCCAAGGTCGATCGGTGAGGGTGTCTGCATAGACTTTCCGCTGCTTCGCCGCGGCGTCGGCGCGCCGACTGGGGGAGACTTCCTCGTCCCAGTTGAGCGCCGCCCAATAGTCCATCACGGCGTCGAGCCCCTGTTCGAGGGTCGCGCCCCCCGCCGCGTAGGCGCGGACTCCCTTCAGGGCGGCGTCCTCGAGCAGGCGGGCGTCTTCTTGGTTGAGACTCCCCTCCAGCGCCTTTTGCTTGAGCTTGTTGTTCTCGGTCGCCTGGGGGATTCGGATCGCGGTGTAGTAGGAAAGATCGCCGCTTGGCGTCCGCATCCAGTAGTTCTTCTTCGCATCCTTGAAGGCGCGGAGAAGCGGGGATGTGGTGTCGAAACTGGTGACGCCGAACTCCTCCAGGGCGCTCAGCTCCTCGATCTTGCCGAAGCCAAGGAGGTGTAGGCGCACGCGAGACGGCAGGGCGTTCCGCATGGCGGCCAGCACCCGACGGATTTGATCGATCTTCAGCGGCACGGTTCCGCCGATGGCCAGGTAATCGTACCCCATGTCCGCGAGGCTGCGGGCCGCGTCGGCCATGCTGGCGGTGGACCATCCTTGGATCACGCCCATGGGCGTGAACCCGCCGCCCAGCCGGCTGCCCGCGTGATAGAATTCTGCGGCGTTCTGGAGGGTGATCTCGTAGCGGTTTCGGACGTCCTCCGGCACATCGGTGATCGACCGATCGGCGCCAGGCTCATCAAAATCGAAGATCAGGTGGTCAGGTGAGCAGCCGTGGGTGAAGCCGCCATCGGCGTAGAATTCCGCCGTGTCTTCGGCGCTGTACGGCGGCGCGGGCAGGTTGCGATAGGTGAAGGCGCCGCAGTCGCCCATCATCATGCTGCCGGGAAAACGGGTCTCGGGATATCGCAGGAAGCGGCGGGCGCCCTCCCGGCGAAAGCGCATCAATTGGGCCTCGGAATATTTCCCGGGATGCCGAGCGTCTCCGACGATTCCGCGAGAGACGAGGATCCCGTCGTAGGGGGCGTCGTCGAGGAATTCGTGAGGATACTGGTCGTCACGGTGGATGGTTCGACCGGCGCCGTTTCGGTCCGCCAGGAAGTCGTAACCCGGGTCGATCGTGTCGAGGCTGTCAGCAAAGATGAAGCGCATCAGGCCACCTTCGCGAAGGCGTACTGGCGATCGAGGCGGGCCAGGTGGCTCGACAAGAGTTTGATGTCGCGCGGCAGGTTTTGGATCTCATTCCAGTCCCGCTGTAGCTCCGTCCATCGGCCCGACGTCCATCGGCAGTGGGGCGCGATGCGGCTGAGGGCGTCATAGGCGTGCGCCTGAAGATCGGCGCCCGGCGCGGCGCGCGCCATGATCCGGTCCATCAGGATGCTCATGGCCTCGATCCCGGCGGAGTGCATCAGCCGGCTGTCGGTGGCCGGAAGGCCCCAGGCTTCGGGGAACGCCGCCTTGGCCGCGCTCCAATAGGCGACAAGGATGCGGTACATCCCATCTACGTCCGCCGGCGTGTCTCCGTGCGCCTTTAGGGGCCCGAGCGCCCCAAGAGCGCCGCCGATGCTAAGGCGGATCGCCTTGATCAGCGCGGAGTCGATCACGACGGCGCCGGCCTCATCCTCCGACAGACGTCGGATCAGTCCCTTGAAGGGCGATTCCGGCGAGGTCTGGAGACGATGGACCAGCAGGCTGGGGATTTTCCGGGCGGAGAGGTCGCGCGGGAAAAAGGCGTCCACCTCGGGCAGCAGTTCGTTGATCAGCCTCGGATCGAGCGGCTTGGCCTTGTTCACCAGGATGAACTGCTCGCGGTGAACGGCCAACTCCTCGGAAACGAACGCGACGACGGGGACAGGAAAGGTCTTGTCCTTGGCCTGGGACAGGGCGATCGAACGCTGCTGCCCATCCACGATCCAGGCGGCGCGCGACCCGTCGAGAGGCAAGGGGATTCTCAGGGTGCCGGCCTCGGAAACGCGCAGGTCGCCCTCGGGCCGCTCACCCCGGGCGGCGGTGAACCGGGCGCGCGGTGAAATCGCCAGGATGATCGCGTTGGGGAACAGCACCGGACCTTGATCCAGGAAGTCGGTGATCGCTTGGACGTGGCTCTTGATGCCCTTGCGCTGAAAGCCTTGCAGCGAACCTTCGGCGTCGCGATGCACCCTCGAGATCTCGGCGATCTTGAGCAGGTCCGCGCCGGCGATGAAGAAGGCGTAGATCGCCTTGTCCGCCTGGACCGTGCGAACCGCGCGAACGGCAAGGACGGGTTCGGTTGTCTTGCGGGGCCGGGTCATCCCACGCTCCCATCGGCGACGGCGGCTCTGAAGAGGCGAGCGAACCGGCCCTGTTCGCAAGCAATGCCATCGACGTCACGCAACTGGCGAAGCAGTCCAGAGGCGCTCGCCCGGGGCGTAATCCGGCCCTTGATCAGGAGCAGCAGGTCGGCGTCGGACCGCTGTATGCGCGCCGGCCTTTCGGGGGCTTCGAAGTGCGAGAGGGCTGACCGCACGGCCGCAGCGTCGGCGGCGCGATCGATGGGTTGGCCCGCAATGTGTTCCACGAAGTGGAGGAGGGCGCGCTGGGCGAAATCCGAGCGCGTCCCGGGCGCCAGGGCATCCAGTCGATCATCGTAGGGGAGTACCGCGGAGTGGAGCGCCTCGGGCAGCGCCCGGATGAGGTTCGCTCCAAATATCCGCACACGCTCCAGCACCGGCGGCGGTGCGGCGGCAAGGCTAGCGCCTGCCATTTCGGCATACGGCCTCGTCAGCGCGACGAGGATCCGCCCTGGTCCGTCCTCTTGGAGATGACCCCAGCCGACAGAGTGGCTACCCGCCATTGCGCTTGCGAACCACGTCGTCGGATCAAAAGGCCCGTCGACTTTGGCCGATATGGAGTCGGGCACATCGCGGGCGATCGTCAGGCCATAGGCGGGGACAACGGCTTCCCCGGGCACGAGGCCAAGGCCGGCTGAAATCACGTAGAGCGGGCTGGCCGCCGTGGTGGCGGCGGCCTTCGCCAGGCCGAACGCGCGCCCTGCGTAGAGATCGGCGGCCGTCACCTTAGCGGGCAATGTAGCGACAGCTCTCCGCCAAGCGAGTTCCTGATCTGACTGGGTCTGGAGGTCTAGACCGGCGGGCGTTCCCTCGGCAGGGACCTTGAGGCGCTTCTGCTGAGCGCAGATCGTAACCACAGCGGCAATTGAGCCTCGCCGGGCGGGGTTACTGGGTCCAAATGAGCCTATTTTCATGAATAACTGCGCCCCAAAATGTCATTCGCCAGCCCGGCTCTCTCTTGGCGAGCCCCACATTTTGGGGTGCTGACAATGTCAGCTACTACGTGTGGACGTTAGCATATGTCTGATTCCACAGCTAGGCCCAGACGCCGCTTTTCGAAAATCTGTTGAGCAAAAACTGCGGCAACGGCGGGCCACGTTATTCGACCGTGGGGCGCAGTTATTGGGTCGCGGCCCTGCGAGGCCCACCTGGTCGGCGGTGCGTCAGCGCTTGGCGGATGGCGGCGGTTGCGGTCTAGTAGATGGATGATCCAGACCACCACGCGGCTTAGTAGGGGCGCTCGCCTCCGCCGCAGATCGCCGGGTTGGATCTATCTGGCGATGATCGTGGGCGGAATCGTCGTGACGTTGGCGAGCCTGGCCCTGCATCTCCGCTTCTAGCGCTCGCTGGTCGATGGCGGGAGATGGCCAAGTCGAACGGCGCGCCGGTGACACTTCTAAATGGCTGCGTTAGTTTCGCGTCTAATATATCTTATCGGAAATTAACCATATAAATCAATATGTTAGGCAGATTCGTGCGCGGCAGACAACGCCGCCTCCGACACCACTAGGCTTCCGGTGTCCGACCGCCGAGCGCAGCGGTCACGAGCGTTGCCAGGCCGCCCAGGCCCATGCAAACGGCGAGATAGAAGAACGCGGCCGCGGGCGAGATGATCGTCCAGAGCAGACCGGCAACTGCGCTCGCCGCGAATCCGCCGAAGCTTTGCATGGCCGCCAAAAGCCCGAACGCCGAACCTCTGAGATCAGCCGGTGCGATCGCGGCGACCGCGGCGTGCTGCCCCGTCTCCAGGGCGCCTGCGGCCAGGCCCGCCAGGACGAAACCGATCGCCAGCCAGGCGATCGATCCGCTGGTGAAGGCAAGATAGCCGCCGGCGAACATCAGCGCGCCTGTCGCCACAACCCAGACTGGGCCGCGATGGTCGCTGACGTAGCCGGCAGGAAAGCTGATCAACGTCGCCGCGACGTTGTAGGCGATGTAGAGGCCGAGCGCGGTCTGGGTGGCGCCTTGTAGCCCCAGATGAGGCGTTAGCGCCTGGGTGGCGCGCAGGATCAAGAGCGTTGCGGCCGCTCCGCCCAGTTCGAGCACGGTCATGGCCAGCAGGAGCCGGCCAAGCGGCCCACGCACGAGTGCCGCCAGTTTGATCCTGAGCGGTGCGCTCGTGCGCCGTGTCAGGCGCGGCGCGCGCGCGACGGCGAAGAAGATCGCCGCCGCGGCAAACAGGCCCGGCACGATTGAGACCAGAATGGCGGATCGGACCCCAATCAGACTGACCAGGACGAGCGCAAGCGCCGGCCCCACGATGGCGCCGAGATTGTCCATGGCGCGTTCGAACCCGTAGGCGCGGCCGTAGCCGTCGGCCGGCGCGATATCGGCCAAGAGCGCGTTTCGGGCCGGCACGCGCAGACCCCGCGCGGTCCAGGCGGCGACACGAAAGGCTCCGACCTGCCAGGACGCCGCAGCAATGCCGATCAACGACGAGAGCAGCGCCGTGGAAGCGTAGCCGCCGATTGCGACCTGCTTGCGCTGGCCGGGATCGTCGGCGATGGGACCGCCCGCGAGCCGGGCCAGTCCAGAGGCGCCGTTGGCGAGTCCCTCAATCAGTCCCAGCACCGCAGCGGGCGCGCCAAGGCTGGAGAGCAAGGACGGGAGCAGCGCCGTCGGAACCTCGTGACCGACATCGGAGAAGAAACTGGCGAGTCCGATGCCGGCCACCCCCGGCGTGAACCACGACCTCGGTGGCGACTGCTTTTGTTGATCCATCGCCATCCCATTCGTGAACTGCAAAGTCTGTCAGTAGCATGTGCCCAGTCGGGGCCTAACCGGCGGCTACGGGATCCCCGGCGCCATAGGAGAATCCTGGGGTTCTGGGAGCCCCCTCACCTCACGATCAGCACTGGGCAGTGGAGCAGATGGGCGATGCGGTCTGCGCGTGTGCCCAGCATCCGCTCATACAGAGCTGCGTTTCCGGTCGCGCCGATCACCACCAAGTCAAAGGCGTTGTCGTTGGCGAAATCCACGATCGTCCGGATGACGTGGCCGGTGAAGACATGCGGTTTGATCGACACGTTCAACCGCGCGGCAATAGCTTGGGCGCGCTTGATCTCGCCGCGGACCAGCTTGTCCTCATGGGCTTTGGTCTGCGCAATCTCGTCGATCATGTCGGTGTCGGGTAGGATCGACACCTCTTCGACCAGGATCATGTGCAGCTCGCCAGCGTATCTGGCTGCAAGGTCGCAGGCGATTTCAAGGGCCTTGAAGGCGTTGTTCGAGCCGTCGTTGGCGCTGAGTATCTTGCGAAACACTACACACCCTCCTCGGCTGGCGCGGCACCCCGCGCGGGCTCTGCGACCGGTTCCAGTTCCGCGTCCTCGTCGGGCTCTGTGGCGGGCAGGAGGTGGTGCGGCAGATAGAAAGCGTTGGCGATCAGGGTCGGAACGACGGCGCTGCCGATCACGGCGGCGACCAGGAGCGAATATTGCGCTTGGCTGATGACGTGATGGGACAGGCCAAACAGCGACGAGATGGTCCCGAAGGTCAGGCCGGTGGACATCAACAGCGTGGTGTACATCGACTCCCGGCGCGGACTCTTGAAGAACCGCGTAGTGGGGAAGACGCCGACGAACTTCGTAGCCATCTTCGCGCCCAACAGGACCACGAACGCCAAGGGAGCGGCAATCAGTGCGGGCACGGCCACGAACGATCCGGCCCGTATGAAGTAAAATGGGGTCAAGAGGCCGAAGGTCAAAGTCCTCAGCCGCCGGACGAGGACGTGATCCTTGCCGACCGTGCCGGCGAGCACCATGCCGACCAAGTAGGCCGGGAGCACCGCTTCGCTGTCGGCCCACGCGGCCAGTGCGCCGAGGCCGAACAGGATCAGCAGGAGGAACTTCGCCTCGAGTTCGGAGGGCCGCCCCCCGTACCAGCGGAAGAAGCGGGGCGTCAGCCAGGGGAGCACCGCAAAGGCGGCGATCGATCCGCCCGCGAAGATCAGCGTCTTGATTGTGAACGGTGCAAAGATCAGCCCCAGCGCCAGCACCGTCAGCAGGTCGTTGATGAAACACGCCGCGAGAATGGTCTTGCCATAGTCCGTCCGGTTGAGGCCGAACTCCAGCATCACGGCGTAGACGACGGCGACCGATGTGGTCGACAGGGCCACCCCGGCGAGCAGGCTCGGCCGAAGCTCCCAATGGAGCAGGAAAAAGGCGGCCGCCGCGCAGCCAACGAACGGAGCCGTGAATCCGACCACGCCGACGGCGCCGACTTCCTTAAGCTTGGTCTCAAGCACACGAGGGTCGAGCTCCGCGCCGGCCAGGAAGGTCAGCACAATGGCGCCGGCGCCCGACAGGAAGGTGATCCAGGATTCACCGGTCCCCAGCACGGCCTGGCCGATGATCGCCCCGATGATCAGCTGGGCGATGGTTCCGACGACGATTTCCGAAAGCGCCGTGGCGATCCGCAGCCAGATCGACAGCAAGGTCGCGACCAGCGCCAGACCCAACCACAGCGCCGCAAGAGCCCAGACGTGGGTCATATCCGCCTCGCTCCACTCGCCGTCCGGCGCAGGCCGGATCGGCGTCACCGTGTCACGCACGAGGAGGAACGGACCTGCTCCTACCTTGGCGGCGGGGACACGTGTCCGCCACACCGAAGGTAGGAGTCATCAGCCCTGGGGCAGTTGCGGGGGACTCCATCCCCGGAAACTCGATTTGCGCCGATGCTAGCCAAACGCACCTGTTCGAGCAACGTGCCCGCGACGATTTGATTCTTGGGGACGTCAGGGGATCGGGGCGCGGAACACGAAAAAGGCTCCCGCGGAGATCAGCGCGAAACCGAGCACCTGATTGATCGTCACCCTCTGACCAAGATAGGTCACCGCGAAGATCGCGAAAACGATCAGGGTGATCACCTCCTGCATCGCCTTCAATTGCGCGGCCGAGTAGAGGCCGCTGCCGAATCGGTTGGCGGGTACGGCCAGGCAATACTCAAAGAGGGCTACCCCCCAGCTTGCCAGGACGACCAGCCAGAGCGGACGGTCCTTGAACTTGAGGTGTCCATACCAGGCGAAGGTCATGAAGACGTTCGAGCAGATGAGCAGAAGGACGGGCGTAAGGCGGGCGGCTATGGTTTGCATGAGCGTGCTAATCCGAAGCGTCACAGGGTGATCAGGCTTTGGACGGTTGTTCATCCGTCGGTGTTGGGGTCGACGACCCTTACCGCCACGGCGTCGGAGGCGCCATTGACCGCCCGCCTGTATCCTCGAAATTGGCGCGGGGATGGAGTTCCCAGCTTCAAGCCCAGCGGCCAAAAGGGCTGGCCGATTCGCGGCCAGGACTTAGTGCGCCTAAGCGCGGACTACTGGTGGGTGATCGGCGTCGGCGTCGTGCTCACCCTGGCGCGTTTCAGCGAAGCGTTCCTGGTCCTCAAAGGCAGGGCTGCGGGGCTCCCGCTCGCGCTCGTGCCGGTGGTCATGGTGGTGATGAACGTGGTCTATGCGGCCACCTCGGCGCCCGCGGGAGCGCTTTCCGACCGCATTGGCCGGCGGCCGGTGCTCGTGGCCGGCTTGGCCGCCCTCGCCTGCGCAGACCTCGCGCTCGCGCTCATGCCGGGGCTGGCGGGCCTCTTCGTGGGCGTGTCCCTCTGGGGCCTCTACATGTGGCTGACCCAAGGCCTGCTTTCGGCGCTGGTGGCCGACACTGCGCCAGAGGACTTGCGAGGCACGGCCTTCGGCATCTTCAACCTGGCGACGGCTGCGGCCCTCCTGGCGGCCAGTGGGATCGCCGGGCTGTTCTGGGACCGCTATGGACCATCGTCCACCTTCCTCGTGGGCGCAGTCTTCGCCGCACTGGCCGCTGCGGGCCTTACGCTTCGGCGGCGACAAGCCTGACTGCGCCGCAGGCCGACGCGCATCCATTCGAGGCGCGACGCCGGGATCAAACGCCCTGCGGGGAAGCGGCCGGCGGGGCGGACTCAGCAAGCACATCGACCGCCGGTTCGAACCGTCCGAACGCCAGCGCCAGCGTCGGCAGCACGAGCAGATTGAGCGCCATGGAGGTCATCAGTCCGCCGAGGATGACGACCGCCATCGGCCCCTCGATCTCGCGACCGGGGTCGCCCATGCCGATCGCTAGGGGCAGGAGGCCTAGTGCGGTGACGAGCGAGGTCATCAAGATCGGCACAAGCCGGTCTGCGGCGCCTTGGATCGCGGTCTGCGGGCCCCAGGTCCGGCCCTCGACTTCGACGAGGTGTTCGAAATGCGAGATCATCAGGATCGAGTTGCGCAGGCTGATGCCGAACACCGTCACGAAGCCCACCATCGAGCCCAGCGTCAGCATGCCGCCGGTGATCAACACCGCGAGCACGCCGCCGGCCAAGGCGAACGGCAGGTTGGCGAGCACTAGCAGGAGGTTGCGCCAGTTGCGCGTGACCACGGACAGCAAGAGGACGATTCCAGCGCCGGCGACCAGCGAGTTCAGCAGGAGATCGCTCTGTGACTTCGACTGGGCTTCGGCTGCCCCAGCGAAGGTCACATAGGCGCCGGCCGGAAGCTTCACTCCCGAGGCGATCGCGGCCTTGGCGTCCTTCACGAAGGAGGCGACGTCGCGCCCGGCCACATTGGCGGTGACCGTGACCAGCCGGCGCGCCCCCTCGTGCTGCACTTGATAGCGCCCCGGCGCGGCGAAGACGTCGGCGACCTGACTTAGCTGGACGAATACGCCGCTCGGGGTGCGCAGCGGCAACTGGCCGATCCGTGCGGGGTCGCCGCGGCTGTCGCGGTCGAGGATGGTCAGGACGTTGAACACCTGGCTCCCCTCATAGGTCTGGCCCACGACGTCGCCCTGGTAGGCGGTGCGCACGAGGTCGAGCACCTGGACCGGATCGAGCCCCCAGCGCAGCAGGTCGCCCTTGCGCAGGCGGATGGTGATCTGCGGCAGCCCTGGCGGAGACTGGACCTGCACCTCGCTGGCGCCGGGCACGCCGCCGAGGACGGTCGCCACCACCTGGGCCTTCTGGTCGAGGAGGTCGAGATCGTTGCCGAAGACGTTGACCGCCACCGCGGCGGTGTAGCCGGAGAGCGTCTCCTCGATGCGCTCGGTCAGGAAGGTCTTGACCGAGAAGTTGACGCCCACGAAGCCGGCCAGGGCCTTGCGCACCTCGCCCTGCACCTCCTCGGCCTGTTCACCGGTGAGCGGCTTCAGGTCGACTTCGAACTCGCTGTAGTGCGTTCCCCAGGTGTCGCTGGCCAGTTCCGCCCGGCCGACTCGCTGCCCCACCGACCGGATCTCCGGAATACGGTGAAGGGCGTCCGCGACCCGCGCGCCGATCCGGGCGGATTCCTCCAGCGAAGTCCCCGGCGCGGCGGACATGTGGATGATGTAGTGGCCTTCCTTGAGCTCGGGGATGAACCCGGCGCCGAAGAACGGGAGCGCCGCTGAGGCCAGCACGGTGAACGCCGCGGCAGCGATGCTCACCGGCGTTGGACGTCCGACGATGCCGTCGAGAAGCCGCTGATAGTGGCCTCGCGACCAGCGCACCACCGGCGGATCGGCAACCTCCCGCAGGCGGCCCACGAGCCACATCATGGCCAACGCCGGCGTCACGGTGAGCGCCACGACGAGCGAGGCGAGCACCGCCAGGATGTAGGTGATGCCCATGGGCGCGAACAGCCGGCCGGCGATGCCCGAAAGCGCGATGATCGGCAGGAACACCAGGATCACGGCCAGGGTGGCGTATACGACGGCGCCGCGGACCTCGAAGATCGCCTCGAACACGACGCGGGCCTCCGGCCGCGGATTGTCCGACCGCCGGTTCTCCCGCAGGCGGCGCGCGACGTTCTCCACGCCGATGACGGCGTCGTCAACCACCACGCCGACGGCGACCGCCAGGCCGCCCAGGGTCATGGTGTTCAGGGTCAGGCCCAGGCGCTGGATCACGATGATCGCGGCCAGCAGCGACAGCGGAATGGCGGCGCATGAGATGGCCGCGGTGCGCAGGTTGAAGAGGAAGAGGAACAGCACCACCACGACCAGCACGCCCCCGAGGATCAGCGAGGTGCGGATGTTGGAAAGCGCGGTGGAGATGAAGTTCGCCGGCCGGAACAGGTTCGACTGAAGCTCGATCCCCTGCGCCTTCAGCGCCGGCCGAAGCTCCTCCAGCGCCGCCTCGACGCCCCGGGTCACCTCCATGGTGTTGGCGCCGTACTGCTCGGAGATGTTCAGGATGACGCCGGGCTTGCCCTGGACCAGGGCCGCTCCGATCGGCGGCTCGGGCGCCACGACGACATCGGCCACGCTGCCCAGGGTCACCCGTCCGACCCCTTGGCTCGAGACCACGGTGCGGGCGATCTCGTCCGCGCTCAGCGACTGGCCCTCGGTCTGGAAAACGATCCGCTGGTTCTTGGTGTCGACGAACCCCGCGCCGCGCACGCCCGTAGCCTGCTGGGCGGCGGCCATCACGTCGTTCAGGCCCAGACCGTAGCGGACGAGCTTGTCGGGGTGCACCTGCACCTGGATCGAGCGGGTGTCGCCGCCGAAGACGATCACGTCGGCGACGCCCGGCACGGCGAGCAGCCGCAGGCGCGTGGTCCACTCCGCGGCCGTGCGCAGATCCATCTGGCTGCGCGTCTTCGACGTCAGGCCCGCGACGAGCACCGTGCTGGTCGAGGACGTCAGCGGGGTGATCGCCGGCGGCTGCACGCCCTGCGGCAACTGCTGGGCGGCTGAGGCCAGCCGCTCGGCCACGAGTTGGCGGTCGCGATAGATATCGCTTGCGGGACCGAAGAAAACGCTGACGATCGAAAGGCCCTGGATCGAAGTCGATCGCAGCGTCTGCACGCCCGGCAGCCCGTTGACCGCGGTCTCGATCGGCCGGGTAACCAGCACCTCGACCTGCTCGGGGGTGAGGCCCGCCGCTTCGGTCTGGATCGCCACCTGCGGCGGCGCGAACTCCGGGAAGACGTCGTACTTGGCCTGGCCCAGCGCATAGACGCCGTAGGCGACCAGCAGGCAGGCCAGCGCGACGACGATGCCGCGGAAGCGGATCGCGAAAGCAATGACCCGGGCCTGCAAGCCCGTGGGGTGCTGGGCGCTCAATCGGTCTCTCCGGCCGCTTGGCTGGTCTGGGGCCGCATCTCTTCGGACAGCAGCAGCTGGGCGCCTGACGTCACCACCTGGGCCCCTGGGGGGAGGTTGGTCACGACGTAGGCGCCGCCGGCGCCTGATCCGGCGACCGCGATCGCCACGCGCTTGAAGGTCTTGGGGCCGGTCCGTTGATAGACCCAGGACTGCCCCTGCCAGACGATCACCGCCGAGGCGGGGACGACCACGCCGCTCCGGACCGCCCCGGTTGACAGCTCCGCCGTCACGTTGAGACCCGCCAGGAGGCCGGTTGCGGCCGGCGCGACATAGTAAAAGCTCGCCCCCTGGATTCTGGGATCGGTCGTCACAGCTGCGGAGACGAGACGCCCGAACACCGCCGGACCGTTGTCCGGCCGCACCGTCAGGGTCGTCGGCGGCCGGGCGACCGCCATACCCGCAGGCGCGGTCACCTGCAGCAGCACCGTTCGGCGCTGGATCAGATCCTGTCCGAGCCTGCGGTCCAGGGAGGCGCCGAGCACGGGCCCGAATTGCAGCCGCGCGGTCGCGGCCGCAGTCGTCGCCTGGGTCTGCGCCGCCGCCAAGCCTGCCGCGTCGGCCTGGTAGGTCGCCTCCGCCGCCTGGAGCTGCGCCAGCGACATGTTCTGGGAGTCCTTGTAGAGCAACTGGGCCCGCTGGAAGGCCGCTTTGGAGGCCTCGACCTTGGCTTGGGCCGTGGCGGTCTGCGCCCGGGCGTTCAGCAGCGATTGGGCGAGCATACCGTAGGGCGTGACGTCGACGACGGCGGCGATGGCCTGCACGGTCTCCGGGGCTGTCGCCGCCGCGACCGGCATGGTCTGAAGGCCGTTGCGGCGCTGGTCGTCGAGATCCACGGCGACGATGGTCGCGCCATCGGCGGTAGATACCCGCTGCGGCGCCGCCACCGGCTTCTCGCGCTCGGCCTCCCGTTCCTTCTCCGCGCCGCCGTCGATCACCCGCCATGTGATCAGGGCGATCAGCGCGAGCGCGACCGCGCCCACCAGCAGCCAGAGCGGCCGAACGGCCGAAGATCGGGGTCGAATCATTGCGCGGGCTCCGCGTCGAGGCGAGGGCTGGCCGGAAGAACGGGAAGAACCGCGCCGGACCCGAACAGCGGATGCTGAAGGGCGTCTTCGAGCTGACCGAGCGCCTGGCGCTGGGCCATGACGGCGTCCAGGCGCGCGATTTCCGCGGCGGAGACCTCGAGCGCGCCGGCCAGTAGCGTCGGCCGATCGACTTGCCCAGCGCGGAAAAGAGCCTCGGTGCGCGCCTGCCGATCCCGTTGAGCGGCCAGCACCGCCTCGGCCGTCGCCAAGCTTTGGTCAGCTCGCCCGTAGCTGACCGCCGCGGCATCCACCGCCCCCATGACCTGAGCTTGCAGGCCTAGGAAGGTCGCCGCCGAGAGACGGCGCCGGGCGAGCGCCTCGGCGATAGGCCCCTGATTCTGGTTGAAGACCGGCAGGTCGAGCGTCAGCGGGACGCTGTATTTGCTGTCGCCTTGATCCCACGTGTAGCCGGGGCCCAGGGTCAGGTTCGGATACTGGTTGGCGATCTGCAGCTGCACCGCCGATTGCGCGGCCGAATATTGGGCCAGGGCCGATCGGATGTCGGCGCGCCCGGTCAGCGCGGTTTGCCGCAAAGGTCCGGTCATGGCATCCGCTGGCCCCTGGACTTGGTCGAAGACCGCGAGGTCCAGTTCGACCCCTTCGAGCGCCCTCGCGGGCACGCCGAGGGCCGTCGCCAGCTGGGCTTGAGCCGTGGCGGCCACCTTCTCGGCGTCCTTGACCGCGACGGCTGCCTGGTCGCGATTGATCCCCTCGCGCGCGACGTCCACGGCAGACGCCTCTCCGACCGCGAGCCGGTGCTCCAGCAGGGTGACCAGCTGTTCTTCCTGCGCCAAGCGTTTCGCCGTCAGCCGAACCCGCTGCCGGGCCGCCCAAAGGTCCAGCATCGCCGTGCGGACACGGCCGCGCACCTGCCAGGCGGCCGTGCCGATGTCGTCGCGTGCAGCCTCGGCCAGATACCGCGCCTGGTCGGTGCGATAAGTCCTCTTGCCGAAGGTTTCTATCACCAGATTGACTGCGCCGCCGACCGTCCAGGGCGACGGTACGGTCGTGGTGGCGTTGTACTGCGGAAGGAGATTGATCGTGGGGTTCGGCCGCTGGTGCGCCGTCCTGACGCCCGCGTCGGCCACGGCCAGCTTCGCGTAGGCGATGTCGAGGTCCGGATGAAAGAAGAGCGCCGCGAGCGTGAGGCGTTCGAGGCTCCAGGCGTTCGGCGCCTGCGGCCGCGGCGCATTCATCGAGTCGAGGAATGCGTTCAGGCGCGGGTCGGCGAGGGTCCGGGCGTCAAGCGCCGCCGCGGTGGAGGCCGGCGCGATGGGTTCTGGCCGATAGCTCGCGCACCCGGCCAGCGCGACGACCGCGCAGCCCGCCAGCGCCTGGACAACAACCCTCCGCAATCGCATTCACCGGTCCGCCAGCTCTGAGGAACGGCGCTCTATAGCTGGCGCGAACTGAAGCTGCGATTACGGGCAGATGACGGTCTCGTCATCTTCGCTCAGGGCTCAGAACTCGACGGAAACGTCAGGACGACCTTGGCGCCGGAGCCGGGTTCGCTGAACACTTCGGCCTCGCCGCCATGGCGCTCGACGATGCTCTTCACCACGGAAAGACCGAGGCCCGCGTTCTGGCCCGCGCCGCTGCGGGCGGGATCTGCGCGGAAGAACCGGTCGAACACTCTCGGCAGATGTTCAGGCGAAATGCCGCGGCCGGTGTCTTCCACCGTCACCTTGAGCCCGGCGGGACTGCCCTGCGCCTGAATGCAGATGCGCCCGCCCTCCGGCGTATGGGCGAGTGCGTTCGACACGAGGTTGCCAACCGCTTGCTGGAGCAGGGTCCGGTTCAGCCGTGCTTCGAGACCGGCTCGCGCGGCGACTATGAGCGACACGCCGGCCTCCGATGCGCTGGCTTCGTAGAACTCTGCCACGCCGTGCAACTCGCGACGGACGTCAAGGACCTCCCGCTGCAACGGTTCGGTCGCCGCGTCGGCCCGGGCCAGGAACAGGAGGCTGTTGACCACGTGCGAGAGGCGGCTGCACTCCTCCAGGCAGGAGCCAAGGATCGCCTCGTACTCCTGCGGCGCGCGGGTGCGGTTCAGCGCGACCTCGATCTCGCCGTGCAGGTTATTGATCGGGGTGCGCAACTCGTGGGCGACATCGTCGGAGAACCGCGAGACGCGCGCGAAGCCGTCTTCGAGGCGGCCGAGCATCGCATTGAACGCCTCCGCCAAGACCTGGAGCTCCGAGGGCAACCCCACCGTTGGAATCCGCTCGTGGAGGGTTCCGGATCCGATCCGCCCGGCGGTTCCCCCGATGCGCCGGATTGGCCGCATGCCGGCGCGTGCGATCAGATAACCGGCCAGGGCCGAGCCGAGCAGCGAAACGCCCAGCACCCATCCCATCCGCGCGCGGTAAAGCGCGATCAGCCGCTCCTCGTCGGTCCGGTTTATGGCGACCTGGATGTAGCCGCCGGGGATGCGGTCCACCGCAGCCGGGGCGATCAAGGAGCGGAACTGTTCGCCGGTGTTCGAGCGTGTGTCTGCTCCCACAGAGCCCAGGCGCGCCACCGCCGCAAACGTCGGTCGAGTGGGTCTTGGCAAGACCATCGTCATCCCGGGGCTCTCGAGGAGCACGGACCCTGTCTGGTCGAGCAAACGAACATAGAGTTCGCGGTCGCGCCGCGGCGCTGTGGAGGCGCCTGACGCGGTCCAGCCGCCAGCGGGCGCTGCGCGCAGGATCAGTCGAATGTTGGCCAACTCATTTTCCAGGAGGCGGGTGTCTTCGCGAGCGAGGTTGGCCGCCAGGATCCAATAGAGAAACGCTGTCGCCGCGAAGATCAGGGTGAAGCCGGAGATCGCGTACCAGACCGTCAATCGCAGTGCGATCGAGCCCGTCCAACGGCGGAGCCCCCCTGGTCTCGCCATGATCAGGGCCGCTCTTCGAGGACGTAGCCGACGCCGCGGATGGTGTGGATCAGCCTCTGGCCGAACGGATCGTCCACCTTGAGCCTCAAACGCCGGACATGGACATCGACGACATTGGACTCGCTCTCGAAATTGATGTCCCAGACTTGTTCGGCGATCAGGGTGCGGGAGACCGCTTCCCCCATCCGGCGCATCAGCAGCGACAGCAGGGTGAACTCCTTGGGCGTGAGGTCCAGCAGTTTGCCCGCCCGTGTGGCCCGGTGGCGGATCAAGTCCAGCTCGAGGTCCGCGACGCGCAGGACAGACGCTGAACGCCCCCCACCCCGCCGCAGGATCGTGCGGATGCGCGCGAGCAGCACTGAGAATGCGAACGGCTTGACGAGATAGTCGTCGGCGCCGAGGTCCAGGCCCCGGACCTGATCGTCGACGGCGTCCCGGGCGGTCACGAACAGCACCGGCGTCTCTAGGCCTCGCTGGCGGAGTTCGGTCATGATCGACCAGCCGTCGCGCCCCGGAAGCATGACGTCCAGAATGATCAGATCGTAGAATCCCGACGTGGCGAGGTGGGCGCCGTCATCCCCGTCGGCGGTCACATCCACGACAAAGCCATTCTCCGTCAGCCCTTGCTTGATGTAGGCGGCGGTCTTGGCCTCGTCCTCGATGATCAGAATCTTCACCTTGGCGACACGTGTCCTTGGTTGGCTGACCACGCACGCACTCGGGTCGCACATTGATCTATGCGGCCGGACGTGAGGGGGACACCCTGTATGCACGCGGCCAAATTACGTCGAGCTGACGTTTGCATGACGTTTTCGTCATGGTCGTCCGTGGCCGCCACACGCGAAAGGGCCTTCAGCGAGGAGCCCATCGTTGGGAACATCCCATGGCGCACGGCCCGCTTTCCCGAGGAGATCAGGATTCCGAACCGAGGCCATCGTTCGTGGACCTCACGGGCAAGGGCGACGCGCGCGACGTCCACGAGCCCCTTTCGGATGCTGCGTCGCTGGATGAATGTGTTGCAAATCGAGCTGGGGCACGTGCTGGAGACGGACTGGCGTGGCGCAGCGGCCCAGTGCCGCGTCATCGAAGCCCTCGCGGGTCCGATTGAGGCTGCGCCGCACGTACTGGACTAATGCGGTGGCGTGAGACGGAACCTCGTCTATACTGAGGACGCATGCGTCTCGTCGTCGCCCTTCTGGCCGTTATTGGCCTATTGACCAGCCCGGCAGCCGCTGCGGCGGCGCACGCCTCGTGCCATGACCATGCGTCGATGGGCGTGGCGATGGCCGACATGCCAGGCATGGCCCAGGCCGACACTCAGAAGGCCGATCCGTGCTGTGATCCGGCCAAGGATACTGGGCAAAGCAAGCACAAGAGTTCCGACTGCGCCCAGTCCTGCGCGACGATGTGCGCTGTAGTCGCCGCTCTGCCGAACACCCCTATTGCGTTCCTGGCGCCGCCGGATCGCGAGGCGCTCCCGCAGGCGCGGGTCGCCTCATTGAAGCCCCACGAGCCTAGTCGGCTCGAACGACCTCCCAGATCGATCGCCTGAGCCTGTAGGCCACTGGCCTGCGGAAGCGCGCTTGCGCGCTAGCGCCGGATTCCGTCCGGCCCTCAACGATCAATTCCAGGAGACTTCCCATGACTATGCGTACGATATCGGCCGCCGGCGCCCTGACGCTCGGCCTTTCCGTCGCCACCGCCGCGGCCGCCCACGGCGTCGGCGGGTTCATCTGCCAGACTTTCAACATGGCCAAGAACACGCCGCCGACGACCCACTGCGTGACTTGGACCAAGGAGGCCGCCGAGCACATGCGCGAGGCGCCCTGTGATCCCTCCAAGATGAGCGCCGCGGAGATGCGGCAGCGGTGCGCCGAGATGTCGGCGGCCTCCGCGACGCCCTCGAACGGCTAGCCGGCTCCAAGCCTCGCGCCGGTTATCCCCTGACGCGAGGGCGGAGAGGTGTCGGCGGAGCGCCAGAGCGCTCCGCCGATGCTTTGCGCCTTAGTTTCACCCCACGGACTGATCTGTCCGACAGGAGACCTCCATGCGCTCTGCCTGGCTTCTTGCCGTGTCGGCGATGGTCGCCGGCGCCGCCCACGCCGCCCCGATGACCTTCGAGGCGGCCCTGAAACTCGCCGACCAGTCGGCCCCGACGCTCCAGGCGCGCGCCGCCGACGTCCGCGCGGCCCGGTCTTCGGCCATCGCGGCGGGCCGCCTTCCCGATCCGAAGCTGGCGTTTGGCATCGAGGGATTCCCGGTCTCCGGGCCCGTTGCCGGTCACCCCGAGCGCGACGACTTCAGCGATGCTCGGGTGGGCGTCATGCAGGATGTTCCGAACGGCGCCAAACGGCGGTCGGCGCGTGAGCGCGCGGCCGCCGACATCGGCGCGGCTGAAGCCAATGAGACGGCGCAGGGGCGCGAGGTGAGGCTCAACACGGCGCTCGCCTGGATCGACCTCTTCTACGCCGAGCGCCGGCTCGCGGCCCTCAGTGACATCGACAAGGCCCTGGCCCCCCTTCGCGACGCGACGCCATCGCAGGTCGCCTCGGGCGCGATGCGGCCTGCCCAGACCCTGGAACCGGAACAACTGACGGCGGCCTTGGGCGACCGGCGCGCGGACCTCGTCGCCGCCGTAGGCAAGGCTCGTTCCGAGCTGGTGCGCTGGACGGGCGACGCGGATGCGGAGGTCGCCGGCATTCCGCCCGACTACCCGATTGACGCCGCCGCCTTGCACGCCGGGCTCGACCAACTCCCCGCCCTTGCGGTCTACGACGCCATGGGCCGCCAGGCGGACGCGGACGTCGACGCCGCCAAGGCCGACAAGCATTCCGACTGGAGCTGGGAGCTGGCCTATCAGCATCGCGATCCACGCTTTGGCGACATGGTGATGGTCCAGGCGACGGTGAGCCTGCCCCTGTTCGCCGGGGCCCGACAGGACCCGGTCATCGCCGCCCGCACAGAGACGGCCGGGCGTGTCCGGATCGAGCGCGAAGCGGCGCGCCGCGAACTCCTGGCGACCTTGGACGCCAGCCTGGCCGATCACGCCATGCATCACGACCGCCTGCACAGGGCGCTTGAGACCCTTGTCCCCCTGGCCAAACGGCGGGCCGACCTCGAGACGGCCGCCTATGGCGCCGGCACGGCGAGCCTGTCGGACGTGCTGCAGGCCTTCCTCGCCCTGGCCGAGGCCCGCATCGACGCCATCGACCGAGAAGCCGACGTGACGCGTGACGGCGCCCGGATCGTCCTGACCTTTGGAGCTCAAGCGCAATGACAACTCGGTCCTTGTCTCCGGCGCGCCTGGCCCTCGCGGGCGTGGCGATCGCGGCCCTCGCTGGGGCCGGCGGATACGGCGTCGCCCACCTGCAGAAGCCCCCGTCCCCGCCGCTGGCGACGGCAGGCGCCGCTGGGGCGAAGCCGCTTTATTGGTACGATCCGATGGTCCCGGCGCAGCATTTCGACAAGCCGGGCAAGTCGCCTTTCATGGACATGCAGCTGGTGCCCCGCTACGCGGCCGACGCCGCGGGCGGGGCGGCTCCAGGGGTCCAGATCGACCCGGCGACCACCCAGAGCCTCGGCGTCCGACTGGTCGCCGTCGTGCGCGGGGATTTCGCCGATGGGTTGGACGCCACGGGCGTCCTCGACTTCAATCAGCGGCAAGTGGCGATCATTCAGGCGCGGGCCGCCGGGTTCGTTCAGCGCGTCTATGCCCGCGCGCCGGGAGACATCGTTTCCGCCGGCGCCCCGATCGCTGATCTCCTGGTCCCCAGCTGGGGCGGCGCCCAGGCTGAGTACCTCGCCGTCCGACAGTCGGGCGGTCCGGCTTTGGAAGCCGCCGCTCGTCAGAGGCTACGGCTGCTGGGGATGCCCGACAGCCTGATCGAGGCCGTGGCGCGCGACGGCAGAGCCCGGACGGTCGTGACCGTGTCCACCCCGCAAGGCGGCGCTATCCAGACCCTCGATGTCCGCCAGGGCATGACGGTGAGCATGGGCCAGACCCTGGCCCAGATTTCGGGGCTGGGCTCGGTCTGGCTGAACGCGGCCGTTCCGGAAGCCCTGGGCGGGCAGGTGAAGGTGGGACGGGCGGCCCGGGCCGAGTTGGCGGCCTTTCCGGGCGAGGTCTTCACCGGCCGCGTGACCGCCATCCTGCCGACCACCCAGATCGACAGTCACACGCTGCAGGTCCGCATCGAGCTTCCAAACCCAGCCGGCCGCCTGCATCCGGGGATGTTCGCGACGGTCCACCTGAGCGGCGCGGCCCACCCGGCGCTATTCGTGCCGTCGGAAGCCGTGATCCGGACGGGTAAGCGATCCCTGGTGATGGTCGCCGGCGACGGCGGCCGCTTCCAACCGGTCGAGGTCCAGGTCGGACGCGAGGATGCTAATCGCACCGAGATCCTGGCGGGCCTCGGCGAGGGCCAGAAGGTTGTCGCCTCCGGGCAGTTCCTGATCGACTCGGAGGCCAGCCTGGCCGGCGTTCAGGTCCGGCCGCTGGCGAGCGCCACGGTCCCTCAAAGCGCCGCCGCCCCACCCAAGGCGGCGCTCTACGAGACCCGGGGGCGGATCGAGGCGCTGACCGCGGGCGCGATCACCCTCAGCCACGAGCCGGTTCCCGCCATCGGCTGGCCGGCGATGACCATGACCTTCAGGCTCGATCCGCCGTCGCTGGCCAAGGGCATGAAGGTCGGGGACCAGGTCGGCTTCGGATTCGAACAGAAGCCCGAGGGTCCGGTGATCCGCCGCCTTAGCCCGGCGGCCGGCCAATGATCGCCGCCCTGATCCGCCTTTCCGTCCGTCACCGCATCTTCGTGGTGCTGGGCGCCCTGGCGCTGCTGGCCGCCGGCGTCCTGGCCGTGCGCTCTACGCCCGTCGATGCCTTGCCGGACCTGTCCGACGTTCAGGTGATCATCCGCACGCCTTATCCCGGCCAGGCGCCGCAGATCGTCGAGAACCAGGTCACCTACCCCCTGGCCACCACCATGTTGTCGGTCCCCGGGGCCAAGACGGTGCGGGGCTACTCGTTCTTCGGCGACAGCTTCGTCTATGTGCTGTTCGAGGACGGCACCGACCTCTACTGGGCCCGCTCGCGGGTGCTGGAGTACCTCAACCAGGTCCAGAGCCGCCTGCCGGAGGGCGCCAAGCCGGCGCTTGGACCGGACGCCACCGGCGTCGGCTGGGTCTACGAATACGCCCTTGTTGACCGCACCGGCCACCATGACCTGTCCGAGCTGCGCTCCCTGCAGGACTGGTTCCTGCGCTATGAGCTCAAGACCCTGCCCGGCGTGGCCGAGGTCGCCTCCATCGGTGGAATGGTCAAACAGTACCAAGTGGTGCTCGACCCGGTGAAACTGGCCGCCTACGGCGTCACCCACCAGCAGGTTGTCGCCGCCATCCAGGCGGCCAACCAGGAGACCGGCGGGTCAGTTCTGGAGCTGGCCGAGGCCGAATACATGGTCCGCGCCTCCGGCTACCTGAAGACGCTGGACGACTTCCGCGCCATTCCCCTGAAGACGGCCGCCGGCGGCGTGCCGGTGCGGCTGGGCGACGTCGCCACCATCCAGATCGGCCCGGAGATGCGGCGCGGCGTCGCCGAGCTGAACGGCCAGGGCGAGGTCGCGGGGGGTGTCGTCATCCTGCGTTCCGGCAAGAACGCCCGCGAAACCATCGCGGCGGTGAAGGTCAAACTCGCTGAGCTGAAGAAGAGTCTGCCGGCCGGCGTCGAGATCGTGCCGACCTACGACCGATCCCAGCTCATCGATCGCTCGATCGGCAATCTGCGAGAAAAGCTGATCGAGGAGTTCATCATCGTCGCCCTGGTCTGCGCGATGTTCCTGGGCCACGCGCGCTCGGCCCTGGTGGCGATCCTGACCCTGCCCCTGGGCGTGCTGGCGGCCTTGCTGGTGATGCGCGTGCAGGGGGTCAACGCCAACATCATGTCGCTCGGCGGCATCGCCATCGCCATCGGCGCCATGGTCGACGCCGCCGTGGTGATGATTGAGAACGCCCATAAGAAGATCGAGCGCTGGGAGGCCGCCCACCCGGGCGAACACCTGCATGGCGAGAAGCGATGGATCGTGGTCACCGAGGCGGCGGCCGAGGTTGGACCGGCCCTGTTCCTCAGCCTGATCATCATCACCCTCAGCTTCGTGCCGGTCTTTTCGCTGCAAGGGCAGGAAGGGCGGCTGTTCGCCCCGCTGGCCTTCACCAAGAGCTACGCCATGGCCGCGGCGGCGATCCTGTCGGTCACCCTGGTCCCTGTACTGATGGGTTGGCTGATCCGAGGCCGGATCCCGGCCGAGACCAGCAATCCCATCAACCGCGGACTCACCACGCTCTACCAGCCTGTCCTGGACTGGGTGATGGGCCGGCCTCGGATGACCCTCTTGATCGCCGTGCTGGCCTTCGCCACCACGGCCTGGCCCCTGGCCCATCTGGGCGGCGAGTTCATGCCGCAGCTCAACGAGGGCGACCTGCTCTATATGCCCTCGGCCCTGCCCGGCCTCTCGGTGGCCAAGGCCTCGGAGCTGCTCCAGCAGACCGACCGGCTGATCAAGACGGTGCCGGAGGTTCAGACCGTGTTCGGCAAGGCCGGGCGCGCCGAGACCGCCACCGATCCGGCGCCGCTGGAGATGTTCGAGACCACCATCCAGTTCAAGCCTCGGGCTGAGTGGCGGCCGGGCATGACCCCGGACAAGCTGGTCGAGGAGCTGGACCGGACGGTGAAGGTCCCCGGCCTCGCCAATGTCTGGGTTCCGCCGATCCGCAACCGCATCGACATGCTGGCGACCGGCATCAAGAGCCCGATCGGGGTCAAGGTCTCCGGCTCGGACCTGGCCGAGTTGGACCGCATCGCCCATGACGTCGAAACGACGGCCAAGACCGTGCCCGGCGTCAGCTCGGCCCTGGCCGAGCGGCTGACCGGCGGGCGTTACGTCGACGTGGACATCGACCGCGCCGCAGCCGCCCGTTACGGCCTCAACATCGCCGACGTGCAGGCGATCGTCTCCGGCGCGATCGGCGGCGACAACGTCGGCCAGACAGTCGAAGGCCTCGCCCGCTATCCGATCAGCGTCCGCTATCCTCGCGAGCTTCGCGACAGCTTGGAGGGCCTGCGCGCTCTGCCCATCCTCACGCTAGGCGGCCAGCAGATTACGCTGGGCGCGGTCGCCAAGCTGCAGATCGCCGAAGGCCCTCCGATGCTCAAGACGGAGAACGGCCGACCGTCGACCTGGGTCTATGTCGACGTGCGCGGCCGCGACCTGGCGTCGGTCGTCGGGGACTTGCAGCGTGCGGTGACGAAGGACGTGAGGCTCTCCCCCGGGGTCTCGATCGCCTACTCGGGCCAGTTCGAATACCTGCAGCGGGCGGTCGAGCGGCTGAAGCTGGTCGTACCCGCGACCCTGCTGATCATCTTCATCCTGCTCTACGTCACCTTCGGCCGCTTCGACGAGGCGGCCCTGATCATGGGCACCCTGCCCTTCGCGCTCACCGGCGGGATCTGGACCCTCTACTGGCTGGGTTTCCATCAGTCGGTCGCCACGGGCGTCGGCTTCATCGCCCTGGCCGGCGTCTCCGCCGAGTTCGGGGTGGTGATGCTCATCTACCTGAAGGACGCTCTGGCCGATCGCGGGGAAGACCCCACGGACCTTCAGGTCGAGGACGCGGTTCGCGAAGGCGCGCTGATGCGTGTGCGGCCCAAGGCCATGACCGTGGCAGTGATCCTCGCTGGCCTGTTGCCGATCCTGCTCGGCCACGGGACCGGATCGGAAGTCATGAGCCGGATCGCCGCGCCGATGATCGGCGGCATGCTCACCGCGCCGCTCCTCTCCATGCTCGTCGTCCCTGCGGCCTACCTGCTGCTGCGGCGCCGTCGCTCCAAGTCCACCCCAGCCTCTCAGACCCAAAGGAGTTCATCATGAGAGCTATCGCCTACGCCGTTGTCGGCGCCCTCACCCTCACGGCCGCCGGCGCTGCGGCGGCCGACGATATGTCGAACATGAAAGGCATGTCCGCCGCACCAGCCGCCAAGCATGGCCAGGGGACGGGCCTCATCAAGGCCATCGACCCGAAAGCCGGCACCCTAACGATCCAGCACGGACCGATCCCGGCCGTGTCGTGGCCGGCGATGACCATGACCTTCAAAGCCAAGCCTGCCGCCCTGCTCAAGGGCTTGAAGGTTGGCCAGACCATCGGCTTCGACACGACGGTGCGGGGCATGGACGCCGACGTCACCGCGGTGCGACCCCACAGCTAGCTACCGCTGACCGCGCCCTCGCGCCGAACGCCTGCCGATGGAAGGGCGTTCGGCGGTTTGGCATATCCACCACTATGCCGGCACAACTGGTAGCTGAAACGTGGCTGTTCACCGCCCCCTTGCGAAGCTCGGCTGTAACCCTCAAATAGGCCTGAGGATATACGTCAGGTTGTCTCGGAAAACTCAACGGTTCGGAGCCACAAAGGGCTCGCGACCGGCGAGGGGTCTTGTCGCCTGGAATGCAATCAAGGCCTGCAAGCGTGGCGGGTATCAGGGAGACGGCATCTGAGCGGCGTTGCGGACGGCTTCAACAGGGTGGCGTCACTTCGCCTGGTCCGCCGTGGATAAGCGGTCCTCCTCCCCAATCCAGCTCACCCCCAGGCAGCTCGAATGCCTGACGCGGATTGCGGCCGGAGAGACCTCGGCCGAGATCGCCGCAGCGCTTGGTCTGTCGAAGCGGACGGTCGACCACTACGTCACCCACGCCTGCGCGCGGCTCGGGGTTCGCAATCGCGCTCAGGCCGTGGCCAAGGCGATCCGCTCCCGCCTGATCCCCGGTCGAACTTCGTAGGCCATGGTCCGCCTAGGATCTCGAAGACTCGCTAGGGCATTTATACCCTAGAATTTCCGCCGTATTGCGATCCGGCCCGCCGCCCGCCAGACTCACCTGGTGGTTGCTGGACCGTAAGGACCCGACAACAGGTGCGCCAAAGGGGCAGGTGCATGGAACGCGCGATAGCGTGTCCGTGCCGCCCCGCCGCCACACCCGGTAACGGCGCATGGGTGCTTGGTGTCAGTTCGTTCCTTCGAGTGCTTTCACGACGAGCCCCTGGCGCTTGGCGCCGCCGGCGACGTTCTCGCCGCCCGCCGCCTCGCGCGGGAATTTCTCTCGCAGGGCCCGCCCGGCCTCGCGAACTCCACGTTGGCGGCCCTGATCCTTGCCGGCGCCTGTCTCCACGCCGCCAGCCTCGCCCTGGGCGAACCCAGCATCTTCGACCTGGCGTCCGTCCTGCGGGACCTGATACCCGACCAGGCCCCCCTCCGCCCGATGCTCACCAGCCGCATTCAATTCTCGACCTATGCGGCGGCGGAATTGCGCATGCTGACACCCTCGTCCCAGTCAGCCTTGATCGGCCAGTTGCTCATGCTGGTCATGCCCGAGGCCGCCCGCGCTGGCGAATCCGGTGGCGACACCAAAAAAGATATAAACGCCCATGATGCGCCGAAATAGCAAGAAAGGCACTTGACCGGCGTGAGTCGCGGAGTGAGGTTTGCTAGCCCGCGAATGCCGGGCCTGACCTGGAGACACCCATGTCCCGCGCCCGCTGGGCTCGCGCCCGTCGCCATCTACGCGCCGCCGGCCCCCTTGTGGTGGTCGCCGCGGCCCTGATCCTAACCTCCCCCGCGCTCGCCGGCACGACCGGCGGCACGTCCATGCCGTGGGAAACCCCGCTGCAGACCGTGCAGGACTCGCTGGCGGGCCCCGTGGCCAAGGCTGTGGGCATCATCGCCATCGTCATCACCGGCCTTGGCTTCGCCTTCGCCGAAGGCGGCTCGGCCATGCGCAAGGGCATCGGCATCGTCTTTGGGCTGGCGATCGCCTTCACCGCCACGACCTTCATCTCCAGCTTCTTCAACCTGACCTCGGGCGCGGTGTTCTGACGTGGCCGTCTCTCAGATCGAGGGCTTCGAGATCGGCTTTCACAGCTCCTTGTCGGAGCCGGTGACGATCGCCGGAGTGCCCCGCATGATCGCCGTGCTGAACGGCACGCTGACCGCCGTGCTGGCGCTGGGCCTTCAGGTCCCCGCCATCGGCCTGCCACTGGGCTTGGTGGTCCACGCCGCCTGTTTCTGGCTCAACAAGCGCGACCCCTATTTCTTCGACGCCCTGAAGCGGCACATCCGCCAAAAGCCCTACTGGGACGCCTGACCGTGGGCGCGGTCGCACACGCCCTGACCTCCCCGGCCGGCGCCATTGCGTTCGCCGCCGCCCTCGTCTGGGCGCCGCTCACCGGCTTTCCGACCTGGCCGGCGCTGGCGCGCGGTCGCCTCGCCAGCACCGTCGCCCTGACCGGCGCCGTCGCCAGTTTCGCGTTCGCCTTCGCCAACTGCGCGCTCGGCCGGCAGACGTGAGGTCCCAGGATCATGCTGTATCTCCGCGAGTACCGCGCCAAGGCTGAACGTCTCTTCGATCATCTTCCCTGGGTGGCGCTGATTGGACCGGGCCTGGTCCTCAACAAGGACGGCAGCTTCCAGAAGACCCTGGCCTTCCGCGGCCCCGATCTGGCCAGCGCCACGGACGCCGGGCTCGTCGCCACCCGCGCCCAGCTCAACAACGCCCTGCGCCGGCTGGGCTCGCGCTGGTGCCTGCACGTGGAGGCCTTGCGCGCCTCCTCGCAGGACTATGCGTCCAGCGCGTTCCCTGACCCGGTCTCGGCCCTGATCGACGACGAGCGCCGGGGGGCTTTCGAAGCCGAGGAGCGCCATTTCGAGAGCCGCTATTTCCTGACCTTCACCTTCCTGCCGCCCGAAGAGGCGATCTCGACGGCGGAGAGCCTGATGCTGGAAAACGCGCCGTCGGGGCGCGGGGCGGCCGGCATGTATCGCGCGGCCTTGGGCGGCTTCCTCGCCTCGGTCCGCCAGATCGCCGACATCCTTGGCGCCATCATGCCGGAGGTCCGCGAGCTCGATGACGACGAGACGCTGACCTATCTGCACGGCTGCATCTCGACCAAGCGCCACTATGTCCGCACGCCCGACACGCCGGCCTACCTCGACGCGTTTCTTTGCGACGACGACTTCCAGGGCGGCCTGCTGCCGCGCCTGGGCGGGCAGTATGTCCGCACCATTTCGGTGCGCGCCTACCCCACCTCCTCCTCGCCAGGCCTGCTCGACCGGCTGAACGAGCTGGGGGTCAGCTATCGCTGGACCTGCCGGTTCATGCCGCTCGACAAGGAGGACGCCCGCAAGGCGGTGTCCACCGTTCGCAAGCGCTGGTTCGCCAAGCGCAAGGGCGTGATGGCGCTGCTGAAGGAGGCGATCACCCACGAGCCCTCGCTGCTCGAGGACCCCGACGCGACGGCCAAGACCAATGACGCGGACGCGGCGCTGGCCATCCTCGGCGGCGACTATGCCTCGATCGGCTATTTCACCCCGACGGTGACCCTGATCGACCGCGATCCGGACCGGCTCGCCGACCGGGTCCGCGAGGTGGAAAGCGCCATCAACCGGGTCGGCTTCGTCTGCAAGGTCGAGGACGTCAACGCGGTCGAGGCGTGGCTGGGCAGCCTGCCGGGCCAGGCCTATGCGGATCTGCGCCGGCCCCTGGTGTCCTCGCTGAACCTCTGCGACATGATCCCGATGTCGGCCATCTGGCCGGGCCCCTCGCGCAACGCCCACCTGTCGGCCGAATGCGCCAAGCGTGGCCACCCCGGAGCTCAGCCGCCCCTCATGGTCACCCGGACGGCGGGCACCACGCCGTTCCGGTTCGACCTGCACCAAGGCGATGTCGGTCACGCGATGGTCGTCGGACCGACCGGCGCCGGCAAGTCGGTGCTGCTGAACACCATCGCCATGCAGTGGCTGCGCTATCCCGAGGCGCAGATCTTTTATTTCGACAAGGGCGCCAGCTCGCGCGCCGCCACCCTCTTGGCCGGCGGACAGTTCTTCGTGCTGGGCGGGGATCAGACCGACCTGGCCTTCCAGCCGCTGGCCGACCTCGAAAGCGCCGAGGACAAGACCTGGGCCCAGGAGTGGGTGCAGGACATCGTCGCCGCCGAGGGCGTCGCGATCTCGCCGGCCATCAAGGACGAGATCTGGAGCGGGTTGCGCAACCTGGCGGCCGGCCCGCGCGATCAGCGCACCCTGACCCTGCTGGCCGCGACCATTCAGGATCAGACCGTCAAGTCGGCGCTGCTGCCCTACACGCTGGCCGGTCCCCACGGGCACCTGCTGGACGCCCAGGACAACGCCCGGGTCTCGGCGCGCTGGCAGACCTTCGAGATGGCCGAGCTGATCAACAACAAGGCCGCGCTCGCGCCGGTGCTGACCTACATCTTCCGCACCCTGGAGCAGCGGTTCGACGGCCGGCCGACCCTGCTGGTCCTCGACGAGGCGTGGCTGTTCCTCGACCAGGGCTCCTTCGCGGCCAAGATCCGCGAATGGCTGAAGACCCTGCGCAAGTTCAACGTCGCGGTCGTCTTCGCCACGCAGAGCCTGGCGGACATCGCCCGCTCCACGATCGCGCCGGCCCTGATCGAGAGCTGCCCGACCCGAATCTTTCTGCCGAACCCCGACGCGGTGACGCCGCAGATCGCCGAGCTCTACGCCGCCTTCGGGCTCAACGAGCAACAGCTGCGCATCGTCGGCGGAGCGACCCCGAAGCGGGAATATTACTATCAGTCGAGCGCCGGGAACCGCCTGTTCGAGCTTGGCCTCGGCCCGGTGACCCTGGCCGCTGTCGGCGCTTCTTCGCCCGGCGACCAGCAGCGGATCAGCGCGGCCTTGGCACAGGGCGGCCCCGCCCGCTTCGCCGAGGCCTACTACCGGGCGCAGGGCCTGTCCGAGGTCGCCGACTACCTCGCCCGCGCGTCAGCGTCCGCCTCCGCGAGGGTGGCGTGATGGAGCCGCACCCGCCCTGCCCCGCCGCGCTTGAGCCGCCGCTCTCCAGCCTGGAGTTCGCGCGCCTCACCCGCCTGGCGGCCCGCCTGCCGCACCGATGGATCGTCAGTCCGCGCCGGCGGCGCTTCCTGTTCCTCGCCCTCGCGGCTCCGGGATTTGCGGCGGTGTTCGCCACGCCCCTGCATCAGAACCTGGCGCTGATGCTGCTCGGTTTCGCGGGCTTTGCCGCCGCCTGGATTTTCCGCCGCCGCACCGAGCGGGTCTTCATCCGCGCCGAGGCCGCCGCGCTTTGGCCGCCCCCTTTGTCGTCAACCCGGGAGACTCCCACCCATGCGTAGGTCCTTCAGTTCCGCCGGCCTCGCGCTGGCCCTCGTCCTGACGGCGACGGCGCCGCCGCCGGTCGCCCACGCCCAGATGGCGGTGATCGACGTCAAGGCGATCCTGCAGGCCGAGCAGCAGGTCACCAACAGCCTCACCCAGATTCAGCGCCTGGAGTCGCAACTCACCAACCAGGCGGCCATGCTGCAGAAGCTGCAGACCGACGTCACCGGGCCGATCGCGCAGATCGCCAGCCAGGCGACCGGCATCCTGCAGCAGGCGCAGGGCATCGGCTACGGCGCCCAGAATGTCGCCCAGCAATATGCCACGCTCTACCCCTCGACCATGCCCGGCGCGAGCCTCGCCACCACCCAGGCCTCCCTCGCGAGCTGGCGCCAGAACAATGCGCTGGCCCTGCAACAGGCGCTGCAGATGCAGAACGCCATCGCCCAGGGTCAGCCGATCACCTCGGCCCAGGTGGCGAGCGCGGTCAGCGCCTCCCAGGGCGCGGCGGGCCAGACCTCGGCGATCCAGGCCACCAACCAGCTGCTGGCCACGGTGACCGCCCAGCTCACCGAACTGCAGAACCTGCTGATCACCCAGGCCCGGGCCGAGCAGACCCTCGCAGCCCAGGTCCAGGCGTCCCAGGCGACTGGCGAGGCGGACAGCCAGCGCTTCTGGGCCACCACGCCGCCCGCGAGCCGCGTTCAGAACCCGGACAAGCTGTGATGCGCGCCCGTCTCGTCATTGCGCTGGGCCTCGCCGCGGCCGCCCTGGCCGCCTGCTCCCAGCCGGTCCCGACCCACGACAAGGCCTATTACGCCCAGCACGACGCCGAGCGGGCGACGCAGCTGGCGGCCTGCCAGAACGATCCCGGCCGCCTCGCCGCGACGCCCAATTGCGTCAACGCCCAGTCGGCCGACGCCGATGGCCATGCCTCGAAGTTCTACGACGTGGCCAAGCCTGCCCCGCGCGTCGCCGACCCCGGGAAACTGTAGGAGACCCGGACCGTGGCGACTGCCGATCCCGCCGTCCTCGACGATTTTCTCAACAAGTTCCGCAGCCAGGTAGACGCTGGGTTCGGGCTGATCCAGGGCGACGTTTCGGCCACGCTGGCCAGCCTGGTGGTGATCTCGATCGTGATCACCGCGTTGATGTGGGCCATCGACGAGAACCAGAACGTCCTGGCGTCGCTGGTGCGCAAGATCCTCCTGGTCGGGTTCTTCGCCTTCCTGGTTGCGCAGTGGCCGACCCTGACCAAGACCGTGGTCAACGGGTTTGCCGCCCTGGGCCTGAAGGCCGGCGGCGGGGGTATGTCCCTCTCGACCTTCACCACCTCGCCCTCCCAGATCGTCATGGCCGGCATCAAGGTGATCGCCGGGCTGATGCAGTACGTGAAGAAGATCTCGCCCGGGCCCATCGAGTTCTTCGCCCACATCGACGTGGTGGCCATGGCCATCGTCGCCGCGATCGGCATCCTGATCGCCTTCGTGATCCTGGCAGTCGAAATCGTCGTCACGATCATCGAATTCCACATCGTCACCCTCGTGGCCTTCGTCACCGTCCCGTTCGGGGTGCTGACCCAGACCTCGTTCATGAGCGAGCGGGCCATCGGCTACGTGGTTTCCGTCGGGATCAAGCTGATGGCCCTGGCGATCGTGGTCAGCCTGGGGACCACGGTGTTCGACAACTACAGCGTCTCCCCGGACCCCGGCATCGGCGAGGACGTCGGCTTGCTGCTCGCCGCCGTGGTCATGGTCATGTTGGCGCTGAAGATCCCCGCCATCGCCGCGGCCCTGATCTCCGGTGGCCCGCAGCTGAGTTCCGGCGGAGCCTTGATGGGCGCCGCGGGTGTTGCGGCTGGCGTCGCCGGCGCGGGCCTGGCCATGCGCGCCGTTGGCGGCGCGGTCGCCTCCGGCTGGGCGGCGGGCGGCGGCCAGGTCGCGGCCGCCCGCAGCGCCGCGGGCGCGATCCCCTCTGGCGGCGGGTCTGCGCCGACACCGGGCGGCGGCCCTGGCGCGGCCGATTTCGCGCGCGCCCCGGTGTCCTCGGCCGTCTCGAGCCTGCGCTCGGCGGGTGGGCGCCTGTTCGGCGCGGGCATGGCTGAAGGCGGGTCCGACGACGAGGCTCCGCCGCCGCCGTCCCCGGCCGACACGGTGGCGCGCGCCGAGGCGCGGCGCAGCGGCCTTGCGGCGGCGGCGCAGACCGCGGCGGCCACGGCCGCCCAGGGTGAGGAGAGCGGCGCCGGCATGAGCGCCACGCCGATCCCTCCCGAAGAGCCCCCGACCGGCGCCGGGACCTAGAGGACCTGAATCGATGAATCCCTTCCGACGCCCAAACGACCACTACGGCAGCTCGGCGCCTGTGGAGACGCCCTATCAGCGGGCCAGCCAGGAGTGGGACCGCCGCATCGGCGCCCCCGTGATTCAGGCGCGCAACTGGCGGCTGATGGCCTTCGCCGGCTGGGCGGTGGCGGCCTTGGCGGTCGGCGGCCTGATCTACCAGGGCAGCAACACCCGCATCGCCACCTACGTCATACCGATCGACAAATATGGCCGACCGGGGCGGATCGAGATGGCGGGGCGCACCTACACTCCCTCCTCCGCCGAGGTCGGCTATTTCCTGGCCGACTGGGTGACGCGCACGCGGTCCAAGAGCATCGACCCCATCGTCATCCGGGACAACTGGACCGGCGCCTATCGATTCGTGGTCGGGCCGGCGATCGGCCAGCTCAACGACTATGCCAAGACCCACGATCCCTTCGCCAACGCCGGCAGCCAGGCGGTCAGCGTTGAGGTCGTCTCGGTCCTCCAGCGCAGCCCCGCCACTTACCAGGTGCAGTGGCGCGAGACGACCTTCGACCAGGGGGTCAGCTCCAGCACCGTCAACTGGACCGGCCTGTTCACCACCAAGATCGACCCGCCGAAAAACGAGGCAGACCTCAGGGCCAATCCGCTCGGCGTCTTCATCACCGCCTTCCAGTGGAGTCGCGAGCTATGAGCCTCATCCGCAAGATTCCTGTGCGTCCGACGCAAAGCCTTTGCGTGGCGGCCGCCCTGGCCATCGTCGGCGACGCTTCGGCCCAGACGCCCACGGCGCTGACGCCCAACCCGCCCCCGGCCCGGGCGCCGGCGGCTGGCGCGGCCGTCGCCCCGATCACACCCACGGCGCCCACGCCCCGCGTCCATCGGATCCGGCGCGGCCCGCCGCCGCCCGGCTTTGCGGCGGTGACCGCGGCCAACGCCGGCGCGCGGGCCTATGCCACCCCCGACGCCTACATCAATGCGGTCCTGTTCTACGACTATGAGGCGGGGCGGATTTACACGCTGCAGACCAGCCCCCGGTTCCTGACCACGGTGCTGCTGCGGCCCGGCGAGAAGCTGATCGCCAAGGCCGCCGGCGACACGGTGCGCTGGGTGCTGGGCGAGACCGTCCAGGGCAGCGGCGCCAACCAGCAGGTGGTGGTGCTGATCAAGCCAATCCGCGGCGGCCTGAAGACCAATGTGGTGTTGACGACCGACCAGCGGACCTACCTGCTGGAGGCGGTCAGCCGCGAGGGCGGGACCTACACCAGCGCGATCAGCTGGAACTACCCGCAGGAGCAGATGCAGGCCCTGGCCGCGGCCCAGGCCGCCCAGGCGCAGAGCGTGGTGGCCCCGACGCTGGCCATCGACCAGCTGCACTTCGACTACAAGGTCGAGGCCATCCACATGAAGCCGCCGCGCTGGCAGCCGCTGCGGGTCTTCGACGATGGGCTGAAGACCTACATCCAGTTCCCGGTGAACATGGCCGCCACCGACGCTCCGCCCCTGTTCCTGGTCGGCCCGGGCGGCACGGCCCAGCTGGTCAACTACCGCTTCCTCAACGGCTACTATGTGGTCGACCGCCTGGTCGACGTCGCCGAGCTGCGGCTGGGCGAAAAGCCCCAGCAGGTCGTGCGGATCACCCGCACGGCGCGGAAGGGGTAGGCCGATGACCTACCTTCCGCCCGACCGTCCGATCGGCGAGGCGCCGTCCTCGACCAAGGCCTCGGCCGAGAGCGTGCTGGCCGCGCCGCGCCTGCCCGTCACCCGATGGAATCGCCGCTACCTGGTGGCCGGCGCCGGTGCGCTGGCCGCGATCGTGGCGGCGGGGTTCTACATCGGCTTCGGCGGCGCCAACCGGCCGGCGCCAAAACAGAGCGCCGCCCAGACCACGGCGGACACCGCGCCCACCACGCCGGCCTTCGCCACCCGGTACGCCGCCGGCTACGGCGATCCCGCCGTGCGGGCGGCCGACGCCCCCGGGACCGTGGCCCTGCCGCCGCCCGGCGCAACAGGGGGCGTGGGCGCCGGCGCATCGCCTGCCGCCCAGACCCGGGTGGATCCCGCCGTGCAGCAGGCGCGCGACCAGGCGGTCGCCGCGCGTGGCTCGGGGCCGTTCTTTGCGGCCCAGGCGCAGGCCGGCGGTGGGGCGCCCGAGGCGGCCGCGCCAGTGACCCTCGCCGAGGCGCAGCCGGGCGCGGCGCCGGTCACACCCGCGCCCGACGTGCAACCGGCCAACGGCCAGGGTGGCAAGGCGCAGTTCCTGGCCACGGCCCGGACGGAGGACTACCTCGCCACGCCGCTGCGGCCGCCGGCCAGCCCCTGGGAGGTCAAGGCCGGCACGGTCATTCCGGCGGCCCTGATCACCGCGCTCAACTCCGATCTGCCGGGCGAGGTGATCGCCCAGGTCACCGAGCCGATCTACGACCACGCCACGGGCCGCACCGTCCTGATCCCACAGGGCTCGCGGCTGATCGGCCGCTACGACAGCCAGATCGCCTACGGCCAGGAGCGGGCCCTGATCGCCTGGAACAGGATCATCATGCCCGACGGCCGATCCATCAACATCGGCTCGATGAGCGGCGGCGACCTCACGGGCGCCGCCGGCCTCAAGGACCAGGTCGACGGCCATTTTTGGCAGCTGGCGCGCGGCATCCTGCTCTCTACCGTCTTCAGCGTCGGCGCCGCCTCGGCGCAGGACGCCAGCGCCCGCAGCTCCGGCGAGCTGGTGCTTAACAGCGCCTCGTCCGGCATCTCCACCGGAGCCCAGCAGGTGGGTCAGCAGATCACGTCGCGCGACCTCAATCGCCAGCCGACCATCAAGGTGCGCGCCGGCTGGCCGCTCCGCGTCCTGGTCAACAAGGACATGATCCTGGCGCCCTACCCCTGAGGCCGGCCGATGACATCGCGCAGCTGCAAACTAGGGCTCGTCCTGCCTGTGGGCCTGCACGAGCAGATGGCCGCCGTGGCAGGTGGCTCGGCAACGGGGCCGCCGCCGCGTGGGGCCATTCAGGACCTCTATGCTCGGGCCTTCACCGCGCTCCTGGAGGACCTAGACGCGGGCCAGCCGGTCGTCTTCGCCGCGGTGCGCGGCGCCAAGGCCCGGGTGACGCTGCGGTTGCCGGACGCGCTGTGCGCCCGGATCCGCGCGCGACTGGAGCCGCTGAACCTGAAGCTGACCGACTTCGCCTGCGCAGCGGTCCAGCGAACCCTTTCCCCCCACGATGGAGGCTGACATGGCCAAGGCGGCGACCCCGACCCTCGCGCTCCCCAAGATCGACCTGGAAGAAAAGCTGCTCGACGTGCGCCTGCGTCTGAAGGGCAAGGCCGCCATCGACCTGGCCGACTATCAGCGCGCCTACGCGGCGACCAATGGTCATCCGGTCGAGCCTGAGCCACTCATCCAGCACATCCTCGCGGCCTTCATCGAGGCCGATCGCGGCTTCCAGGCCTGGCGCAAAGCCAACCCGCCGCAGGAGCCAAAAGCCTGAGGTCAGCCCGCCTTGGCCGGGCCCTCGATTCTCGATTCGCAGCAAGATCATAGAGTCGCGCCGCGTGCGCCGTTTCAGAGGTTTTGGCGCATGGGGCGCCCTTTGGCGGCGGACAGACTCATCCCAGGCTCCACCATGCCGAATCGCGCGTGCCGCGCGCGACGCGGCGCGCCTTGGAGAGACCGATGACTTAGCGAGATGAGGCCCAAAACGGCGAAAGCCCCCGACGGCAATCGGAGGCTCTCGTGAAATTCGATCAAGTCGCGTGGTGGCGGCGTTTGATGGGGACAGGCTAGGCGTTTCGTTTTTGGCGTCAAGACCCCAAACGCTTCCCTGCGGCCGTCGAACGACACACGCCGGCGCGGACCTCGTCCTGGGAAAGGACGACCCCATGCCCTCCCCCTGACCCCTTTTGACCGGGCGCGATCGCGCCCGCGATCCAAGCGCCTAGGCCTCGCCTGGGCGTCAACGCCCGGCCTTGGCCGGGATCAGCCAGGAATTGATCCGTGACCTAAGACGAGACCCTAAAACGGCGAAAGCCCCCAGTTGGCGCTGGAGGCTCTCGGATATCGCAGGCGCCGTTGTGAGAGGCGGCAAATCAACCGGTCCAAACTAGGGGGCGTTTTTAACGTCGTCAAGGACCGGACGGGACCCCTTTGTCCCGAAATCCTGCCGGTTTCAGCCCGTGAATCGGCCTCGTCCCGACCCGAAGGGACATCATGCAAACCGCACATTCCGTGGAATGGCGGCCCGGCTTCGCCAAGCGCGCAGACAACTTCGAGGAAGTCTGTGCGAAGGCCGAGGCCTGGCGCTGGCGGCCGGGCGACTCCATCGCCCGCGTGGCCGCCGCCGTGCTCAAGGGCACGCCGATGCTGACGACGCCGCAGCGCCTGACGCTGCTGCTGTACGTCGAGCACCTCAACCAGGACCGCCTGGAGCAGGACATCGCCTGCGTCTGGCCGTCCACGGGCCTGATCGCCGAGTACCTCGGCTGCAGCGAGAGCCAGGCCCGGACCAATCGGCGTGGCCTGGAGGCGGCCGGCTTCATGGTGCGGGACTACAATCGCGCCAACCGGCCGGCCGGGCTCGAGGCCTACGACCTTCGCCCGCTGTTGGCCCGCCTCGACGAACTGGAGGCGGTCGACGCCGCGATCCGCGGGGCGATTGCCGCCCGCAGGGCCTTGCAGTCGGAAGCGGTAGCCTTCCCGACAAAATATAGCGCCCAGGCGCCAGAATCCCGGCGCCTAGAACAGTCCCAAAAGAACTTTAGTTATCCTGTACCCGAGAAGGACGCGGGTTCCCCGCGAAGTTATTCCGAGAAGCGGCCCGCTGCGCGGCCCGAGCGCGGAAGGACCAACGGATCCTCGGGCCAACCCCAGCGCACCGGCACGGTCCGCGCCCTTGGCTCTCCAGGGGGAGCCAGCGGTTTCGCCGGCGCGAATCTTGGACCCTCGGTGCACGCGGAAATGGTCCGCCAGGAGCTTCAGAGCGCCGTGCGCATCTGTCCGAGGCTCGCCCCGCTGGTCCCGGATCACGTCCTGAAAGACCCGTCCACGGCCACGCCGGAAGACGCCGCCCGGATCGCCGCCGCGGCGCCGTTGCTGCTGCCGGACCCGGAACGGAACAACAGCCTGTCGGTGCAGTGGGGATGGGCCCGCCACGGCATCCGCGTGGTCACCATGCTGGCCATCGCGCTGGAGGACCCCGAGGTCCGAAGCCCCTGCGCCTACTTCGGCGCCTTCGCCACCAAGCCGTCTGGCGGCGTGCCGGACCTGCGGCTCAACCTGGCCAGGATCCTGAAGCAGAAGGGGGAGATCCCGCCGGCCGAGATCACCCCGGCCCCGCGGCCGGAGGCGGTGTTCGAGCCGCAGCCTGAGCTGCCGCCGTTGATGTTTGCGCCCGGCGCCGAGGACGCGCCCTGGCCTGAGATCAACGCCGAGGTCCGGCGGCTGATCCGGGACGGCGCCCATGGCAGCTGGTTCAACCGGATCGGATTCCACGGCATCGTCGACGGGGTGCTGACGCTTTCGACGCCGACCGGCATCGCCGCCGATCGGATCAAACGGGACTACGTCGAGGCGATCAAGATGGCCGCCGAGACCGTCGGGGTCTTCGTCGACCGGGTGGTGTTGATGGTGAGGAAACGGTGAGGCGAGCGCCTTGGCGGTGTTCCCCGAGCACTGGCCGCGTGGCGGGTGACCGACGTCGCCATGCCACCGCCTCGGAACTGAGCTGTGCGGATGGACCTTGGCCGGGTTGCTGTTCGGCTGGCTCGATTGGCCAGATCACGCCATCCACGCGGCGCGTTCCTCCGCGACCTTCGCATCGGTTTCACACGCCACAGCTTTCGCCAGTTTTCCGGCGCCACGGTACTGTCGCGCGGCAACTTTCAATTCTATCGCGCTCTTTAGCCAGTCCTGTTTCGACCAATGCGGCTTAGTACGTATGAGCTCAGGATCAACATGGCATTCGGTAACGATCCACTCTTCTAAGTCCCACCTCCTCGCGCCTTGCGGCAAGCGTTTTACCTTCGCCACGAAGGCCATAATCTTATCGTTGAGCGCAGCTATCTGACCGGGCAGCTCGTCGAGTTGTTTTTTGAGCTCTTGGTCTTTCATGGCCCGGACCTTAGCAGGGTGGTTGCCGATCAGAGAATCCGAGACGTCCGCGTCTCGGCCAGGGCGGCGAAGATCGTCGCCAGCTGGACATCGACTAGCCGGGCCGCCTCGGGAAGACCGATGTCGAGCGCCGGGAGCTCGTCGAGGCCGTGTCGGGCGTAGGCCGGTCCCACGGCGGCGATGAGCCGGGTGACCGGCGGCGCTGGGGCCGGAAGGCCCAGCTCGGTCGCCGCCTCGGCCGCCTTGGCCAGGTCGTGGCGGATTTCCCGGCGGTTCCAATCGTCGCTGCGGCCGCGCGCGAGGAGGAAGGCCTTGAAGCCCAGCTCCAGCCCGATGCAGAGGCTCTGCAGGATGTGGCTTTGCGCGGCGGGATCGCCGCGCTCGGCTTGCAACGTCGCGCCGTGCGTGAACTCAGCCGCGCGGTCGGCGAAGGTTGCGGAAAGGGTCAGGTCGGGCGTCGCCAAGGGATGTACCTAAACGGCCTTTTGAGGCTCCAGGTCGCCGTGCCGGTCGGTGACACAGGTGATCGGGCCGACGTAGTGGAGGTCCTCGCGGATCGAAGCGATGGCGAGGGCGACGTCCTTGTAGGTCTTGGGCTGGTCGAACTTGGCCATGTTGAGACGATATTCGCCGGGCCGGTCGGACAGCCTGAAGAAGATGACCCACAGGCCGTCTTCCTGCTCGAGCAGCCGCGCGTCGATCAGCGTGGTCCCCTTGTCGAGCATCATGGACAGGCTGCGGACCCGGATGGCCTGGTCGCTGTTGGCGGTGCGAATCCACGCCTCGTCGCTGCGGTCGGCCTCGGTCTCGTCAGATGTTTCCTTGGAACCGGCCAATCACACTCCTCCGCGCCAGGGAACGGCTAGCTTGAATCGGCCAAAGAGTCCTCCGCGAAAGCGTGACCGTGACAATTTGATGCGCGGAAATTGGTGTTTTGGCACATGATGCACATGGCTTGGTCGAGGGTTGGAAGGGGGGAGCGCCCTCCCCCTGCGCCCGGGCCGCCGGCGGCGTCTCGGGCGACCCCCTCCAGCGGGGACACCCCGCAACGCCCCGTGTGGGGTGGGGCCAGGCGCGCCGCGGCCGGTGCGATCGTCGGAAAGGCCGGAGGTGGGGTCCTTTGGGGTGAAGCTGATGGAGGCGGAGCCATGACCTTGAGATCGATCGTGCAGGCGCTGGGCGGCGACCTCTACGATGGCGGTCGCCGCGCCAACATCCCCGCGCCGGGTCACAGCGCCGAGGACCGCTCCGTCTCCCTGCTGCTGCAGTACGACCGCGTCGTCGTGCACACCTTCGGCGATGGCGACTGGCGCGCGGTCCTGGATTTCCTGCGCGAGCAGCAGTTGATCGACGCCAGCAACGCCCCGTTGGCCGGATCCGGCCGGGGGCCACGCCCGGCGCCGGCGCGGGCCAGCAGTTCCGACACCGAGCGGCGCGATGCGGCCCTGCGGCTGTGGGAGCCCGGGCGGGCGGTGACCGGCTCGCTCTCCGAGCGCCATTGCCGCCTGCGGGGCGTCCAGCGCGACCTCCCGGGACCGGCGGCGCTGCGCCACAACCACGATGCGCCGGTCTCGGCCTACGGGAGCGGGCGTCACCGCCGGCCGGCGCTGCTCGCCGGGATCCAGGATGCCGATGGCCGGTTCACGGCAGTTGAGGTGACCTATCTGGCGCCCAACGGGCAACGGGCGATCGACCTGCGGCTCTCGCGCAAGACCGTGGGCCCGGCGCCGGGCGGCAGCGCCATCCGCCTCGACCCGGCCGACGTCGAGATGCTGGTTGGCGAGGGGGTGTTCACGACGCTATCGGCCACGGAATGGTTCGGCCTGCCCGGCTGGGCGCTGATGTCGACCCGCAATCTGCGGGTCTGGACACCGCCCTCCGGCGTGCGCTCGGTGCTGATCGCCGCTGACCGCGGCAAGGATGGCGAGGCGTCGGCCGATCGCCTGAAGGGACGGCTGATCGGCCTGGGCGTGGCGGCCTCGATCGCCCTTCCGCCCGAGCCCTGGGGAGACTGGAACGAGTGGTCGTGTCGTCGATGAGTGCGCTGCGGCTGGACAAACGCGTCTGCCTGTTGGCGCTCGCGGTCCTCCTGGGCGCCGCCGCGCCCGCGCCCATCGTCGGCCGCGCCCGGGTCGTTGACGGAGACACCCTCACCGTGGCGGGCGCCCGGGTCCGTATCTGGGGCATCGATGCGCCGGAGGGCCGCCAGACCTGCCGGGACGCCGCCGGCCACGGCTATGCCTGCGGGGAGGTCGCCACAGCGCGGATGCGCGCGCTGGTCGCCGGCGGCGACGTCAGCTGTGTCGTGCGCGACCACGACCAGTACGGTCGGTCCGTCTCCCAGTGTCGCGCCGGCGGGCAGGACCTGGGCGCCGCCATGGTCGGCGCCGGCCTGGCCGTCGAATACCGCCGCTTCGACGGCGGCGCCTATGCGGCCGTCGAGGCGGAGGCCCGGCGCGCCCGTCGGGGCCTCTGGGCGGGGACCTTCGAGCAACCGTCGGAATGGCGCGCCGATGAGCGCAGCGCGGTCGCCGCCGCGCCACAGGCCGCCGTCCCGAGCAGCTGTGTGTTGAAGGGCAACATCAACGCCAGGGGTTTGCGGATCGTCCATGCCCCAGGTCAGCGCGACTACGCCGCGACCCGGATCGACACGGCGCGGGGGGAACGCTGGTTCTGCTCGCTCGAGGCGGCCGAGGCGGCGGGCTGGACCCCGGCCCGGCGCTAGCAAAGGAGGGAGGAAGGGAGCGGGCGGGTGCGCCCAGGGGCAGGATGACCCTCGCCCAGGCGCTGGAGCCTGATCTCGATGACCGACACCCAGACTGTCCCGGCCGCGCCGCCGACTCCGATGACTTCGATCAAGGTCCGCCTCGGCGACCTCGGCCTTGCGCCCGAAAACCTTCGTTTCAAGGAACCCGCTGACGACGGCGTGCCCCAGCTCGCCGAGACCATCCTGGCCGCCGGCGTGGTGATCCCGCCGATCGTGCGGCCCGGCCGGAAGGGCGAGCAGCGCTTCATGGCGCTGGACGGCCGCCGCCGGCGTTTCGGCCTGCTGTTGCTGGCCGAGCGCGGCGACCTCACGGACGACTATGAGGTTGACTGCCTGCTGGCCGAGACCAAGGCCCAGCAGGTGGCCGGCATCATGCTGCCGGCGACCGAGCACGCCCCGGTTCACATCGCCGACGTGATCACGGCCATTGGCAAGCTGCGCAAGACCAAGCTGGACACCGCCGCCATCGCCGCGGCCCTGGGCTATGCTGAGCTGGAGATCAAGCGGCTGGAGGCCCTGGCGGCTGTCCATCCCAACGTCCTGAAGGCCCTGCGGGCGGGTAAGCTGACCCTGAAGCAGGTCCGCCTGTTTGCGCGCATCGGCGACAAGAAGCAGCAGGCCGAGATCGCCCAGACCGCGCTCGACGGCTACTTCCAGGACTACCAGCTGAAGGGCCTGGTGACCCGCGGCCGCGTCACCGTCGACGACCCGCGCTTCACCCTCGTGGGCATGGACCGCTACGTCGCCGCCGGCGGCCGGGTCAGCTCGGACCTGTTCGCCGAACTGCCGGACGCGCTGCTGGATCCCGACGTGCTCACGACCGCCTGGCGCGAGCGCGTCCAGCCGATCGTGGTGCATCTGCAGGCCGATGGCCTGGCGGTGTATCTCGGCGACGACGGAGACTTCGGCGCGCCGGAAGGCTTCTCCCGACTGCCCTACGTCTATCGCCCGGACCTGACCGAGGCGCAGACCACGGCGCTGAACGAGGCCAACTACCGGGTCACCCAGCTGTCGTCCGACCTGCAGGACATCGATCCGGAGGCGGACGAGGCGCCCGGCGCCTTCGGACCCCTGGTCAGCGCCATGGCCGCCGTCGCCGGCGCCCCGCTCAGCCGCTGCAAGATCGGCGCGGTGATCCTGTCGCCGGCCGCCTCGGACTACGGCTTTGCGGCGAGCTTCTACGCGGTCCCGCTGCCGGCCAGCGAACTGCCGGAGGAGATCGAGGACGAGGAAGACGAGGACGAGGACGCCGAGGTCGGCGGCCGCTATGGCCGCGCCGTGGCCGACGTCGAGGTGCCGAAGGCCGATGTTGAGGTCGAGGGCTCCAGCCACGTTTTCCACGAGACCCGCACCGACGTCGCCACCCGGGGCCTGATCCGCGACCTGGCGGACGATCCCAGCGCGGCGCTGACGGTGCTGGTGGCGCAGCTGTTCAAGCAGCTGGCCCTGCACTCCTCCGGCGGCCTTGACGCCTCGGCGCTGCAGATCTCCGGGGTGCGTTACAGCCGGGGCTCCACGCCGCCGATCGCCGCCCTGGACGGCGAGGTGAAGGCCCGTCTCGACGCCAAGCGGGCGGCCTACAAAGCCTCCGGCTTGCGGCCGATCACCTGGGTCGAGACCCTGGCGCACGGGGAGAAGATGGCCCTGCTCGCGGAGCTGACCGCCATGTCCCTGAATCTGCGAGAGGCCCGCACCTCGATGATCCGCCACGGGGCCCGGGCCGAAGCCGCCGAGATCGCCACGCTTTGCGGCGCCGACATCTCCGCCCACTGGACCCCGGACGCCGCTTATCTCGCCGTCCACTCCAAGAAGCAGCTCCTGGCGCTGCTGGACGAGATGGAGGCCGAGGACGACCGGGCCAAGACGCTGAAGAAGGACGACCTGGTCGCCTTCGTCGCCGAGGCGGCGGCCGAGCGTCAGTGGGCGCCCGCGGCGCTGGCCTGGGACCGTCCGATTGAGGCGGAGGCGGACGAGGACGCCGAACCCGACTCCGAGGGGGATGAGGCCGGGCCCGAGGCTGGCGAGGGTGACGCGCCGGAGGTGTCGATCGCCGCATGACACTGCCTTGAGCCCTTGCGCACCGCGCGAGGGCTCTTGGTCTGCTGCGATCCTGCGGCCCCGAACGCCGCCCTGCTGGGTGGGCGGTAGAGGGAAAGGAAGGGGCCGGACGGGCGAGCCCGTCGGGTCTGGAGGGAGGAGCCCTCCGCGACGGGTGATCTGGATCCCCGCCCATGAACGCCCTGCTTCCCCTGTTCGCCGTCGATGTCGGCGACCACAAGGCCGCCAACCTCCTGGCCGCCGCCCGCGCCCTGACCCCCCAGCTCAATCGGTCCCGTCCGCTGGACCGCAAGCTGGTGGCCAACGTCATGACCATGGCCTTCGGCGCCTCGGACGCGGAGGGCGCCTGGCTCTGGCGCGACGCCTATGACGCCATCGAGGCGGCCCTGGTGCTGCAAATCCGCCGTCTGGCCCCCCAGGTCGGCCGCCTGGAGGACGCGCCGGCCGAAATCGTCGCCCTCTTGGCCAACCTCGCCGAGCTCAGCCTCACCCACACACGCCGGAGCGAGGAGCAGGTCGCGCTGGACCAGTTCTCCACCCCGCCCCAGCTGGGCGCTCTGGCCGTGCTCGCCGCCCAGGTCCGCCCGGGCGACCAGGTCCTGGAACCCTCGGCCGGCAGCGGCCTCATGGCCATCCTGGCCGAGGCCTGCGGCGGCGCCTTGACCCTCAACGAGCTGGCCGCCGGCCGCGCGGGCCTCCTGGAAGGTCTTTTCCCCCTCGCGGTCCGCAGCCACCAGGACGCGCGCCACCTGCGCGACACCCTGCCCGGCTCGGGCGCCTTCCACGCCGTCCTCGCCAACCCGCCCTTCCAGCACCTGGAGGCGCATCTGCACGCGGCCCTGGACTGCCTGGCCGACGGCGGCCGGTTGTCGGCGATCGTCCCGGCGCGGCTGTTCGAGGACGCCCCGGCGCTGCGCGCCCTGGCCGCCCGGGGTCCGATCCGCCTGCGACTGGCCTTCCCGGCCCGCGCCTACGCCAAGCATGGGACCTCGGTCGAGACGGGCCTGCTGGTGATCGACCGTGGCGCGCCTGGCGATGAGATCCCCTCCGTCGTCGTGGCCGATACCCTCGCCGACGCCGCCCAGGCGGCTGCGTCCATCGATGCCCGAGCGACCGCGCAACCGCGCCAGTTCCGCACCGTCTCCCAGGTCTCCGTCCTGGCGCCCCGCGCCCGCGCGCTGGCGACGCCGTCGAACCGGCTGGCTTTCCTCGCCACTTCCGCGCCCCTGGCCTACGAGGCCTGCGCCTGGTCGGGAGAGGGCCACGACGTCGGCCTCTACCAGGCCTATGCGCTGGGGCGCATCCGCTTCGCCGCCTCGCGCCCGCACCCCTCTCCGCTCGTGGAATCCGGGCCCATGGCCTCGGTGGCGCCGCCGGCGCCGACCTACCGCCCGGTCCTGCCGGTGCGCATCACCGACGACGCCCTGGTGTCGGACGCCCAGATGGAGACGGTAATCTACGCCGGCGAGGCCCACGCCCAGGTCCTGCCAGGCTCGTGGATTCTCGGCGACGCCCCGCACCAGGTGATCCTGGTCAAGGACGACCTTCCCGGCGCGGTCCAATTCCGCAAGGGCTTCTTCCTCGGCGATGGCACCGGCTGCGGCAAGGGCCGGGAAATCGCCGGCGTCATCGCCGACAACCTGGCCCAGGGCCGGTCGCGGGCGGTGTGGCTGTCGAAGAACGACGCCCTGCTGGAAGACGCCCGCCGCGACTGGAGCGCCATCGGCGGGGCCAACGGCGACATCACCCCGCAGTCGGCGTGGAAACAGGCCGACGCCATCCGGATGGACCGGGGCATCCTCTACTCGACCTACGCCACCCTGCGCCAACCGGCGCGGGGCGATCGGCGCTCGCGTCTGGACCAGATCGTCGACTGGCTGGGGGCCGAGTTCGATGGGGTAATCGTCTTCGACGAGGCCCACGCCATGGCCAATGCCGCCGGCGGCGGCAAGGGCGCGCGCGGCGCGAAGAAGGCCTCGCAGCAAGGCATGGCCGGGCTGGCGCTGCAGAACCGCCTGCCCAATGCGCGGATCCTCTACGTCTCGGCGACCGGGGCGACCACGCCGGAGAACCTGGCCTACGCCGCCCGGCTGGGCCTCTGGGGCGGGCCGGAAGCGCCCTTCCCTACCCGCGACGCCTTCATGGACGCGGTCGAGACCGGCGGGGTGGCGGTGATGGAGTTGATCGCGCGCGAGCTGAAGGCCATGGGCCTCTACATCGCCCGCTCGCTGTCGTTCGACGGCGTCGAATATGAGGCGCTGCGTCATCCGCTCACGGAGGATGACATCGCCATCTGGGATGCCTGGGCTGACGCCTACCAGCTGATCCACCAGAACCTGCGCGCCGCACTGGAGGCGGTTGGGGTGACCGAGGAGGGCAAGGCCAAGTCCGGCTTGGCTGCATCCGCCGCCCTGTCGGCGTTCGAAGGCTGCAAGCAGCGCTTCTTCGGCCACCTGCTGTCCGGCCTGAAGTCCCCCTCCCTCGTGGCCTCGATCCGGCAGGACCTCGCGGATGGTCGCTGTTCGGTCGTCCAGGTGGTCTCGACCAATGAGGCGGTGATGGAGCGCCGCTTGGCCGAGATCCCGGCCGAGGAATGGAACAACCTCACCGTCGATCTGACGCCAAAGGACCAGGTGCTCGACTACCTGATGGGCGCCTTCCCGGTCATGGCGATGGATGCCGTCGAGGACGAGGAAGGCACGGTCACCATGGTCCCGGTGGTGGTGGACGGCGTGCCCGTGGTCAGCCAGGAAGCCCTGCGGCTGCGCGACGAGCTGGTCACCCACCTGGCCTGCCTGCCGGCGGTCCCGGGCGTGCTGGACGCGATCCTCGACGCTCTCGGCACGGAGATCGTGGCCGAGATCACCGGCCGCAGCCGCCGGGTGGTCCGCCGCGACGGCCGCCGCGTGGTGGAGCGCCGCAGCGCCTCGGCCGCCAAGGCCGAGACCGACGCCTTCATGGCCGGCAAGAAGCGGGTGCTGGTGTTCTCCGACGCCGGCGGCACGGGCCGCAGCTACCACGCCGACCTCGGCGTCGCGAACCAGCAGCGCCGCGTCCACTACCTGGTCGAACCCGGCTGGCGGGCCGACGCGGCGATCCAGGGGCTGGGCCGCTCGCACCGGACCAACCAGGCCGTGGCGCCCCTTTTCCGGCCGGTGACCACGGACATCCACGGCGAAAAGCGGTTCACCTCGACCATCGCCCGGCGCCTGGACAGCCTCGGCGCCCTGACCCGGGGCGAACGGCGGACTGCCGGCAATGGCCTCTTCCGCGCCGAGGACAACCTGGAAAGCCCTTGGGCGCACCGGGCGCTGCAGGCCTTCTACATCGGCCTGCACTTCGGCAACGTCGAGGCGATGGACCGCGAGACTTTTGAGGCCAAGACCGGCCTGCGGCTGCTTGACCATGAGGGCAACCTCAGGAAGTCCGACGACATGCCGCCGATGAACACCTTCCTGAACAGGCTCCTGGCGCTGCGGATCGCCGACCAGAACAGCCTGTTCGCCGCCTTTGACGCGATCCTCACCTCGATCCTCGAACGCGCCCAGGCGTCCGGTGCCCTGGATCGGGGCATGGAGGACATCGTGGCCGACGACGTGGTGATCTCGGACGAGGAGGTGATCCGCACCGACGCCGTCACCGGCGCGGAGACCCGGCTCACCCGCTTCCAGGTCCGCACGGTGCGCCAGCTGACCTCCACCGAGGACGCCCTGGCGGGCCTTGACCGGGACGCGGTGATCTTCGCCGTCAACAGCAAGTCCGGCCGCGCCGCCCTCGTGGTCCAGGGCCTGACCACGACCAACGATGACGACCGGCTGATCCCCGCCGTGCGCCTGATCCGTCCGGAGAAGCGCTCGATCGCCTCGCTGAAGGGGTTCGAGGAATCGGCGTGGGAGGACGCCGGCGAGGCGGCCTGGCGCGCAGCGTGGGACGCCGAGATCGCCCAGGCGGACCCGTGGGTGGCCCGCGACCTGGTGCTGGTGTCGGGGCTGCTCCTGCCGATCTGGTCCAGCCTCCCGGACAAGGCGACCTCGGTCCGCCGCCTGAAGGCGCCGGACGGCCGGCGCTGGCTGGGCCGGGTGCTCGATCCCGGCCAGGTGCCGCAGCTGAAGGTCGCGCTGGGGCTGACCGATACCGCCAGCGCCTTCGCCGACGGCGCCGCGACCGCCCCGCTCGTCCTCGAGGAGGGCGCCGCCCTCTCGCTGGCGGGCGGCCTGTGGCTGCGGCGGGCCAAGGTGATGGATCGCTACCGGATCGAGGTGGTCGGGGCGGCCACTCAGCGCTCGGCGTTCACGACGCTGGGCTGCTTCGTCGAGATCATCTCCTACACCCCGCGGGTGTTCGTGCCGGTCGACCAGCCCGAGGTGCTGACCGCGGTCCTGGCCAAGTGGCCGGTGCAGACAGTGCTGCAAGCGGCCGCGTAAACCGGGTCACGACCTGCCCTGAAACGAAGCGCCCCGCCCGGTCCGCCGGGCGGGGCTTTCTCGTCAGGCGGGGTCCGCGAGGGTGGGCTCGGGGCGGTCCAGCGCCGTCAAGGTTTGGCCGGGTGCGGTCACGACGACCTTTGAGAAGAAACGCTCGACGCCGTCCTTGTCTGTGTAGCGGTCGTGGCGGATCTCGCCCTGGACGAAGACCCTGGCCCCGGTCGGCAGGCCCTTGGTGGCCAGCCAGTTCACCGTCGCCGGTGTCCAGATCTCCACCTGGTGCCAGGTGGGGTAGTCCTTCCGCTCGCCCTTCGCCTTGCTGTAGCGGCTGGTGCAGACCCGCAGCGTGGCGACTTGTTTGCCCGAGGTCGTTGTGCGGATTTCCGGCTCGGCGCCCGTGTAGCCGATGAGTTGAGCTTGGTTCAGCATCGTCGTTCTCCATCTTCCGCCCAGAGGGGCCCGGGCGGCCCGCGGTCCCTGCCGCGATCACGCCACCGTCCAGGCTGGGGTCCAGCGACGGGGGGATGCCCGGCCGGGCTGGAGACCGGTCTGCAGCGCTCGCCGCGAAGACCGGAGGGTCCGGACCGGCCGCCTCGCTGGCGAGGTCGGCTTCCGCCCTGAGCGGCCCGGCCTAGGGTTGCGGGATTGATCGCGGGGGACCCGTCCGCCGCCCGCCCCCTTCACGGAAGACCTGACGACGCTGCGCCAAGGCCGCGCCCTCGGCGTGGGCGCCGGCTTTCAGACGCCCATGAAAACCTGGCCGCCCCGCCACGGTGCGAGCCGGCCGCCACATCGAAAGGGAGAGGAAGGGGGGCGCCGGGCGAGCCGGCCGGGGAATGGTCCTGGGCCGGCGCTGGACCTGGCCATGCTGTGCCCCTTCCCGCCGACCGTCGGTTCCTCTTCGCCCTGGGGACCTATCCAACACCTGACCCCCTTGGGCCCGGACGCCGTCGCCGTCTCGACCGCGTCGCATGGCGGCATCCGCGTCTCGCTGACCGCGCTGGCCCGGATCCCCGAGCCGCTCCACGCGACCGCCTACAGCGGCGCCGGCTGGTTCGAGGAGGATTGCGACTGGGCGATCCCCTACCTGGCCCTCGGTCTCGACGCCTTCGAGCCCGACGCGGCGCGCGCCGCCGAGGTGTGGGCCGCCGCCGTCCACACGGTCCGGCGCTACCATCCACAGCACGCGGCGGCGCTCGGTGCGGACGGCGACGCGGAAGGACGTCCCCATGGCTGAGCAGCGAGATCTGTTCGCGCCCGGCGTGGCGGAGGGCGCGCCGATCGGCGTCTTTTCGGGGGGCGACGGGCGCGAGGACCTACAGGTGCGGTTCGCGGCCTTTGGCTTCGCCAGCCTGGACGAGGGCGACACCCTGGCGCTGGTCCTTGAGGGGTGCCTACCGCCGGGCGCGGACACCGTGGCCGCCGCGGACGCGCTGATGGCGCGGTTCGGCGGCATCGGCCGGGTGCTCGGGGCCACCGAGGGCGATCTGGCTCGCGTGATCGGCGGCAAAGCGGCTCGCCAGTTGGCGCTGCTCCACGCGCTCCTTCTCCGGGCCTTGGAATACCCCCTGTGCCGGCGCCCGGTGCTGACCTCGAGCGAGGCGGTCCGGACCTACCTGCGCGCGCGGCTCGCCGCCTTGCCCCGCGAGGTCTTCCACGTCCTGTTCCTCGACAAGAAGAACCAGCTGATCGCCGACGAGCGGATGGCGGAGGGCACCGTCGACCACGCGCCGGTCTATCCGCGCGAGGTCGTGCGCCGGGCGCTGGAGCTGTCGGCCAGCGCGGTCGTGCTCGCCCACAACCACCCCTCCGGCGACCCCGCGCCGTCGCGCGCCGACATCGACATGACCCAGCAGGTGGTGGCGGCCGCGCGGGCCCTGCAGATCGCCGTCCACGACCATTTGGTGGTGGCGGGCGACCAGGTAGCGAGCTTGCGGGCCTTGGGCCTGATGTAGGCAACCTGCCCTAGCCATGCTGTTCGCCAACGCAGACCGCGCGCGTGTGGCTCGGGGCCATCATCGGGTGGTCCTTTGGCAGGACTAGTCAGCCGGTCGAGACCCGTCGCGCGCGAGCCGTTCAGCCCTGAGCCGGGCGAACTCGGCTTTTGCGACCGCGATTTTTTGAGCGAATTCTCCGGATTCGAACTGAGCTGCGAAATTCTGAATCGCCGCCAGCGGTGTGTCGAATGGGCCTACGGCTGCCATTCGCGAGTCCTCCCAATACCAGCCCTTCGGACCCATTTCTCTGAGGTCGCGCTTGGTGGTGGACCTGACTATCTCGATGTCGAAATCGGGACCGCTAAGGGACATGCTCACGCCTTGTCCCCGTTCTCAGCCGCCAACCGGGCTTGCCGGAACCTCTCAAATTTGTCCTCGGCGGCATTGATGCGTTCGGCCATCTCGCCGGACTCGAACTGCATCACCATGTTCAACAACGCGCCCATTGATGTGGCGAATGGGCCAACAGGCGGGATGCGGGTATCGGACCAGAACCAGCCACGCCCTCCGTATTCAGCCTCACGTCGTTTTCCGACTATCTTGTAAATGGTGATGTCAATCTCACCGATTTCGAGCCGCATGGTTCTTACCACCTCCCGTTCTACGAAAGGCTAAACCGGCGGAACGAATATATTGACTCTATATTCGAATATATTTGGAATATATCGACTCTATATTCTTGACTTAGAAAAAATCAGCGGCGGGCGGCTTGCCGCCATGACGCATGGATGGCGCCGGCGGCGTCCCGCGCCGAAATCAACATGCCCCAGCAGACCCTCTGGCTGTTGTAGGCGGCTGGGGTCTTGGGAGGAGGAGGAAGGGCCGGTCCGGGTGCGCTCGATGGGAGCGCATCTGGAGGAATTCCGATGTCTGAATCCGGCTGGTCCGAGACCCGCGTCACCACCCTCTCCCAGCTCTGGCAGGACGGCCTGTCGGCGTCGCAGATCGCCAAGCAGCTGGGCGGGGTCACCCGCAACGCCGTCATCGGCAAGGTCCATCGCCTGGGGCTGAGCGGCCGGGCGGCGGCCTCCGCGCCGTGCCGCGCGCCGAGAACCGCGACCCCTCGGCCCAAGCGGACGCGCCGGGTGGCCATGGCGGCCCCTACGGTTCGCAAGCCGCCCGTCCGGACGCCCGCCCAGGATTACGCGCCGGCGCCAGAGGGCCCGGGGCTGATCGGGGACATGGCACTGCTGGGCGCCCACGTCTGCAAGTGGCCGATCGGCGATCCCAAGAGTCCCGATTTCAGCTTCTGCGGCCGCCAGGCCGATGGCCGCTATTGCGCCGCGCACGAACAGACGGGCGTGCGACCCGGGACGGCTTGGCGCGCCGATCGCGATCCGATCGTCAGGCGGGCCCTGGCCGGCTTGCTTTGATCCTCCGGGCACGGAGCAAGGCCATGACGCCCTCTCCTCTCCTGCGCTACGCGCGGTCGGACGCCGAGGTCCCGACCCCGGCGCAGCGCTCCAACGACGGCGCGATGATGGTCGCGCCGTTCGGCGATCTCGCCGCCTGGCTGGCCGAAATCGACCGGCAGGCCGGCCTCATGCGGCCCAGCCGACGTCTTTACGAGCGGTTTGACCGGACCGCCCAGTCGCTCACGCCTGGACGCATCCGCCTGTGCGACGACGGCGTGTCGGTCGCCGAACTGGTCGTTCGGCTGCGGGCGGCGCGCCACCCGAGCGGCCACGACCTCCACGGCTTGGACCGTGTCTGGTCGCGAGCTGACCTTGGGGTGCTGATCACCGAGGCGGTCAACCGGCAGCGGCAGCTGGCGATGGGCCGGGTTGTCGCCAGGCCCAAAGGGCCCCGGCTGGATCCTCGCCGGCTCCCCGACGCGCGGCTGGAGCACCTGATCCAACATCACCGTGACCTCGGTCTTGTCGAGGCGCTGCGCGCCGAGCGGCGACGGCGTGACTTGACGGGAGGCAGCCATCTTCGACGCCATCCTATCTGATCGGCCAGAGCTGCGGCTGCACGGGTTCGGCTGCAAACGGACGTCGCTGCTTGAGCCGGGGATCCCCTCCCGGCTGGCCACGGCCGACAGCATGGCCTGGTCCTATGCGGCCCGGTTCGAAGGTCGCGATCAGAATGCCTGGGACGAGGCGGGGCGCTTCGCCCTGGCCGTGGGCGGCTGCCCGGAAGCGGTCGACTTTCTGGCCGCGCGCGCCGGGTGGCGTTGAGCGGTCGAGCGCGAGGGGGGACGCCCCGGCGGGGTCTCGGGACGGCCCTTTGGCTCCAGTGACCTCGCCACCATCCGTCGTCCCCCACAAGGGACGCTGCGCTCAAAGCCCTTGTGGGGGCCGCCGCCTGTCGGCGCGGGGCGGTCACGAGCCGACGGGCTCGACCCTCCAACCCCCACTCAAGGGATCACCCCATGCCATTCTCGCCTCTTCCTCCCACCTCAGAGCGTCTGACGCACTACGAAGCCCAGACTCTCCTTCTCGAAGACGCCCGCACCCATCCGCCCGAAGACGCCCTCCTCCAGCTCGGCCATGGCCTGATGAACGAAGTGCTCGACCTCGTCAGCGATTCCGCCCTGGAAGACTTCCAGACCCTGATCGGCGAGGCTCTGATCGGCGCCTTCCACTCCGCGGCCCAGCGCATCGAGCGCGACGCCGACAAAGCCCGCGACACCCTGAATGGGCTGATCCGGGACTTCGATGGCTCCGAGATCCTCGATGTCGAGATCCAGGAAGCGACCCTGAAAGCCCGCACCGCGGACGTGGCGACCCTCGCCCTGGAGATCATCCGCGACGCCGCCGCCGCCAGCTACACGACCTCGACGGGTGACGTCTGGAGCCCCTGGAAGGGCTCGGTGAAGGCGTCCCGCACCACAGCGGCACAGATCGAAGCGCGCGACGCGATCCGGGCGAGCAAGGCCCGCAAGCATAGCGCAGCGTTCCCGGGCGCGACGATCGTGGCGTTCCGGGCGGCCCCTCAGGCCGACACGGCGGACGACGCTGGGCGGATATTCGACGCCTTGAACTGGGCGCTGGCCGAATGGCCGGACATGGCGCTGGCGACCTCCGGCGCCAAGGGCGGCGAGAAGCTGGCCATCAAGTGGGCTAAGCAGAAGGGCGTGACCCTGGTCCTGGCCAAGGCCGATTTCGACCGCAACGGTCGGGCGGCGCCGTTCCGGGCCAATGACGAGATGCTGGAACTGGATCCGGTCTGCGTCCTGACCCTGGCCAACTCGATCAATCCGAGCCGGGGCGGCGGCTTGCAGCCTTTTGGACCGGCCTTGAACCTGGCCCAGAAGGCGGCGGAGAAGGGTATCCGGCACCATCCTGTGAAGGCCCGGGCCTGAGGGCCCGATGCGGCGGCCGCGAGGCCGCCGCTACTCCCGTTTTTGCTGATCTTGGAGGGGCCGCGAGGGGAAGCCGGCTGGGATCGACGAGGTGGAGCCCCTCTCCTTCCCTTTCAGACCGAGCAGGCTGGCCGCGATCTCTAGGTGAACCTGGTCCGGGTCCGGCCGGGTCCAAGGCGACCTCGCACGCGAGGCGGGGTCGGCGGAGCCTCCGGTCTTCCTCCGCTTCGCTCCGTGCAGACCGGTGTCCACCGGCCCCGGCCCTGGGCCCGTCCGTCTCCCCGGCCCCGCCGGTCGCACGATCGCGGGATGAGCCCGCTGGTCGAAGCGAGGACGAAGACGATGGCGAACATGGCGATGGCGCAGGCGGTTCTGGAACACGCGCACCAATTCTACGATGTCGGCAGCTGGTACGTGGTGGCGGAGTGCTGGGACGTCTTCTCGGTGCTCGAAGAGCTGGACCAGCAGGAAGAGCGGACCAACACCCGGTTCGAGCTCGACGACGGGGCGATCTCGCATTTCGCGCAGATCATCGCGATAGATCCCACCCTCCACTGAGGCGCTAGGGCGCGGGGCCCCTACCCCGCGCCCCGGCTTTCGGCGTGAACAGGCGCTGAACGGAATCGCAGAGCTTGGGGCCGGCCGCTCAGGCGCCCCTATGTCTTGGGGTTGGTGATTCGTTCCGCCGCCGGCCCTATCCGGGCCGCCACGGAAGCGAATCAGCGGCGGGCGCGGCGCGGGTGACGGCCGCCCAGCTGCCGCGAAGCCCCGTCCGTGAAACCGGGCGGCGGGAGCGGTGTCGATCCTCCAGGTGCGGTGCCGGCCAACGAAGGGGTCAGCGGGGCCCGGCGGCGCTCGAGCCCTTCGAGCAAAGCGGGTCGCCGGCGTCGGAAGTGGTGCTGTGGTGGGATTGCGCCCGGGGGGAACAACCAGGCGCTGGGCGGCGGCGGGGCGAGCGGGATGTGGCAAGGACCAGGCGGCCGTCGTCGGGCTCGTGGCGGCTCTCGGGCCCGGGTGTCGAGCGGCGGCGAACGCGGTGGCGATCCCTGGCCTGCTCAGGGTGGCGGTGCGTGCGGCTGGCTGCCGTGAGGGTCGGTCTGCAGCAGCATCCACTTCCATCCTCCAGCGGGGGCGGCGTGGCGGCAGACGGTCCCGCGCGATCAATCACGCAAACCTAGGCCGGGTCGCTCGGGGTTGAAGCCGACCTCGCCAGCGAGGCGGCGGGCCCGGACCCTCCGGCCTTCCTTCGCTGCGCTGCGTGCAGGCCGGTTTCCAGGCCCGTCGGGCTTCATCCCCTCCCTTGTCCCCGTCCTTCGAGGTCGCGTGATCGCGGCTGGGACCGCGAGCCGCCCGGGCTCCTCCGGGCGGAAGACGGAGAAAGACGATGCTGAACCAAGTCCAACTGATCGGTTTCACGGGCGCCGAAGCCGAAGTGCGCACCACCCAAGGCGGCAAGAAGGTCGCCATCCTGCGGATCGCCACCAGCCGCTACACCAAGAAGGGCAACGAGAAGAAGGATTACACGACCTGGCATACGGTCGAGATCTGGAACCAGGCCACGGTCAACTGGCTCGCCTCCAAGCCGCTCCCCAAGGGCGCGAAGGTGTTCGTCCAGGGCGAAATCCGCCACGACCAGTATACCGACAAAGATGGCGTCGAGCGCTACTTCTCGAAGGTGGTGATCGCCGCGCCGGGCCACGAGTTGAAGTCCCTCGACCGGCCCGACTCCAACCCCGCCGAGGAGAGCTGACCGCCCTGCCCCGCCCGGTTCGCCGGGCGGGGCTTCGCCTTCGCCGACAAGGGCACCAGCGGCCGCTTCGGCCGCTGGCTTTCTGTCTGCCTTGTTCATTTGATTTTGAAAAACGCCCGCTGCGCCCAGGAGCGGGATTTCTAGATTCCAAGGATTCTAATTCAGGGAGGCAGAAGCGGAGAAGAAACAACCGGTTACACCGATATTCCTGACCGCTCGGGGGCGTCTTCCTGACCCGATGGGGGATCGATCCTGACCGTGTGGGGGCTTTGACCTGACCCGGCGGGGTCATCCTGACCGCTTGGGGGAGGCGCCCCCCAGGCCTGTTGTATCCTGACTTGCGAATTGATTCGAGGTCAGGAATGCTGGCCTAGATTTGGAGCAAGGAGTCGCCGGCTGGTCGACGCGGCGCACGTTGCGGATCTTGAGGACGGCGCTGAGGAGACGCCGGGCCGCGCCATGCGCGTGGCCCACGCCCTGCAGGCGCGTGATGGCGACGAGTTTGCCAAGCCCGGCAACCTGGTCGAGGTCCGCTTCGTCAAGGGCCAGTCGCTCAGCCTGACGGCGGCGCGCCTGTTGGCCCTGATGATCCTGACCGCAGGCGGCGACGCCTGGGAGCCGGTGGCGCACCGGATGCGCAAGGCCGACATCCGGCGCGGCCACAAGGGCAACGAGCGGATCTCCGACATGCTGGAGGAGCTGCACCGCACCCTTTTCGCCGCCGACGACCTGTCGTGGCGTGGGCGCAAAGCCACCAAGCGCTTCTCATTGATCCAGTCGTCGCGCGAGGAAGTCGACGAGGAGGGCTCGGAAGCCGGCTGGATCGAATGGGAGTTCACGCCCGACGCCCGCCGGCTGATCCGCGAGTCCGAGACCTACGCGGTGCTGAACCGCCAGGCTGTGCTCGGCTTCCGTTCCAGCTATGCGCTGCGGCTCTACGAGATGGGCGCGCTTCGGCTTTACCGACGCCAGTCCGTCTGGCGCGGCGACATGACCGCCGTCCGCGCGGCGTTCGGGATCGCGCCAGAGCTCTACAAGGACTTCGCCCAGCTCCGCCGCAAGGTGCTCGAGAAGGCCAAGACCGAGATCGATCACCTGGCCCACTTCACCGTCGACTGGCGCGAGATCCGTCGCGGTCGCACGATCGTCGAGATCGAATTCACCTTCCATCCCAAGAGCGCCCCCGCCCAGCTCGTGGCGGCCGGCGACGATAGCGGCGATGGCGTCAGGACCCTCGCGGTCCGCGAGAGCGCCACGAAGCCGGTGGCGGCGACCCCTGCCCTCCCCGCTCCGGCCCAACGGTCCGCCGCCCGCCCTAAGGCGAACGACACCGCCCTGCGGTTTCCGTCCGGGACCCTGCAGTACGGCGCCGAGCCTTTCGGCGAGATCGCGCGCGTCCATGGCGGCGGCTGGGCCCGCGATCTGATCGCCGACGCTTACCGCGAGCAGATGGATGCGCGCCTGGCCAACCTCACGGGCGCCAAGCTGGTGAAGTCCTGGACCGGCTTCTGCCAGGCCTTCGCGGCCCGGCGCGGCCGGCCTTAAAAGGTGGAATTGCACTGGTGCAATTTCGGGTCTTCGGATCGTGTGCTGCGCTCAGGCGATGGGCGCCTTGAGAAGTGGAGAGGGGAGGGACCTGCGCTAGGCGGCAGCTGCGGCCGGGCCCCCACGCGGTCAGGATGAGCGGGAGATACGCTGCCGGACCCTTGCCGATGTCGCCCGGCGATAGCCCGGCGTCCGGAGCGCTAGGCTTCGATGGAACGGGAGGAATTGCACCGGTGCAATTTCCCCGCTCGACCCCCTGGTTTGGAGGCAAGAAGCCCCCAATCGGTCAGGTTGGGTCTGGGCGAAAATCTGGAATCGGGATTTAGGTTGGTCACGTAGCGTTAATGCGCCCTTAACAAAGCGCTTATAGCGTCCAGGCGGTCCCACTTTCGCTTTTTGGGCGGGCGGGGTCGGTTTTTCGAAACCTGCCGGAGGCTGTGAGGTCCCATGTCGAACGTCGCCGAAGCGCCCACCCTCTCCCTCGCCGGGCCCATCTCGCAACTGGCGCGGCGCGCCTCGGCCGTGGTGGAGAATCTGCGCGACAGCGCTCGGGCCGCGCGCTCGGGCGAGCGCCGCGAGCCGATCTTCTCCATCAGCGAGGCCGCCGAACTGGTCGGGCGCACGCCGGCGGCGATCCGCGACGCGGAGAAAGACGGCAGGCTTCCTGAACCGCCCCGCACCGAGACCAATCGGCGGGTGGGCTACACCCTGGCCCAGGTCAACGACATGCGCGGCGTGTTCGGCACGCGGCCCTGGCGCAAGCCGGAGGATCCCTGCGCGGTGATCGCCGTGCAGAACTTCAAGGGCGGGGTCGGCAAGTCCACTCTGTCGGTCCACCTCGCCCAGTACCTGGCGATTCGGGGCTACCGGGTCGCGCTGATCGACTGCGACAGTCAGGCCTCGAGTACGACCCTGTTTGGCTACGTGCCCGACCTAGATCTCACCGAGGACCAGACGCTCTACCCGTACCTGCGGGAAGACGACATGCGCTCGCTCGACTACGCCCTGCTCGACACCCACTTCGACGGGCTGAAACTGATTCCGGCCAACCTCCGTCTGTTCCAGTCGGAGTATGAGCTGGCGGCGCGTATGGCCCGCGGCGGCGGTCGGCTGCTCGACCGACTCGCTCAGGGTATCGCGTCGATCGCCGACCAGTTCGACATGATCATTCTCGATCCGCCGCCCGCGCTGGGGGCGATCTCGCTGTCGGTGCTGCGGGCCGCCAACGCGCTGGTGATCCCGGTGCCGCCCACGGTGATGGACTTCTCCTCGACCGCGGCATTCCTGGCCATGCTCGACGAGACGCTCACCCAACTGGCGTCGCGCGACCTCGCGCCCGACCTCAACTTCGTCCGCATCGTCGCCTCCAAGGTCGACGAGAACAAGTCGATGCAGAAGGAGCTTCTGGCGCTCATGCGGCAGGTGTTCGGCCTGGCGATGATCCGCACGCCCATGAAGGATTCCGCCGAGATCGACAATGTCACGGCGCGCCTGATGACCGTCTATGAGGTCAACGGCCCGATGACCAGCAAGGCGGTGCGCGACCGCTGCCTGACCTACCTCAACGGGGTCAACGAGGAGATCCTCCTCGACGTCCGTCAGACCTGGCCGAGCCACGTCGAGCGGCTCCGCAAGGAGGGCCACGCATGAGCCGCCAAGACGTAAATTGCACCGGTGCAATTCGGGTAGAAAGGGGAGGCCGATGAGCTCCAAGAACCGCTCCTTCACCGCCGGATTGATGGGCGCGCTTGACGAGACCGCGCCCCAGCCAGAGGCTCCGACCCGGATGTCCATCGGCGTCCTCGCAGGTCGCGAGAACCGCATGGCCGAACTCGCCAGCGGCGCGGTCGTGGCGCGCGCGATCGAACAGGTCGACCCGGCCCGCTGCCGGCTGTGGAGCGAGCATAACCGCGACTACGCGAAGCTGGATGAGACCCGCTGCGCGGACCTGATCGAGAGCTTCAAAGCGCAGGGGAGGCAGGAGGTCCCGGCGATCGTCCGCCGTGTGCGGGGCGACCCCGACTTCGACTTTGAGGTCATCTGCGGCGCACGCCGGCATTGGACCGTGAGCTGGCTGCGCGGCCATAACTACACCGACTTCCGCTTCCTTGTGGAGGTGCGCGACCTCACCGACGAGGAGGCCTTTCGGATCTCCGATCTGGAGAACCGGGCCCGCGAAGATCTCAGCGACATCGAGCGCGCGCGGGACTACCTGAAGGCCCTGGGTCGCCACTACGGCGGACGCCAGAAGGACATGGCCGAGCGGCTCAAGGTGTCGGAAGCCTGGCTTAGCCGTTACCTCGACCTGGCGCGGTTGCCCGCCGATCTCGTGGCCGCATTCGACGATCCGCACGAGCTGAAGATCAAGCACGTTACCCAACTGAAGCCGCTGCTCAAGCCCGACGACCGCGAGCGGCGGGTGCTGGCGGAAGCCGCCGCCATCGCCAAGGGAAGAGGGGAGGGGACCCCCCTCAAGCCCCAGGACGTCATCCGTCGCCTGGCGGCGGCGGCGGATCCCCCCAAGAAGTCAGGATCCCCCAAGAAGTCAGGCCAGGCGTCGGCCGAGGTCGTCTCGTCGCCGACCGGCCAGCCGCTGTTTCGCGTCGAGCCCAAGGGCAAGAAGGAGGTCAACGTCACCCTCCTCCTGCAGGCTGGTGGGAGCCGGGCGGACGCCGAACGCGCCTTCACGGAGCTTCTCGCACGGTTCTGGCTCAACACCGCCGGCGCGGAGTCGGCCTAGTTCACACTAGCGGAAGAAGGTTACAGGTTATATATAGCTTTCTTCACGTTTGGCGAACTAGAAGCTTCCATGCCTCGGCAGCGCTCAGCCCCGTTCTTCAGCGACGCCCCGGTCTTTGACCGCGCCGACTACGCGCGCGCGATCGGCCGGGCGCCGAGCGACAAGGTGGTGAGCAGCATGCTGGCCCAACACCTGAAGGCGGGCAACATCCGCCGCATCGCCCGGGGCGTGTTCGCCTCCGTCCCCAAGCACGCCAACGCCGAGACCTGGTCGGTCGACCGCTTCCTTGCGGCCTCCCGGCTGCGGCCGGGCGGCGTCATCGCCTATCACTCCGCGCTCGAACTCCAGGGCTACGCCTATTCGGAGAGCTTCGACCTGCAGGTCGTGGCGCCGGGTCAGCCCGCGGTGCTGGCCGCCGAGGGGTTCACCTGCCGGTTCATCAAGGCGCCGGCGCCCTTCGGGGAGGCCGACCTGACCACGGTCGACCGCCTCGGTCAGTCGGTGCCGGTGACGACCCTCGAATGCACCGTCGCGGACCTGTTCGACCGGTCGGATCTGGCCGGCGGGACCGACGAGCTGATCAGCTCGCTCGACCTGATCGGCCGGCTCGACCCCGACCGGCTCATCACCCGCCTCGCGGCCTTGGGCAACGCCACGGCGGCCGGCGCGGCCGGCTGGTGGCTGGAGCGCCGCCGCGACCAGCTCGGTGTGTCCGACGACGCTCTGGACCGCCTGCAGGCGCTGGCGCCCAAGCAGAACCGCTACGCCCTGGGCGCCGTCTCTGGCGCCGGCCGCCTGGCGCCTCGGTGGCGGGTGATCCTGCCCGAGGCCGTGTTCAATCCCGCCTTTGAAGGCTTGGCGTGACGGCGCCCTCCGCCCAGACCCTGCAGCGCCTGGCCAACGAGACCGGCCTGCAGGCAGGCACGCTGGAGAAGGTCCTACGGCTGCTAGATGTCCTGCAGGAGATCGCCCACGATCCCGTCTTGGCGGACCGGCTGGTCCTCAAGGGCGGCACAGCGCTGAACGTCTTTCACCTGGCCCTGGACCGCCTGTCGGTCGACATCGACCTCAACTATGTCGGCGCGCTGGACCGCGCGGCGATGGAGGTTGATCGGCCTGAGGTCGACGCGGCCCTGAACCGGCTCTTGACTGCCCAGGGCTACGCCATTCGCCGCCAGCCCGGCGACCATGCCGGTGGCAAATGGATCGGCCGCTTCGCCTCTGCGCTGGGTGGCGGCGCCTCGCTGGAGGTCGACGTCAACTACATGTCCCGCCAGCCGCTGTTCGGCGCCGCCAAGATGAACTCCGTCGACCTGGGCGGTGTCCGCGCGTCCGGCATCGCGGTCTTGGATCTTCACGAGGTCGCCGCTGGCAAGCTGGTCGCCCTGATCGACCGGGAGGCCGCTCGGGACCTCTTCGACGCCCGACGAATGCTCGACATCGCCGGGCTGGACTGGGCGAACATCAAGGCCGCGATGCTGGCCTACGGCGCCGCCGGCCGCCGCGATTGGCGGCGGGCGTCGGCGGCCGACATCGGCGGCGACCCACGCGAGCTGCGCCAGAAGCTCGCCATCTGCCTGCCCCAGAACCGGTTCGCCGCCGCCGGCGGGCCGGAAGCCTGGATCGCGCAAACCGTCGCCGAGTGTCGGACGCGGCTGGCGCCGCTGTTTGACCTCACTGCAGGGGAGGCGGCGTTTCTTGACGGCATCCTCGATCGCGGCGAGATCGACCCTAGCGGGCTCGCGGTGGCGCCGGAGATCCAGTCCCGGATTGCAGCCATGCCCATGCTGGCCTGGAAGGCGCAGAACGTCCGCCAACATCTCCAAGCGCGCAAAGGGTAGTTCCGGCAGCAGACGACGGCGGCCAAACGGCCAACGATAGAGCCGCGTGCCGTCGAATGGGCCAAAGTTGCTATTTCCGCGCATAACGCGCTAATCCTGTGGTTTCGGATCACAGCAAGGCGCCGCGCATGTTCGACGTTCCGATCTCGTCGTTCGTCCCTCGCGGCAGAGTCGCGCGGACGGGCCGGACGGCCCCCGCGGTTCTCCTGTTCGGGCTCGCGGTTCTGACGGCCATCTGGCTCGTTTCGAGGCCCATCGTCCTCCTGAATCGCACGCCCAGCGAGCCGCCGGGTTTCTATATCCTGACAGCGCGGGCGCCCTCGCGAGGGGACATCATCGCCTTTAAGACCCCCGCGCCCGCCTTCCCGTATGCCGACGAGCGGATGGGCTATCTCCATCACCGGCCGCTGCTCAAGGCCGTCGCCGCGGTCGGCGGGGACCGGGTCTGCACCACGGGCGGGGAACTGGTGGTGAATGGCGTCGCCCGCGCGCCGATCGCCGCCGCTGATCACCAGGGTATGGCGCTGCCCCACTGGATCGGATGCCGGCGGCTGGACGAGGGTGAAGTGTTCGTCTTTTCCGCGCGGGTGCCGAACAGTTTCGACAGCCGCTACTACGGGCCAGTGCGCCTGGGCGACGTCCTGGGGGTCTACGAGTTGGCGGCGCCGATCGCCCCGGAGGCTGGCTAGTGGACGCCGCTGCAATCGCCGGCCTGTGCGCGCTGCTGGCGCGCGGCGACCTCGCCCAGCGCCTGCCCGCCGGGGTCACCTGTCCGGCCCCGGCGACGGCCACGCGGGGTGAGCTGTCGTCCGCGATGGAGTCTGCCCTGCGCATCCAAGTCACCGGTCCGGAAGCGCGTGAGGCCATCGCCCGGGTCGCCTATGCCGAGGCGGGAAACCAGGGCGACTCCGGTCTCGCCGGCGTGGTCTACACCATCCTCAACCGGCTGCAGGACGGACGCTGGGGGACCACGGTCGACAGTGTGCTCAACGCCCGTTCCCAGTTCGAGCCCGTCTCCCGAGTCGGGGGCGATTGGCGGCGTCTCCCTGCCGTTTCGTCTGCCGCCCAGGCCCGCATCGACACGATCCTGAACCTGGCGCTGGAGGGTCGTCTGCCGGACCTCACCAACGGCGCCCGGTTCTTCCAAAATCCCGCCATCGTCGCCGACCGCGCGCGCTCTGGTCAGGTGTCCCCTGGCTTGGTGAATTTTGGCGGCGCGCCGCCCTCGGCGGTGATCGGCGCCCACAGTTTCTACGTCGAAGCGGGCAGGGGAGGGCGGTCGTCTTCGGGCCGCGCGCTGAGGTCCCAAGGGGTGGCACCCATCGCCCGGACGGATGTCATGTTCGTGGGAGAAAATCGGGCCGATCCGGCGCCGGTGGCCGATTCCGCACCTGCCCTTGAATCCTCACCTTCGGGAGACCCGGCCGGCGATCCATCGCGCCGTCTCTTCGTCTCGCATGATGGCCGCATCAGCGCCGACCATCCCTAGGCCGGGCTGGTCCAATTCGCGTCCAGGTCCGCGTAATCGGGATCGATCGCCGATGGCAGGAAGGCCGCTTCTTCGGCCATCGCCGACTGGACCAGGGCGTCGAAATCCGGTGCGCTCTCGGTTGCCGCTTTCAGAGCTTCGTCGAGTTCATCGTCGGGATCGCCGCCCGGCCGAAGAGGCAGGGGCGCGTCGCCCAAAAGCTCTCGCACGGTCAGTCGATCCCGGACGGTCTCGACACGTCGATCGAGGATGTCGAGGATCGACGTCAGAAGGCTCCGATCGCCGCTTGCGGTCGCGTCGACCAGCTCGGCCAGCAGCGCCCCGCCGACGATGATCTTGCCCCGGGTTTCGCGCTTTCGGCGGTTGATGGACCACAGCGCCTCAAGCCTTTCGACGCGCGCCTTCAGAACGGAAAACCGTTCGGCGTCGTCGGTGATTTCATCGAGCGGTCGGCTGTGACGGCGACCGTGGATCCCGGCCTGGCCCTGGTCGCGAAGGGCGACCTCCAACTCATCCAGGCGGGCCAACAGGTCGGCCTCCGTCGCTCCCTTCTGACGGGCTTTGCGCTCCTCGGCTCTGGCTTCCCACAGCGCCTTGCGACGCTGTTTCTGGGCTTCCGTGCGGGGTCTATAGTGGGACGGCCGGGCGTTGCGTCGCCGTTTGTCGACCATGATCGCCTCGCGTCTAAAACGGCGCTTTTCGCCCCTCGTGCGCTTTTCCTATCATTTTAGCGCATCGTGGTCCATTGTGGTGGGCGAGGCAGTTTGAGGACAATGGCGCATATACCGGTCGGTTGGGCTACGCCCACCGACCGCGCGGTCAGGCGGCGCCCGACACCCTCAATCCGCACACCGGTCAGGACCTCCGTGTCGGATGGGCCAAGGGCTTTGCCCTTAGCGATCCCAAGACGGCCGAGGCCGCGAAGGAGAGCGAAGAGGCATGGCGTCGTTCCTGTGCCAGGTTCAGACCATCCAGCGGTCCGCGGGCCGTTCCGCGGTGGCGGCCGCCGCCTATCGCTCGGGCATGGCGCTCACTGACGAGCGGCTTGCGATGGACTTCGACTTCGCCGGGAAGGCGGGCGTCGAGTTCGCGGAGATCCTTGCGCCGGAGGCGGCGCCGTCGAAGTTCAGCGACCGCCAGACGCTGTGGAATGCGGCCGAGAAACGCGAAGCCCGCAAGGACGCCGTGCCGGCGCGCGAGCTGCTGCTGGCCTTGCCGCACGAGCTGGATTTCGAGCAGCGCCGGGCCCTGGTCCGCGCCTTCGTGGCCGAGCATCTGGTCGGCCAGGGCATGGTTGCCGACGTGGCCATGCACCGGCCCGGCAAGGAGGGTGATCAGCGCAACTTCCACGCCCACATCCTGGTCACCACGCGGCGCGTCGGGCCGGAGGGCTTCGGCGCCAAGGAGCCGGCCTGGCGGACCCCTCAGCAGGTCCGCGCCTGGCGCGAAGGGTGGGCGGAGATCCAGAACCAGCACCTGCGCCGCCATCTGGGTCCGGACGCGCCCCAGGTCAGCCATCTGAGCCTCGCCGAGCAGGGGATCGACCGCACGCCGGCTGAGCACCTGGGCCCGGCGGCCACGGCGCTGGAGCGCCGGGATCGGCGCACGGATCGCGGCGATCGCAACCGGGATGTCCGGACCCGAAACGATGCCGTCGACCGGCTGCGGCGCGACTATTCCGCGACCGCCGACCGCCTCGCGGCCGGCGCGCCCGAGGTCGAGGCGCCCATCGACAAGCTGGTGCTGGAGGCCGTTCGTGTGCGCGAGGGGCTGATGGCCGAACGGGCGGCTTGGGAGGCCGAGCGGCTGGCCTTGGCGGGCCTGCGGACGCCCAGCGTGCAGGCGATCGAGCGGGACCTGCTGGGCCCTGACGCCGCCGCGCGCCGGCAGGCGCGGCTGCGGTTGCAGGGGGTCGAGGCTCGTGTGACCAGCGTTCGCAAACGGCGGCTGCAGCTCGTGGCCTGGATCCGCAACCCGGGGCGGATGATCTGGGCCAAGCACGCCGAACTGAACGCGCTGGCCAGGGCCCGGGCGGAGGTGCGTCGTGCGGATCTCCGGTTCGAGATCCGTCAGGCCTGGCTTCGCTCCTCGCCGGGCCAGGCGCTTGTCGCGGCGCGCCGGCAACCGGGCCTGGACCGGGCCGCAGAAGCGGCCAGCAAGCGGCGAACCCTGCTGCGGAAGATCAAGCGGATGGATCGGCGGATCGACGGCGCCACGCGAACATTGAGCGACCTCATGGTGGCCCAGGAATTGGGGCAGCGGCAGCTTCGCGTGCCCACCCAGTCGCCGGACGCCACCCGGTTCATCCGCGACGTCGGGGCGCCTGCACGCGCGGCCATTGCCCAGTATCCCGCCCCCGCCCGCCAGCAGGCCGTCGAGCGCCTGAACCGCGGGCAGGGGCGCTCCATCGCAAGAACCCTATTCCCCGGCCGATAGGAGGCGTCCATGACCGTCAGCAAGCGCGCCCGGCTCGTCCTGCCCTTCGCCGTCCTGGCGGTGCTGGCCGGGCTCGTGACGGCCAGCCAGGAGCTCGCCGCCGTCTTCCACTACCCCCGCGAATTCGGCGCCGGCCTGATGGATGTCGGGCGCGTGAGGCTCTACCCGCCCTGGGCGGTTCTCACTTGGTACGGACGCTACGCCAGGGCCTATCCCAAGGCGTTCGACACCGCGAGCCTGTGGGGCCTGCTGGCGGCCTTCCTGCCGATCATGGTCGCTGTCGGCATCACCCGGCGCATCCGACGCGACCCGCCCGCTTTCGGGGCGGACGCCTGGGCCCGGATCGACGATGTGCAACGGGCGAAGCTGGTCGATCCCAAGGGTCAGATCCTGGGGCGCGTGCTCGGCCGCTTCGGGGGCCGCTACCTGACCTACACCGGCGTGGAGCACGCCATCATCGTCGGCGCGTCGCGGAGCGGGAAGGGGGCCGGCCATGTGGTTCCGACCCTGATCGCCTGGCCGCAAAGCACCTTCGTCTACGACCGGAAGGGCGAGCTCTGGCACATCACGGCCGACCATCGGAAGACCTTCAGCCACGTCTTCTACTTCGCGCCGACCGACCCCAACACGGTGCGTTGGAACCCGCTGTTCGAGGTCCGCAAAGGGGTCATGGAGATCGCCGACATCCAGAATGTCGTCGGCATTCTCGTCGACCCTCTGGGCCGCAAGGCGGGCGACCTGAACTTCTGGGACCAGAGCGCGACGGACTTCTTCACCGCCGTGATCCTGCACGTCCTCTACAGCGAGCCGGACGAGGGCAAGAACCTCGCCCAGGTCCGCCGGCTGCTGATCAATATCGAGCCGACCCTGCACGCGATGATGAACACCCAACATCGCCTGAAACCGGACCTCCACGCGGTCGACGGGCTGGCGCGGGACGCTGATGACCAGACGATTCCGGAGATCCATCCGGAGGTGCTGCTGGGCGCACGGGCGCTGCACAGCATGGAAGAGCGGGTGAAGTCGAACGTGTTGGCGACCTGCCGCGCCAGCCTGTCACTCTGGGCCGATCCGCTCGTCGAATACGCCACCAGCTGGTCGGATTTTTCGATCGGCGACCTGGTCTGTGCGACGGCGCCGGTGAGCTTCTACATCATCACACCGCAGGCCCACGCCGACCGGCTAGCCTTCCTGGTGCGGGTGTTCACCCGCCAGACCATCAACAGCCTGATGGAGAGCGAACACGCGGACAGCCGCCGGCGGCGCAAACGCCATCGCCTGCTGTTGCTGCTCGACGAATTTCCCAAACTCGGCAGCCTGCCGTTCCTCGAAAACGCCATGGGCGAGATGGCGGGCTACGGCATCACCGCCCACCTGATCTGCCAAAGCTTCAACGACGTGTTCTCGAAGTACGGCGACAAGACCCCGCTGTTCGACAACATGCACATCACCGCCGCCTTCGCGACGTCGGAGCCGACCAGCATCGAGAAGGTCACCCGGCGGGCGGGCAAGGCGTTGGAGCTTCGGGACAGCTTCAGCGATCCGCGCACCCTGTTCGGGCGGGCGCACCGCTCGACCTCACAGTCCGAGCAGCAGCGCTACATCCTGTCGGAAGAGGACGTGCGCGGGTTGGACGACCGCAAGCAGTTCCTGTTCGTCAACAACACCAAGCCGATCCTGGCCGACAAGATCCGTTACTACGAGGAGCCGTTCTTCAAGGCGCGCGCCGGCGACTATTTCCACGGCGTCCCGGCGACCTATGTTCAGGAGCCTGGCAAGGCGGACCTGCCGGGCCCGGCCCACATCGACTGGAAGGGCGTGCGGGCGGTGACCGCCGCGCCGCCGGCTTTTCGGGGGGTGACGGCGCCGACCGCGGCGCCTCCCGATCCCCCGATCGCCATCGACCCCAGCAGCTATCTCACGACTGAGCCCGTCCACGGTCTGCGGGCCGTCGATGACGGCCTGGCCTAGGGGCCCGCCTATGGTTCAGCACAATCCCATCGTCGCCGATCGCAAGGTCGCCGCCCTGCGCCAGGCCATGGGCCCGGTGATCGCTCAGGCGCTCGCCGACCGGCTGGTCGTGGAGGTGATGGTCAATCCCGACGGCAGGATCTGGATCGACCGGATCGGGGAGGGGCGGTCCTTCACTGGCGAGGTCCTGGCGCCGGCCGACGCCGACCGCATCCTGCGGCTCCTGGCCGACCATGCCGGCGAGGTCGTGACCCGGGATCGCCCGCGGGTGAGCGCCACCTTGCCGGAAACCGGAGAACGCTTTCAGGGCGCGTTCATGCCCGTGGTGTCGAGCCCGGCGTTCGCCATCCGCAAGCGGCCCGAGGTGGTCTTCACGCTCGACGACTATGTGGAGCGAGAGATCCTGTCGCCGGCGATGGCCGACGTCCTGAGGACCGCGGCGGCTGGGCGCCAGAACCTATTGATCGCCGGCGGCACGGGCTCTGGAAAGACCACGCTCGCCAACGCCATCCTGGCGGAGTCAGCCTTTGCCGCCGACCGGGTGGTGCTGATCGAGGACACGGCTGAACTCCAGTGCGCGGCCCTGGACAAGGTGGAGATGCTGACCAAGCGCACCGAGCCCCAGGTCACCATGACCGACCTGGTGCGAGACACCCTGCGCCTGCGGCCGGATCGGATCGTGATCGGCGAAGTCCGTGACGGCTCGGCGCTGGACCTGCTCAAGGCCTGGAACACCGGCCATCCGGGTGGCCTGGCGACGATCCACGCCAATAGCGCCGCCGAGGCCCTGACGCGGCTGGAGGACCTGATCGGCGAGGTGACCCAGCGGGTGCCGCACCGAGCGATCACCCAGGCGATCAATGTGGTGGTGTTCATCGAGCGAACGGCGACCGGGCGGCGGATCCGCGACGTCAGCCGATTGGTGGGACGCGAGAACGACGCCTATGTGCTGGAGCCCGTTCGGGAGCCCGTGCTGTGACTTCAGCTGTCGGCCGGGGGCGTGCGCAACAGTTCCGCCGCCTCGACGCCAAGCTCCTTGGCCAGGCGGTCCACCAGGACGATGCCCTGGCGCGCTGGGATCGCGCCTTAGTGAAAGTCTCGGGTCTTCTGCCGTATGGACGCGATGCGCCGATCGGGAGTGTAGACGTCCCCGGCCGTTGGACCTCTGGGCGGCCCCTCGCGAGGATCGGGGGCTGAAGGGCCTCGATGGAATTCGTCGCCGCGGCCGTGGGGAAGCGGGAAGGGGGCCTCGCGTCCGCCGACGCTGGCGAGTTCGGCCGACAGATCGATGAGCTTGTAGGCGACCACATGGACGACGTCGCCTTCCCGCTGGATACGGCCGACGACGCCTAGCATCGAACTCGTCAGCACGGTGCGTCGGTGCTTTTCGTAGACGGCCTCCCAGACCACGAGGTTGGCCACGCCAGTCTCGTCCTCCAGCGTGATGAAGGTGACGTTCTTCGCCGACCCGGGCTTCTGGCGGACCAGCACCAGGCCGGCGACCTTGCAGCTCTGGAAATCCCTGCCGGCGCTGGCGGCGGTGCAGGTCATGAACTTCTCGCGCGCCAGGTCCTGGCGCAGGAAGGTGACCGGGTGCTCGCGCAGGGTCAGGCCGGTGTGACCATAGTCCTCGACCACCTCCCGGCCCGCCTTCATGGGCTTCAGCGTCACCTCGGGCTCATCGAACTCCGGCACGATCGCCTGCTCCCGTGCTGAGGCGGCGGCGAAGAGGGGCAGCGGCTCGTCGCGCAACGCCTTGATGGCCCAGAGCGCCTCGCGCCGCGCCAGGCCCATGGCGGCGCGGAATCCGTCGGCCTCGGCGATCTTGACCAGGCTGGCGGCCGGCACGCCGGCGCGGCGCCAGGCCTCGTCGACCGAGGCGAAAGGCCGGTCGGCGCGGGCGAGGACGATGGCGGCAGCGTCGACGTTGGAAAGGCCGCGCACCTGGCGCAGGCCCAGCCGCATCGCGAACCGGTCAGGGTGATCGGTGGGCTCCAGGGTGCAGTCCCAGCGCGAGGCGTTGACGCAGACCGGGCGAACCTCGACCCCATGGTCACGGGCGTCGCGGACGATCTGGGCAGGCGCGTAGAAGCCCATCGGCTGGGCGTTGAGCAGGGCGGCGCAGAAGACGTCCGGGTGGTGGCACTTCAGCCAGCTCGAGGCGTAGGCGATCAGGGCGAAGGAGGCCGCGTGGCTTTCGGGGAAGCCATAGGAGCCGAAGCCCTCCAGCTGGCTGAAGGTCTTCTCGGCGAACTCCTGATCGTAGCCGCGGGCGACCATGCCGCCGATCAGCTTGTCCCGGAAATGGCTGACCCCGCCGGTGTGCTTGAAGGTGGCCATGGCGCGGCGCAGCTGGTCGGCCTCGCCGGCCGTGAAGCCGGCGCACTCGATGGCCACCCGCATGGCCTGCTCCTGGAACAAGGGCACGCCGAGGGTCTTGCCCAGCACCTTTTCCAGCTCGGGCTTGGGAAAGACCACGGGCTCCTTGCCCTCGCGCCGGCGCAGATAGGGGTGGACCATGTCGCCCTGGATCGGGCCTGGGCGCACGATCGCCACCTCGATCACCAGGTCGTAGAAGGTGCGGGGCTTGATCCGCGGCAGCATGGCCATCTGCGCCCGGCTCTCGATCTGGAAGACCCCGAGGGTGTCGGCCTTGCGGATCATCGCGTAGGTGCGCGGATCCTCTGCGGGGATGGTCGCGAGGTCGAGATCGATCCCCTTGTGAGCTTTCAGCAGATCCAGCCCGCGCTTCATGCAGCTCATCATGCCGAGCGCCAGACAGTCGACCTTCATGAACTTCAGGGCATCGATGTCGTCCTTGTCCCACTCGATCACCTGACGGTCCTTCATCGCCGCCGGCTCGATCGGCACCAGCTCGTCCAGCCGGTCGCGGGTCAGCACGAACCCGCCCGGGTGCTGGGACAGATGGCGCGGCGCGCCCATCAGCTGGCGGGCGAGGTCGAGGGTCAGGCGCAGGCGGCGATCGCCGAGGTTGAGATTCAGCTCTTTGGCGTGCTTGTCCTGGACCCCTTCCGACCAGCCCCAGGTCTGGGACGACAGCATCTTGGTCAGGTCCTCGGGCAGGCCCAGGGCCTTGCCGACGTCGCGGATCGCCCCACGGGTCCGATATCGCACGACGGTGGAGCAGAGGGCGGAGTGGTCGCGGCCGTAGGTCTCGTAGACCCACTGCATCACGATCTCTCGCCGCTCGTGCTCGAAGTCCACGTCGATGTCCGGCGGCTCGCGCCGCTCCTCGGAGACGAAGCGCTCGAACAGCAGGTCGTTGCGCTCGGGATCGATGGAGGTGATGCCCAGCACGTAGCAGACGGCGGAATTGGCGGCCGAGCCGCGGCCCTGGCAGAGGATGTCCTGGCTGCGGGCGAAGCGGACGATGGAATTCACGGTCAGGAAGTAGGGGGCGTAGTCCAGGGTCCGGATCAGCCCCAGTTCGTGGCGCAGGATCGCCTTGACCTTGTCCGGCACGCCTTCCGGGTAGCGCCCCTCCGCACCTTCCCAGGTCAGGGCCTCGAGGGTCGCCTGGGGCGTCATGCCGGCGGTCGAGACCTCGTCGGGGTACTGGTACTTCAGCTCCTCCAGCGAAAAGCGGCAGCGATCGGCGATCTCCAGGGTCCGTGCCAGCGCCTCCGGATATTTGGCGAAGAGGCGGTGCATCTCCTCGCCCGGCTTCAGGTGCCGGTCCGCGTGGCGCTCGCGCCGGAAGCCCAGCTCGTCGATGGTGCAGCCGTGGCGGACGCAGGTGACGACGTCCTGCAGCAGGCGCCGCCCGGGATGATGGAACAGCACGTCGTTGGTGACGACGGTCAAGACGCCAGCCTGGGCGGCGAGGTTGGACAGCTCATGCAGCCGCATCGCATCGCCGGGGCGCCGGCGCAGGCTGAGCGCCAGAAAGGCCCGGTCCGCAAAAATCTTGCGGAGTCGGCGCAAGTTTAGGGCGCAGACCTCGTCCGGCTGATCTGGGACCAGGACGGCCACCAGGCCCTCGGCGAAGTCGGGCAGATCCTGCCAATCGAGATTGCACTTCGCCTTGCCGGCCCGCCGCTTGCCGAGCGACAGCAGCCGGCAGAGCCGGGAATAGGCCGGTCGGTTGGTCGGGTAGACCAGCACGCCCGAACCATCCACGAGGTCCAACCGGCAGCCGACGATCAGTCGAACCCCGGCGAGCTTGGCGGCCTCGTGGGCGCGAACGATGCCGGCGACGGAGTTGCGGTCGACGATGGCCAGGGCCTCGATCCCACAGAGCGCGGCCTGGCTGAACAACTCCTCGCAGGAGGAGGCGCCGCGCAGGAACGAGAAGTGGGACGTGGCTTGGAGCTCAACGTAGCGCAGGGCGGACATGGCGGCCTCCCTGATCTGACAAACTGGCCAATTGACTTTTGACATATTGGCAATTACCGTTTTGCCATGATGTCGCCCTCGGAATTCTCTGATCACCTGAGCGCGCTGCGGCTCGCTCCGGCGGACGCCGCCCAGCTGTTGGGCGTGTCCGAACGCAGTGTGCGCCGGTGGGCTGATGGCGAGGCGGTGCCGGGACCGGTCGAGGCGGCTCTGAGGGCGTGGCGCGCCCTCGATGGCCGCCATCTGCCCTGGAAGCCGGACTCGATCTCCATCCTTCAGGATGACCAGGACCAGATGCAACGCATGGAACAGTACGATCAGACGCTGGAGGCCGTCCTGTCTGAGGTGGAAGCGCGCGGCGGCCCTCAGAACCCTTGGACGGTCGACATCGCCGGGCAGAAGGCCACATTCGGGCCCTCCGAAGTCGGCTTCTACATCCTGCGCAACGGCGGGTTTTCGCCCAACACCTACCGGCGTCTGGATCGAACGCCGCGTGAAGACGACAAGCCCGACATCCAGGACGCCGTCTATTGCATCGCCCAGGCGTTCTCGGCGGCGCGCCAGGCCAACGCAGCCCTGCTCGCGGTGGCCGAGCATATCCGGCAGAACGGCAAAAGCTGGGTTCGAACGGGCCCCGCCATGCCAACGCCCGTTGAGGCGGCGCGCCGAGAACAGCAGATTGCGATGGTGGCGGACCGCCTCGGCGAGCTGGCGATTTCGGCCCTAGGCGGTGAAGCGCGCTATGCGCAATTCGAATCCATGCTCGACGAATTGCACCGCCTCGGCTTCTTCCCGGATATCGCGCTTGTATCGGCTGTCGCGCGCAGCATGGTGGGCATCCCTCGCGCCGGCGCGCGCCGGCAATAAGCCGGCGGGATTGGGCCAGGCGCGTCACCCGAAAAGCCCGTGCAGGAACCAGGTCAGATCGCCTGTGGCGGCCTGCTCGCCGTCGCCGCGGCGGAACACCCAGAACCGCTCGCCGGCGTCGTCCTCGAGCTGGAAATAATCGCGCACGGCGTCGACCTCGCCGTCTCGCCGCCACCACTCGCCGAAAATCCGCTCGGGGCCGTCGGCGCGCTTCACTCGCCGGCGCACGCCCCGCCAGGTGAAAGCCGTGGGGGGCTGGTCGGGCAGGAGGGCCAGGGTTTCGATCCGCTCCGGATGGGGCAGAAGCCGCGCCGGCCGCGGCCAGTGCGCGGGCCAGGCGTCGCCGGTCGGCGGCGCGGTCGGCACGATCTGGCGCACGGAGCGTTCGGGCACATCGCTCTGGGCCGGCGCGGTCCGGTAAAGCCGTCCGGGGCCCAGGCGATTAGCGAGGGTGTCGACGAGGTCGGCGACATCCGGTGTCGGGGCTTGCGTCAGGTCCGTGGCGACCGCCTTCCAGGTCAGGGGCTCGGCCGTGGGGGCCGCCAGCGCCATGGTCTCGACGCCGAAGCCGGGATCGACGGTCTCCAGCTTGTCGCAGAGCAGGCGGGTCAGGCGCTTGATGTCCCGGACCGGCTTGGCGAGGCCGACGCGGACCGCCTCGATGCGGTTGTCGACCCGATGGAACCGCAGATCCAGCGTCCGGGCGCCGAGGCCTTTCGCCTCAAGCGCTTCACACAGGGCCCCGACCAGCTTGAGGGTATAGCGGGCCAAGGTCTCGGGGGCGCCGATCGGTTCGGCGAACACCTGCCGAACCTGGATCAGCTCGGGCGCCTCGACCGGATCGATCGGTTCGGCGGCGCGGCC